>JBPFDX010000022.1:0-7314 GCA_051061385.1 Methylocystis sp.
AAGTCTCAGAGCCGCCGCTCCTCGCGCAAATGCCCCGAATTCCCGGCCCTTTTCCCAAAGTCCACGTCCGGTCTCAGTTTCCGAGAATGCATGGCTGGGGCGGGAGGATTCGAACCTCCGTATGGCGGAATCAAAATCCGCTGCCTTACCGCTTGGCGACGCCCCAATACGCAGGTGAGGCGATAGCGCGCCCCGCCGCGACAATCAACTGCCGGCCGACGCGTCGGGAATGACGGTCGCGGGGTCAGATGAAAATTGCATCACACCGCGATCGCGCCGGCGCTCGCCGCGGCGCGCCGCAATTCCGCGATGTTATCGGCGTAGCAGACCTGCCCGCCCCGGAAGGCGGCCGAGCCGGCGACGAGCGCGTCGGCGCCGGCTTCGACGATCTGCGGCGCCGTCAGCGGCGTAACGCCGCCGTCGACCTCGATGCGGATGGCGCGACGTCCGATCATCTCGCGTATGGCGCGGATCTTGTCGAGCTGCGAGGGGATGAAGCTCTGCCCGCCGAACCCGGGGTTGACCGTCATCACCAGAATGAGATCGACGTCGTCGAGCACATATTGCAGCGCGCTTTCATGCGTCGCCGGGTTAAGCGACACGCCCGCCTTCTTGCCTAGCGCGCGGATCGACTGCAGCGAGCGATGCAGATGCGGCCCGTTCTCGGCGTGAATGGTGATGACGTCGGCGCCCGCTTCCGCGAAGGCCGCGATATAGGGATCGACCGGCGAAATCATCAGATGCACGTCGAGCGGCAGCGTCGTCACCGGCCGCAGCGCGGCGATGACGCCGGGCCCAAAGGTGATGTTGGGCACGAAATGCCCGTCCATCACATCGAGATGAATCCAGTCGGCGCCCGCCTCGGCCATCGAGCGCGTCTCCTCGCCCAGCCGCGCGAAATCGGCTGAGAGAATGGAGGGCGCGATGATCACCTTCGACATGGCGTCCTACTCGGCCGCCTTCTTGCCGGCGAACTGCGGATCGAGCGCGCCGCTGGCGTAGCGCTTGGCCATTTCAGAGAGTGGGATCGGCTTGATCTTCGACGCCTGTCCCGCCGTGCCGAACTCCTCATAGCGCTGCTTGCAGACGGCGCGCATCGCCTCCATCGCCGGCTTCAGATATTTGCGCGGATCGAATTCGCCCTTGTTCTTGCCGAGGACGTCGCGGATCGCCGCGGTCATGGCGATGCGATTGTCGGTGTCGATGTTGATCTTGCGCACGCCATATTTGATGCCGCGCTGAATCTCGGCGACCGGCACGCCCCAGGTTTGCGGCATCTGGCCGCCGGCGGCGTTGAAGGCGTCCTGCAATTCCTGCGGCACCGACGAGGAGCCGTGCATCACGAGATGGGTGCCGGGCAGGCGCCGATGGATTTCCTCGACGACCTTCATCGCCAGGATGGCGCCGTCCGGCTTGCGCGAGAATTTATAGGCGCCATGCGACGTGCCCATGGCGATCGCCAGCGCGTCGACCTTGGTGCGGGCGACGAAATTCTCGGCCTGCGCCGGATCGGTCAAGAGCTGATCGTGCGAGAGCTTGCCCTCGGCGCCATGGCCGTCTTCCTTCTCGCCCATGCCGCTCTCGAGCGAGCCGAGCACGCCGAGTTCGCCTTCGACGGAAGCGCCGACCCAATGCGCCATTTCGACCACATTACGGGTGACGCGCACATTGTAGTCGTAATCGGCGGGCGTCTTGCCATCGGCCTTCAGCGAACCGTCCATCATCACCGAGGTGAAGCCGAAGCGGATCGCGCTGGCGCAGGTCGATTCCGCGTTGCCGTGGTCGAGATGCATGACGAGCGGAATGTCCGGCCAGATCGCGGCAAGCGCCTCGATCATCTTGGCGAGCATGATGTCGTTGGCGTAGCTGCGCGCGCCGCGCGAGGCCTGGATGATGACCGGCGCGTCGACCGACGCGGCCGCCTCCATCACCGCGAGGCCCTGCTCCATATTGTTGATGTTGAACGCCGGAACGCCATAGTCGTGCTCGGCGGCGTGATCGAGCAGTTGCCGCAGGGTGATGAGAGCCATTTGTCGCCTCCGCTATCTCTTACGTCTTAACTAGCGTACGGGCCGCGTCAGCCACAGCCTCGGCCGTGACTCCGAAATGCTTGTAGAGCTCGGCCGCCGGACCGCTGGCGCCAAAGCCGCTCATGCCGATGAAGGCGCCGCGCTCGCCGAGCCAGCGGTCCCAGCCAAGCCGGGCCGCGGCCTCGACCGCAACGCGCGGCGCGGCGCCTAAAACTTCGGCCCGATAGGCCTCGGACTGCGCCTCGAACAGCTCCCAGCAGGGCATGGAGACCACGGCGGCCTTGATTCCTTGCGCCCCCAGAATGTCGGCCGCTGCGAGGGCGATTTCAACCTCGGATCCCGTTGCGAGCAGCGTCGCATCGCGCTTGCCGGCGGCTTCGCGCAGCACATAGCCGCCCCTGGCGGAGAGGTTTTCGCCGACCGGCCGCTCGAGAGTCGGCAGGTTCTGCCGCGACAGGCTCAGGACCGACGGCATGTGGGCGCTGGCGAGCGCCAGCTCCCAGCATTCGGCGGTCTCGATGGCGTCGGCGGGGCGGAAGCCGTTGAGATTCGGCATCGCGCGCAACGCCGCGAGATGCTCGATCGGCTGATGCGTCGGCCCGTCCTCGCCAAGGCCGATCGAATCATGGGTGAGCACATAGATGACGCGCAGGCCCATGAGCGCCGAGAGGCGGATCGCGCCGCGCGCGTAATCGGAGAAAACCAGGAAGGTGCCGCCATAGGGGGCGAAGCCGCCATGCAGCGCGATCCCGTTCATGGCCGCCGCCATCCCGAATTCGCGAACGCCATAATGGATGTAGCGGCCGGAAAAATCGCCCGGCGCGACCTCCCCCATCCCCTTGGTGATGGTGAAGTTCGAATGCGTGAGGTCCGCCGAGCCGCCGATCGTCGCCTGCGTCGCGCCGTTGATGATCCCGAGCGTCATTTCCGAAGATTTGCGCGTGGCGACTTTCGGCTTCTCCGCGGCGAGCGTCGCACGGAACTCGGCGAGCGGCTTGGCGACCTCCGCCCCGACGTCGCCTTTCATGAAGGCGTCGAAGGCGGCGCCCTTCGGCGAAGCGGCGCGTCGCGCCTCCCAGTCTTCCCGCGCCTTTGCGCCGCGCCGTCCCGCCGCGCGCCAGCCCTGCAGCACCTCGTCGGGCAGTTCGAACGGCGCGTGCGGCCAGACAAGCGCTTCGCGCACGGCGTCGATCTCCGCCGCGCCGAGCGGCGCGCCGTGGCAGCTCTCCTTGCCCTGCTTGGTCGGCGCGCCATAGCCGATCACCGTCCGGCAGCCGATCAGCGATGGCCGGGAATCGGCCTGCGCGGCGGCGATCGCCTGCGCGACCGCCCCGGGATCATGGCCGTCGACAGGGGCGACGTGCCAGCCGGCGGCGGCGAAGCGCGCAATCTGGTCCATCGAGGTCGCCAGACTCGTCGGCCCGTCGATCGAGATGGAATTGTCGTCCCAGAAGACGATCAGCTTCGAAAGCTTCAGGTGACCGGCGAGATCGATCGCCTCATGGCTGACGCCCTCCATGAGACAGCCGTCGCCGGCGATCACATAAGTGAAATGGTCGACGAGATCGTCGCCGAAACGGGCCGCGGCGAGCCGCTCCGCGATCGCCATGCCGACCGCGGTGGCGAGCCCCTGGCCGAGCGGACCGGTCGTCGTCTCGATGCCGGCGGCGTGGCCATATTCCGGATGGCCCGCCGTCGGCGAACCGAGCTGACGGAAGTTCTCGAGCTCTTTGCGGCCCATGCCCGGATAGCCGAGGAGGTAGAGCAGCGCGTAAAGCAGCATGGACCCGTGCCCCGCCGAGAGCACGAAACGGTCGCGGTCCGGCCAGTCCGGCCGGGCGGCGTCGAACTTCATGAAGCGCTGGAAAAGCACGGTCGCGACGTCGGCCATGCCCATCGGCATGCCGGGATGGCCGGATTTCGCCTTTTCGACCGCGTCCATCGCCAGGGCGCGGATGGCGTTGGCGTCGCGGCGCGGATCGGCTGCCGCGCCCGCCGCTGAAGTTTCCTTGGCCGCCGTCAGTATAGTGTCGTTCACGTCACGCCTTTCTTGCGTCTGACCAGTTCGAGGATCCTCGGCGTGAGGATCAGCTGCATCGCGAGATCGAGCTTATTGCCCGGAATTACGATGGAATTTGCGCGCGACATCCAGCTTCCAGCGATCATCGACACAAGATAGGGGAAGTCCACCCCCCGGGGGTCGCGAAAGCGGATGACGACGATCGATTCATCGGGCGTCGGAATCGAACGGGCGACGAAAGGATTGGAGGTGTCGACCGTCGGCGCGCGCTGAAAGTTTATGTCAGTTTCCGAAAACTGGGGGCAAATATAATGCACATAATCGTGCATGCGCCGCAGAATCGTCTCGGTGACGGCCTCCGTCGTATAGCCGCGAGAGTGCCGGTCGCGGTGCAGCTTCTGGGTCCATTCCAGATTGATCACCGGGACGACGCCGATCTTGAGGTCGGCGTAGCGCGCGACATTGACGTCGTCGGTGACGACGGCGCCGTGCAGGCCCTCATAGAACAGCACGTCGGTATTGGCCGGGAGCTCCTCCCACGCGGTAAACGTCCCCGGCGGCACGCCGAGCCGCGCCGCCTCGTTCTCGTCATGGGCGTAATGGCGGTAGCGGCCCGAGCCTGTCTCGCCATATTGGCGAAACAGCGTCTCGAGTTCTTGCAGCAGATTGGCGTGGGGACCGAAGTGGCTGAAATTGTAATTGCCGGCCCCCTGCGCCTCCGCGAGCTTCGCCTTCATTTCGTGGCGATCGTAGCGATGGAAGCTGTCGCCCTCGACATAGGCGACTTCGATGCGCTCGCGGCGGAAGATCTGCTCGAACGTCGCCTTGACCGAGCTGGTGCCGGCGCCCGACGAGCCGGTGATGGAGATAATGGGATGTCTGACCGACATGGGCGCGCTACCCGGAACCTTCGAGCAAGGCGAACTGTCGGCCCGCGACAGACCGGCCGACCGTGGGGGCTTCGCCGGCTTGTCGCACGCCGCGCGCACAAAGGAAAGGCTTCCGCTCTGGCCGCTTAACGCCCCGAGCCGCCGACTGCGCGCGAAGCGTCGACCGCTCTGATGCGAACAGGGGTTCGGCGCGGTTTCGCAGCCTTGACTTGCGCGGGGACGGCGACCTATATCGCAAATTCTTCGAGACCGCTCACGCGGCTTGGGGCGGAGTAGCTCAGTCGGCTAGAGCAGAGGAATCATAATCCTTGTGTCGGGGGTTCGAGTCCCTCCTCCGCTACCATGAACTACGTTTAGGCTGCTATTTCAATATTTTATACAAGTATTCTCCTACGATGCGGCGCGACATTACGCTGCGAAACCGCTACCACATTCGCGCGATATCGAAAGTTAGGCGCAAGACGGCGCGTTCATTATATGACCTGCCACGGACACAAACGGATCCAGCGACGGCGCGTCATCATTCGCGCCACGAGCGGGTCAGATTGAGCACCAATCGATCTCTTCTCGAAAGGCGAGAAACGCTACTGGTCAGCTCCGCGATGACGAGGAAGTCATTGTCGTGAGGCCGGCGGCCAGCGCAGGCATTCAAGCAGACAAAATGCTGCGAGCCGCCATCACCTTTTTTGGCGGCGTACTTTCTTTTCAATCGAGATTGAGGCGGGCTCCGGACTGGCCTCAGGCAGTTGTCGCTGTATGTGCGTTTGGCCCCATTGATACAGCTCCCGCAGCAACGGCTCTAATGTCCTACCGAGATCGGACAGAGAGTATTCCACCTTGGGAGGCACCTCGGCGAAAACCTTACGTAGGATCATGCCGTCGGCTTCGAGTTCGCGTAGCTGAAGGGTCAGCATCCTCTGCGTAACATTCGGCATAAGCCTGCGAAGTTCATTGAAACGCCTTGTGCCATCGAGAAGGCGAAAGAGAATCGTCGCCTTCCATTTGCTTCCCATGACGTCCAGCGCCGCTTCGAGGGGGCAGCATGTGTAGGTTTGATGTCGCTGTTTCCTCATGCCGGCTCCAATGGTATCAAAACAGACACTATCGCTATTATTAGTGCCTACTTGCACAAATTGCAATTACCTGTGGATATTGCTCCATCGACGCTAAACCGAAGGAGCAGCGACATGCCACTCGTCAACATCAAGGGAATCGGCGGCTATCTGACGTCCGATCAGAAGAAGGAACTCATCTCGAAGGTGGCGGAGGCTGTTCTGGCCGTGGAAGGCGAGGGCCTGAGGGATGTGACCTGGGTCATCGTGGAGGACGTGGCCCCCGGCGCCTGGGGGGTCGGCGGCCGGCCCATGACGGACGCCGATCTTCGTCGTCTGGCGAATCGTTAATCGGGGAGAGAACTCAATGAGCAACACATATCGAATCAAGGACCTCCCCTTCCTCACGATCGAGACGGCGACTGGAAAAGCCCGGAGCCTGCTCGAATCCGCCAAAAGACAAATGGGGTTCACGCCAAAAATGTACGGCGCCATGGCCAATGAGCCGGCGCTATACGAAGCATATTCTTCCGGCTATGCGGCCTTTCGTGAGGAATGCGGATTCACTCCCGTTGAGCAAGAGGTGATCTTTCTCGTCATCAGCCGCTGGAACGAATGCCACTACTGCATGGCGGCGCACAGCTTTGTCGCCGACAAGATGTCGAAGGTTCCGCCCGCAGTGACAGAGGCCATCCGCGACGGCCGGCCAATTCCCGACGTCAAGCTGGGGGCGCTCGCTGAGTTCACGCGGATCATGCTCGAAAAGCGAGGGCGTCCAAACGAGGCCGAGGCACAAACATTTTTCTCTGCGGGATACAGCGAGAGAAATATTCTCGGAATCATCCTCGCCATCAGCGTCAAGACGATCAGCAATTATGCGAACCACGTCTTTTACACGCCGGTCGACGAGGTCTTTCAGAGCCGCGTCTGGCCGTCGGCGGCGTGACCGCACTGAATGGCCTTGCCTTTTCGGCAGGGCCATTCAGAAGGCCGGAAGGTCATTCACTTTCCTGCTGCGGCTTCAGTCGTCTGAGGGACAACGCCATCGAAAGGGTAAAAAAGGCCAACGAGTTCAGTCGGGGGGAACGGCGGTAGCGAACCTCATCTACCAATAAACACAATAACATATATAAAAAACACGGTCAGCAATTCATCATTTTCGGTGGCCGGTCGAGGGAACGGATGAAATCGCGATTCGCGAGACAGTTGCGACTTGCTGCAACCTTCTGTGCGTCCCTACCGGGTAGCATTCAATCTTTTGCCCAGAGCACGAGTTATTCGAGCGTGGAGGTGATCGGGGCCACCCCCTTGCAACTGGGATA
>JBPFDX010000023.1:0-23242 GCA_051061385.1 Methylocystis sp.
AACCAGTTGCGTGAGCATCTCGCAGCCTTCATGGCCGCCTATAATTTTGCGAAACGGCTGAAGACCCTGCGAGGCCTGACGCCTCATGAATATGTCTGCAAAATCTGGAAAGCCGAACCCGCCGTCTTCAATAAGAATCCGATCCAGCTATACACCTAGGTGATTCCAGGAAGGCATCGAGCTTGCTGGAGGAACATTGCGGCAAAGTCTCTTTGGTATTGACGTCTCCGCCTTATCTCGACACGACCGATTACGCGGAGGACCAATGGCTTCGCCTATGGTTCTTTGGAGCCCCTCCCCCCAAGCCGGTGGCGCGCCTGCATCGAGATGACCGACACACCCGACAGGATTTGTATTGGAGGTTCCTGA
The DNA here is from genome assembly GCA_051061385.1 of Methylocystis sp. Taxonomy (GTDB): domain Bacteria; phylum Pseudomonadota; class Alphaproteobacteria; order Rhizobiales; family Beijerinckiaceae; genus Methylocystis. The sequence goes on from JBPFDX010000023.1 coordinate 370, forward strand.
CGGAGGTGTGGGATGGCTCCGCATCGCTTCTCCATAAGGAGTCGCATATTGTCGTTCGAATCGGGGGAACTCTTCTCGACAAGGCAGAACTGTTCGCGGGGATCTCCAAATCGCTCGAAGACGGCTTAACGGAATTCATGGTCAAGCCGCTTCGCGACGGCGAGACGAGCACGATCAAGAAACGGCAGACCAACTCGTTCCGCCCCGGAACCGCACCAGAAAAGTTGGAGCACGATTTCACGTTCGCGTTGGCCAAGAGATCCGGTCGCGCGCATATGCGCAGGCGCCCAGCTCCCGGCTGACGATCTTGACCTAACGATCTGGGAACCGACTTTCGTTCTTGCGTGCAGCGTTGCCGCTGGTCTGCCAAGCGTGGTCTCTCATGTTTGCTTACCAATTACGTCGAGGAAGACGCCACCTCATTTTGCGCTGTCGCGCGTCGTCGGAATGAAGACGAGAGCCTCAGATCGCTGCCGTAGGCGTACGATCTAGAACGCGGAGCGAACAGACTGTGCCGACTCTTGTGTCTGAGCGAACCGTTTCCCTATGCGTCGCGTGCGCAACGTGCGCGCGCTCCGTTCTCGCTCAACTTGTTGATTCTGGCGGAAGGGGTGGGATTCGAACCCACGGTGGAGTTGCCCCCACGCCGGTTTTCAAGACCGGTGCCTTAAACCACTCGGCCACCCTTCCGCGTCGGTCGTGATATAGCACGCGTCGTCCTTTTCGCGACCGGGATTTGCGCGTGCCGCTCTACTTCGCCTATGGCTCAAATATGGACGCCGCCGCGATGGCGGCGCGCTGTCCGCGGTCGCGGCTGATCGGGCGGGGGCGGCTCGCCGGCTTCAGGACGGTTCTGATGCCATCCGGCTTTGTCAGCGTCGCGCCGGACCGCCGCATGAGCGTTCATGGCGTGCTGTGGGACGTCGCGGTCGGCGACGTCGCCGCGCTCGATCGCTACGAAGACGTCGCCCATGGACTTTACGCCAAGAAAAATCTCCTCATTCTGCGCGAGCCGGCGGGCTCGGCGCGGGCGCTCGTCTATGTCGGCGCGCGGCCGGACCTCGGCGCGGCCTCGCGGGTCTACTTCGAGGAGGTCATCGCCGCGGCGCGCGCGCAAGCTCTGCCCGGCGTCTATATCGATTATCTGACGAGCTTGCCTTCCATCCGGCAGTCGGGGCGCGGTTCATGAATGCACAGGTTCCTGTCGTCAACGCGATCGACGAACTGCGTCGCTACGTTCGCGCGCGTCGCGCCGCCGGCGAGCGTATCGGCCTTGTGCCGACGATGGGCGCGCTGCACGCCGGTCATCTGTCGCTGGTCGAAGCGGCGCGTCGGGCGGCCGACCGCGTCGTCGTCACGATTTTCGTCAATCCCGCGCAGTTCGGCCCCAATGAAGACTTCGCGCGCTATCCGCGCACGCTTGCGGCGGACGTCGACAGGCTGGCGGGCGTCGCGGCGGATCTCGTCTTCGCGCCTGCGGTCGACGAAATCTACCCACCGGGCTTTTCGACGAAGGTGATCCTGGAAGGGCCGGCGACGGCCGGTCTCGAAGATCGTTTCCGACCCACGCATTTTTCCGGCGTGGCGACGGTCGTGACGAAACTGCTCAATCAGGCGCAGGCCGATGTCGCCGTCTTCGGCGAGAAGGATTATCAGCAGCTGCTGGTGATCAAACGCCTCGCGCGCGATCTCGACATCGCGACCGAAGTTCTCGGCGCGCCGACTCTGCGCGAGACCGACGGCCTCGCCATGTCCTCGCGCAATGTCTATCTCTCCCGCGATGAACGCGAGCGCGCGAAGGCCTTGCATGGCGCGTTGAGCGAAGCGGCGCGTCGAATCCTGAGCGGCGAGAACGTCGGCGCTGCCACCGACGCAGCCCGCGCCGCGGTTGCGGATGTCGGGTTCGAAATCGACTATCTCGAAGCCCGCCATGCCCAGACGCTGGCGCCGGTCGCAACTCTCGGGGAGGGTCCGATCCGCCTGCTCGCGGCGGCGAAGCTCGGCGCGACGCGGCTCATCGACAATATCTCGGTAGAATCATGAGCGATCGGGAGATCATACGTCTCTTCGTCGAAGGCCGCGTGCAGGGCGTCGGCTATCGCGCTTTCCTCGTCCGCGAGGCGCTTGCGCTCGATCTTAACGGCTGGGCGCGCAACCGTCGCGACGGCGCGGTCGAGGCGGTCGTCTCCGGTCCGCGCCCGGCGCTCGACGCGCTTATCCTCGCGGCGCGGCGTGGGCCGAAGCTCGCGCGAGTCGATGCGCTGCGCGAGGAGGGCGCGAATGAAGCCGCGCTTGTCGAGTTTTGCGGTGCGGGATTTTCCGTCGCCCCTGACGCGTGACCGGGAGAGACGACGTGACACAAAGCCATGGTTTCGTGCTCGCCGGCGTGATGGGCTGGCCAATCGCGCATTCGCGCTCGCCGAAGATTCACAATCACTGGTTCGCGCAATATGGCGTCGAGGGCTGCTATGCGCCGCTGCCGGTCGAACCGGGCCGGCTCGAGGCGGCGTTGCGCGCCATGCCGGCGCTCGGCTTCGCCGGGTGCAATCTCACGATTCCGCATAAGGAGACGGCGCTCCGGTTTGTCGATCATGTCGATGAGTCGGCGGCGCGAATCGGCGCCGTCAATTGCGTCGTCGTCGAGAAGAACGGCGAACTGACCGGGCATAACTACGACGGCTATGGGTTCATCGCGTCGCTTCATGAGGCGGTTCCTGGCTGGCGCGCCGCGAGCGCGCCCTGCGTCGTCATCGGCGCGGGCGGCGGGGCGCGCGCCATCGTTCACGGTCTGCTCGACGCCGGCGCGCAGGAGATTCGGCTGTTCAACCGCACCCTCGAGCGGGCGCAGATTCTCGCCGCGGACTTCGGACCGCGCGTGTCGGCCTTGCCGTGGAGCCAACGTGAGGCGGGGCTTGCCGGCGCGGGACTTGTCGTCAATGCGACGAGTCAGGGGATGGTCGGCCAGCCTCCGCTGGATCTATCGCTCAGCGCATTGCCGAAGTCGAAGTCGGCGCTCGTCGCCGACATCGTTTATGCGCCTCTGGAAACGCCGCTGCTGGCCGCCGCGCGCGCGCATGGCGCGACGCCTGTGGACGGGCTGGGAATGCTGTTGCATCAGGCGCGCCCGGCGTTCCGCGACTGGACCGGGGTGATGCCTGACGCGACGCCGGCGCTGCGCGCCTTGATCGTCGCAACGCTGTAAAGCAAGGAGCGCCGCAGCCCATTCGCCGCGGCGCTCCTCGCAGGAACTCGAATTACGCTTTACGCCTCACAGGACTCACATGACGCGTTACGCCGTGCGCGCGCCATAGAGCGGCGCGATCGAGATATTGAGCAGACGCTGCGCCAGCGTCATCAGCTCGTTCGATTGCCGCAGCAGAGCGTCGAACCGTTCGCTTACGAAGCGCGACTGAAGGCTCGTCACCTCGTCGAGCGTCTTGGCGCCGGCGAGCCGCTCAGTGAAATCGAGGAGCGCCGTCGCGTTTTCGGCCCAGAGGTCGATCGACTTCTGCGACCAGAGCGTGGGGTCGAAATCCTCGGCCTTGGCTCCTGACGACGTCATCTCCACGGCGATCGCGAGGGCGGTCGACGGCGCCTGGACGACGGGCGGCGTGACCGCTTCGACTGGCGGCGAGGCTGGTTCTGCGCTCACAGCTTCGCTCGTCGTCGGCGCCGCTTCCGTCTCCGGAACGCTGGGCAGCGCGCGCTTTGCTTCGGGGGTCTTGGGTTTTGGGGAACTGTTCTGCGGATTCGCCATTGAGCTTCTCCCCGTTAGGACTTGGTCGTCGCGCGCTGGAAGGACGCGCCAAGCTCCTTGGTCTGCTCCTGAATCGTCTGGAGTTGGGCCTGCACGAACTCCGATTGAAGCTTGAAGACTTCCTGCGGGTCCTTGGCGTGGACGAGCTTCTGGGCCAGATCGAAGGCGGCGTTGACGTTCGCCTCGGCGAAAGACAGGGCCTTGGCGCTCACGTCCTTGGCGCTCGGCAGGCCGAACGGCATGTCCGCCTGCGTATCGAGCGCCTTCTGCGCCGCTCCGGCGAAACCTTCGAAGGCCTTGCGCGCCTGCTCGACGCTCTTCTCCGCGAAATCGCGGACCTCGGTGGGAATTTGATAGATCGATTCGACCATGACGCACCTCCGTGCCGTGAAAATTCAGGAAACGCCGCGCTAAGCCATATCTTACCCGAGTCACGCCAAGCTCAACGGCGATGCGGCGAGTCGAACCATCCTGCCGGATTTTATGCTGCGATGCAACAATTTTGTGCGCCGCAGCAGCTCGCAATCTCCAGATGAGAATTACGCAGAAATACTATGAAAGACGCACGACGATCGTAGACCTTGCAATCAGCCGCGATTAAATTCGGTTATCCGTTCGCGTCGAGCCGGCGAGACGCCTGAGAAGCGCGCGGCGAGCGAGACCGTCGGTTGAGGCGGTAAGTCAAATGGGCGGTTCGGAGCAGGACCTGGAAGAGCGCGCGCGCGCAGCCGCTTGCGTCGCGGCTGACCCCGTTTTTGCCGCACTCGACGCTTCAGGCGCGCCGGTCGTGGCGGTGAACGGCGATCCGTTGCGTATCACGTTTCTGAACGATTCGGCGCGGGCGGTCTTCGGCGAAGACGCTGAACTTTTGACCGAGCGCCTGTTTCGCAGCGACGACCCCGGGGCGCAGCGGCTGGCCGGACTCGTCGGCGAATTGCGTCACGGTCGGAATCTTCGCCTCGAGCGACTGCGCTTCCATGTTTCCGGCGAGGCGCAGACCGTCACTTTTCTCTGCCGCAGCCTCGATCCCGACTGCGGTTCCTGTTTCGTCATCGCCGCGCTCGGCGTTCGCGCGGATGCGCCTGCTGGAGTTCGCCGCGCGCCCAACGTCTGGAGCGAAGCGGAGGTCAGTGAAGAGACTGCGGCGCTCCGCCGCAGTCTTGCAGCGCGGCACGGCGCGCGTCCGCCGCGCTTTTTGTGGAAGACCGACTCGGAGGGGCGCTTTATCCACCTGACGCACGCGCTCGCCGGCGTCGTCGGCGAAGCCGCCGCCGATATCCTTGGCCGGTCGGTTCCAGACGCGTCGCATGCGCTTTCGCTCGAGCCCGCATTTGCGCGCGCCTGCGCTTCCCGCCGGGCCTGGAGCGGCGTCGAGGTCGCGTGGCCGCTAGAGGACAATATCGGAAGCGTGCCGACGACGCTCGGCGCGCTGCCGATGACCGACGCGGCCCGGCGGTTTCTCGGCTATCAGGGCTATGGGGTGCTGCATATCGAACGCGCTCGCGCGGTTCAGCCGCAGGAGGCGATCGATTCTCGTGGGGATCCCCATGAAGCTTCCGCCGAGCGGCAGGCCGACAATGTCGTGATGCTGCGCGCGCCCGCGTCCGCGCGCGTCAATTCGGACGCGAGGGAGGCGCTCAGTTCGAGCGAGCGTCTGGCTTTTGACGAAATCGCGCGGGCGCTCCGGGAAGGGAGTCTTGGGCAGGGGACGGGGACCGTCTTTGCCGAATCGACTGAGTCGGCGGAGGAGCGTCCTACGACGCTGCTGCACGGCCGGGAATTTCTCGCGGCGGGTCCGGAGCAAAGCGCTCTCGCGCTCGCGCGCAGCCTGGAAGAAAGGCTTGCGCGGGCAAAATCAGAGAATGCGATGCTCGGCGCGGCCTTCGACCTCTCGCCCACGCCGCTCGCGATCGCCGCCGCCGATGGGAAGATCGTAAGGGCGAATGCCCCGTTCGCGGCGCGATTCGGAGAGCAGTCCGTTGAGAACCGCACTCTCGCGTCTCTTCTCGCCCCCTCCGACGCACAGTTATTGGTTCAGCATTTTCTTGAGGCCGAACCGAGCGCGAGCGGCCGACTGTCTGTCGCGCCGGCGGCGCCGGGCGGCGGCTCTCCGGTAGAGATGACGCTGCGGCGGCTTTCACTCGATGGAAAATCAGTGATCGTGGTTTTTGCCGATGCGCCTCAGGGCGAAGTGCCGGACGACCAGGCGCTCGAAGCGGCCCGGCTTGCCGCCGAAAGCGCCAATGCGGCGAAATCCGATTTCCTGACGCGCGTGTCGCATGAGATTCGCACCCCGCTGAACGCGATCATCGGCTTTGCGGAAGTGATGATGGAGGAGCGTCTCGGGCCGATCGGCTCGCCGCGCTACAAGGAGTATCTGAAAGACATTCACGCTTCCGGCGAGCATGTCCTGTCGCTCGTTAACGATCTTCTGGATCTTTCCAAGATCGAAGCCGGCAAGATGGAGCTTTCCTTCTCTCGGGTGGACGCCAATGCGGTTATCGCCGAATGCGCGTCGATCATGCAGGCGCAGGCCAATCGCGGGCGCGTCGTGATGCGACTCGCGCTCGCGCAGGAACTGCCGCCGCTGCGCGCCGATGCGCGTTCACTCAGGCAGATTCTTCTCAATCTTCTTTCAAATGCTGTGAAGTTCAACGAGCCTGGCGGGCAGGTCATCGTGTCGAGCGCGCTAACCGAAGCCGGGTCGGTCGTCCTTCGCGTCAAGGACACCGGGATCGGCATGTCGGAAGCGGATGTCGCAACCGCCTTGGAGCCGTTCCGACAGGTCGACACCGCGCGCAAGGCAAGCGGAACGGGACTTGGACTGCCGCTGACAAAGGCCTTGATCGAAGCGAACCACGCCTCATTCAGCATCAAGAGCCGTCACAATGAGGGCACGCTGGTAGAAATCGCATTCCCGTCGCAGCAGGAGCTGGCGGCGGAGTAGAAATAATTGAATGGAGAGAAGAGATCGCCGCCCAAGGCGAACGAGAGCTGAGCTAGATCAGCTCAGTCCGTTGGCGCATAACGCCGACGCTCACGTCAGGCTGCTGCCCGCCAACGGACCGTTGGGACGTAAAACGCCCCGTTTTCTTTTACTTACTTGCCAATCTTCATCGCAGCGATCGCGCCGCCGACAACGATTGCGAGCATGAGTCCCGGGATCAGATACTGCATATTTTCCTCCCACGTTTGCGCCAGCCAGTGGCTCTTTTTTCCGGCTTCGCCGCGATACAGCTTCACCAAAGGGGACAGTCTTTGTCAAGCGCCGCAGCGCCCTATTTGTTCGGGATCGTGTCGATCTTCCCCGCTCCGGATCGGCCTCTCACGGGTAGGCAAGCTGGGCCTCGACGACACCCTCAGGCGTGAAGATCCTGCCCGCAGAACCCGCGGGCGCATTGCCGTCGAGGCGGCGTTCAGCCAATCTCGCATTTCGCAACCAGAGGCGAACTCCCGAGCGCCATGAACGCCGTCTCCCGCGCCATCGACCTTAACGCCGATCTCGGGGAGGGTTTCGGGCGCTGGCGCATGGGCGACGACGACGCCATGCTCGACATCGTCACGAGCGCGAATGTCGCTTGCGGCTTCCACGCCGGCGACCCCGACATCATGGCGACGACATTTGCACGCGCGGTAGAAAGAGGAGTGGCCGTCGGCGCCCATGTCGCCTTTCCGGACCTTGCGGGATTCGGCCGACGCACCTTGCCGATGAGCGCGCGGGAAATCGAGCGCGCGGTCGCTTATCAGCTCGGCGCGGCGCAAGCGCTCGCCGTCTTGAGCGGACATCGGATCACGCATGTGAAGGCGCATGGCGCGCTCGCCAATATCGCCGAGCGCGACGCCGACGTCGCGAACGCCATCGCCCGTGCTGTCCGCGGCGTCGATGCGTCGCTCGCGCTGCTCGCTATCGCCCTGTCGGAGCAGACGCGCGCTGGCGCGGACGCGGGGCTGCGCGTCGTGAATGAAGTCTTCGGGGACCGGGCCTATATGGACGACGGCAGACTGCAGCCGAGATCGCAGGAAGGCGCCGTCATCGAGGATATCGACAGAGCCTGTTCGCGGGTGCGCGACATGCTCGCCCATGGGGGGCTGAGGACCGCCAGCGGCAAGCTCCTGCCGACTCAGATCGACTCGGTCTGCGTTCACGGCGATACGCCGCTCGCGGTTGAAATGGCACGAAATCTTCGCGCGGCCCTCGAAGGCGACGGCTGGGAGCTACGCGCCTTCGCGGGAGTCTGACCGCAATGAACCATAAGACGCCGCGCTTTCTCGACTGCGGCGAGGCGGCGCTGTCAGTCGAGTTCGGCGACGTCGTCGACCCCGAGGTCAATGCGCGCGTGCTGGCGCTGGACGCGCGTCTTTGCGCCGCGCCGCCGCAAGGACTGCGCGAAACCACACCGACCTATCGCGCGCTCCTTGTGCGCTATGAGCCGCTCGAAATCTCACGCGACGCCCTGGTCGCGCTGATCGAGGGACTGATCGAAATCGTCGACGCGGAGGCTCAGGCGCGTCAGCCCGCCGTGCGCTGGACCGTTCCCTGTTGCTACGATCCTGAGCTCGCCGAGGATATCGGCGAGGCCGCCGCGCAGCTCGGGTGCTCCGCGCAGTCGCTGGCAAAGTCGCACGCGAGCGCAGAGTACCGCGCCTATATGTACGGTTTCGCGCCGGGCTGGTGCTATCTCGGCGGACTGCCGCAGGGGCTGGCGATTCCCCGGCGCGTCAGCCCGCGCGGACCGACGCCGCCCGGCGCGGCGCTGATCGGCGGCGCGCTCTCGCTCATCGCCTCCAATCCGATGCCGACCGGCTGGTATGTCGTCGGGCGCACGCCTGAGCGCATGTTCTCGCTGCGGCGCGACCCGCCTTTTCTCGTCGCGCCGGGCGACGCGGTGCGCTTCGAGCCGATCGACGCCGAGACCTTTCGGATGCTCGACGCCCGCGCCCTGGCGGGCGAAACGGTGGCGCGCCGGGAGATGCTGTCATGACCGCGCGGCTGCTTATCGACGCCGCCGGGCCTGGCGTCACCATTCAGGACGAGGGCCGCTTCGGACAGTCGCGCTATGGCGTCACGCCGGCGGGGCCCATGGACCTTGGCGCCTATCTGGCCGCGACGCGCGCCGCTGGCGCCGACAGCGCGATCGAAGTCTCGCTCGGCGGCGCGACCCTGCGGGCGGAAGGCGCGACGTTGTGCGTCGCCGTCGCTGGCGGCGATTTCGACATTCGGCTCGATGGCCGGCGGCTGCCCTCCACCTGCCTGCTCGCCCTTCCTCCAGGCGCGCGGCTGGCGCTGCGCGCCGGCCGTTCCGGGACCTGGTGCTATGTCGCCGTGGGCGGAACGCTCGGCCTTGCGCCCACCCTCGGCTCGCGCGCGACCCACGCCCGATCCGGACTCGGGCCCAAGCCCCTGGCGTCTGGCGACGCCTTGCTGTTCGCGGAGACCGGACCGCCGCCCCCCGACCCGCTGGCCTTGTCGGCGCCCTGGCTGGCGTCGAGCGGCGCGCCGATCCGCCTGCTCCTTGGACCTCAGGACGATTATTTCGCCCCCGATCAGGTCGAGGCCTTTCTGGCCGCGCGCTGGCGGATTGGCGCGCGCAGCGACCGCATGGCCTATCGACTCGAGGGTCCGGCGATCCACAGCCTGCGCGGTCACGACATCGTTTCGGACGGCGTCGCCATGGGCGCGATCCAGATTCCCGGCGACGGCGCGCCGCTCGCCCTGATGGCCGACCGTCAGCCGACGGGCGGCTATCCCAAGATCGCGACGGTGATCGGCGCGGATCTCGGCCGGCTCGCGCAACTGCGGCCGGGCGAAGCTCTGTCGTTCTGCGCCGTGAGTTGGGACGCGGCGGTCACCGCCCGCCGCGAATATCTCGCCGCGCTCGAGTCCGGCGCGCAGCGCGCGCCTCTGTCCGCGGGATTGACCACCGAGTCGCTGCTCGCCGAGAATCTCGTCGGCGGCGTCGTCAACGCCAAGGACTGACTATTCCGCCGGCTCTTTGACTTCGGCGATCAGCGCCGGCGGCTCCGCCGGCAGCGCGGGCGCGGCTATGGCCGCTCTCCGCCGCTTCCACCACTTGTAAAGCATCATCCACCACGGATCGCCGACATGCAGGTGATACCGCAGCGGCGTCTTGATGATGGCGAGCACGAGCCCGATCGAGAACAGGCACCAGACCGCCGGCCATTCATTGATGTTGCTGGTCGTCAGGCCGGCCAGAAACGGACCGGCAAGCCAGGAGAACAGGATGAAGCGCCAGCTGCCGTAAAGCGACGGGATGTAGAAGGCCATCAGCGGATATTCGATGTAGCCGCGCCCGAGATAGGCGTTGTCGACCATGGAGTTGCCGATGCCGTTCGTCGGCAGCAGCCAGGCGATGTGCCATTCGCCGCGCACGGTGCAGAGCACGTCGCCGCACAACGGCCGTCCGGCGGCGCAGTGACCCGCCCAGGCGAATGGATAAAGCTGCAGCAGCATGGCGATGGCCGCGACGAAGCAGCCGAAATAGGCCCAGGGCGCGATGATGCGGGCGCTGTCCTTGGGCATGAAATAGAGCGCGACGGCGTTAATGAAGAACGGCTGGAACGTTATGTGTAGATAACCGAACATGGTCATCAATTGGTTGAGTGGCGAGTCGCATTGGTTCAGGACCGTATAGGCGACGGCCTGAAGCGACTCCATGCTGGCGAAATAGAGAAGGCAGACCCACAGAGCGAGCGGTTCGGGATCCTTCTTGAGCGCCGAATAGGCCGCGCCGGCGATCCCCGTCGCCGCCAACACCATTGACGCCTCTCCACTCCAGCACATTCGAGCATTTCCTCGTTATTGTCTGCGACCCGATACACTATCCGACGGGTGGGTCAAAGCCCCGAAAAGGCCGAAGCCATTGCGTTCAGGCCGAAAAGTCGGACGAAAAATCCGCCGGCGCCAGTTCGAAACCGGCGAATTCGAACCCGGGCGCGACAGTGCAGCCGACGAGGGTCCATTCGTCGGGTCCACGGCCCATACTCTTCGCCGACTGCCATACGCCTGCAGGAACCACGGCTTGCGGCCGCTCGCCCGCCGCGAGGTCGGCGCCGAGGCGCAGGATTTCGGTCGGCGCGTCCTGCGCCCCGACCTTAAGCTCCAGGGCGGCGCCCGCATAGAAGTGCCAGACTTCGGCGGCGTCGACCCGATGCCAGTGAGATATTTCGCCGCCGGGGAGCAGATAGTAGATCGCCGTCGAGGCGGCGCGGCGGCCGTTGACGGGCAGGGGGTCGCGAAAGGTCTGTCGGTAGAAGCCGCCCTCCGGGTGCGGGGAGAGGTTCAGAAGCCGCACGACCTCATCGGTCAGAAGCGCGTTTGTCATGCGGCGAAAGAGTTCTTGCGCTCGCGCATCGCGGCGAAGACGGCGAAGGGATTGGCGTCCGGCATGCCCATCGCGGCCTTCACGTTCGGATCCTCGACTCGCAGGAAGGGGTTGGTGGCGTTTTCGAGCGCGATTGTCGTCGGCAGCGTGAACTTTCCGTCCTTGCGCAACTCGGCGACCGTCTGCGCCCGCTCGCGCAGCACTGAATTGTCGGGATCGACGGTGAGCGCGAATTTCGCGTTGGCCTGCGTATATTCGTGGCCGCAATAGACCATGGTCTCGCCGGGCAGGTTGGCGAGCTTTTCGAGCGTGAGGCGCATCATGTCCATGGTGCCCTCGAAAACGCGGCCGCAGCCAAGCGAGAAGAGCGTGTCGCCGACGAACAGGATCTCATCCTCGACGAAGCGATAGGCGATGTGTCCAAGCGTGTGGCCGGGCGTTTCGATCACGCGCGCCCGCGTCTCCCCGACTTCGACCACGTCGCCCTCTACAACCGCCTGATCGAGCGGCGGGAGGCGATGCGCGTCCTTGGCGGCGCCGATGACTTTCATGTGCGGAAAGCGCGCCTTGAGCGTCTGCGTCCCTTGGACATGGTCGGCGTGGTGATGGGTCAGCAGCAGATGCGTCAGCCGCCACCCGCGTCGGTCGGCCTCATTGGCGATCGCTTCGCCGTCGGGCGCATCGATGCTGGCGGTCGCGCCTAACTCGGGCTCATGCGCGAGCAGGCCGAAATTGTCGTTCAGGCAGATGAATTGCGCGACTTCCAGCGCCATGGGGCATCCTCTTCTCGGGCCGTCGTTTATCACAGATGCGCGCCGCCGGAAAACGTGGCGGCGACGCAGGAACGGCGAGGCGGCGCGCCTTGCGCGCGTCGCCGATTGCGTCGATGATCGACGCCATGCTCGACGTCGTCGATTTGCGCGCCTTTTACGATACGGCGCTTGGCGAGGTGGCGCGGCGCCTGGTGTCGCGGCTGGTGCGCGCCCGCTGGCAGGATCATGCGGGGCTGCGCGTGCTCGGCCTCGGTTACGCCACGCCGTACCTCGACGGTTTTCGCGAGAAGGCGCAGCGCGTTCTCGCCTTCATGCCGGCCACGCAGGGCGTGGTTCATTGGCCGCTCGACGGGCGTTCCGCCACGGCTCTCGTGGAGCCGTCGATGACGCCGCTGCCCGACGCCAGCATCGATCGCATCCTGATCGTGCATGCGCTCGAGACCGACGAGCACCCGCATGATCTGCTCGAAGAGGTCTGGCGCATTCTCGCGCCCGGCGGACGGGTGCTGATCGTCGCGCCGAGCCGCACAGGACTTTGGGCGCGCGTCGACACGACGCCCTTCGGACAGGGCCATCCCTACTCGCGCGGCCAGCTGCAGCAATTGCTGCAGGAGGCGCAATTCCTGCCGCTCTACTGGGATGAGGCGCTGTATGTGCCGCCGTTCCAGCGCGCTTCGCTGCTGCGCTCGGCGCCCGCATTTGAGCGCATCGCCGGCCGGTTCTCACTGCCGGGCGGCGGCGTTCATATCGTCGAGGCGACGAAGCAGCTCTATCGGCCGGTGACGCGCCGCGCGGTGCGCCGCGCGCCCATCGAACTCGAGCCGGCGATGGAGCCAGCCGGCGCGGAGGCGGGGCTGGAAGGCGCGTAAACGCGGGTTCGTTTTGCGTGATGAGGGAACAGGTCGTCCGCCCGCGGCGGCAAAGGGCCCGTCAGCGCCGGCGGAATTCGACGGCGACGCCGAAGGACTGCGCGAGGAACAGCGCGCCGTGGATCAGTCCTGTTTCGTCGATGCCATGGCCGAGACGCGCCGAGAGATGCCATTGCGTCGGCACGCCTGCATCCGCCAACGCGTTGGCGGACATCAGCAGCGCCTCGACGGGGATGATTTCGTCTTCTTCGCCATGCGCGAGGAGGACCGCGGGGGGCTTCTCATGGGCTGCCGGCTCTTCGCCGGGCTGCGCCGGCCCGAGCACATAAATTCCCGAATAGCCGAGGATCGCGCGCGGCGCGCGCTTGCGGCGCAGTCCGGTGTGCAGCGCCATCATCGTGCCCTGGCTGAAGCCGACGAGCGCCAGCGCGCTGTCGTTCATTCCGCGCTTGTCGAGTTCGGCGTCGAGAAAGGCGTCGAGCGTCGGACGCGCCGCGACGCAGCCGCGCCAGCGCTCTTCCGGATCGCGCATCGTGAGCGGAAACCACTGTCGTCCGGTCGGCGACGCCGAGCATCGCTCCGGCGCATGCGGCGCGACGAATTCGGCGTCGGGAAGGAAGGCGCGCCATTGGCGGCCGATCTCGATGAGATCGGCGCCGTCGGCGCCATATCCGTGTAGAAAAACGACAAGCTGCTTTGGCTTGCCGGAACGCGCCTGCACCCTCGGACCGTCAATCGCCGCCATGAACTTGCGCCCCTCCGCCGCATCGATGCGTCGGAAGGTTTATGCGCGAAGGGCGGCCCCGGCGCAACGGCGCGTGAAATTACATCGCTTTGACGACAAACGAGGCAATCTTGAACGCATAGATGCAAGCGCCAGCCAGCGTGCTGTGCTTGACCATGGTCATGGCGAGATAAATGTGATCAGGCCTCATCAAACCCTCTTAGTCGCACGCAACCGCTGCGCGCCGGCGATCGCATCAGGAGCGACATTCAAACGAGACGAGTGTTTTGCGAAACGTCGCGCGGCCTGCGTCTCCAACAGGCTTCCGCAAGAGGCGCGCCATGCGCCGTCAGTTCGAATGCGTCGGTTCGCCGCAGGCGAAAACCGAATTCAAGTTCGAACCCTCGTCGGCAGGTAAACTTCGACGCGGCGCCCGGTCAAGCAAAACGCCCGCGATTCCTGGCTTCGCGACAATATGTCACCTGAAACGGCGGCGCTGAACGCGATGCCGATCCGCTGGCGATTTCACTCAGATGCACGAGATAGCAGTGCTGGACGCGACGCGATCATGAACGCGAGGGCAGGGGATCCGACATGGCCAAGTTTCTCATCGTCGCTGGGCTCGTTCTGGCAGGCGTCGGCGTTCTTTGGCTGGTCGGCGAGCGGTATGGCCTTGGACGCTTGCCGGGCGACATCGTCGTCGAGCGCGGCAATTTCAAATTCTATTTTCCGCTCGCCACGTCGCTCGTTCTGAGCGTCGTCATCAGTCTGATCTTGTGGCTCGCCAATCGATAGGGCCTTTGACAATTCGCCGCCGGCGTTTGCTAATGCCGCCCAGGAAGGAGGCGCCGGTGCCGCAACTCTTCAAGCATCTCTCCGTCATGCAAATGGCTCTGCTGTTCTGCCTGGGCTCCCTCGCCGTGACCTGGCTGGCGGTGCTTCTTTTTCACCGCTTCGCCCACCAATGGATTCATGGCCGCCGCAACGCCAATGAGATGGTCGGCCTGACGCTGGCCTCTTTTGCCACGCTATACGGGATTCTGCTCGGCTTGCTCGCGGTTGAGGCCTATCAGGACTTCTCCGCAGTCGGCGACGTCATCTCAAAGGAGGCGCTGACGATCGCCGCCCTGCATCAGGATTTCGAGGGGTTTCCGCAGCCGACCCGCGGCGAGCTTCAGGAAAAGCTTCGCAGCTACGCGCACGAGGCGATCGACGCCTTACATCCGCCGCCTAATGTCCCACCCGACCCCCATGCGCGTTCGCCTGGACTGGCCGCGCTATTCGGTCAGGTCATGAACTTTCAGCCCAAGCTCAAAAGCGAGGAAATCATTCAGGCCGAGACGTTCACCCGTCTGAACGCGCTTGTGGAGCATCGCCGCTATCTGATCGCCGCCGGCGACGGCGGCATTCCAAAGGAGCTCTGGTGGGTGATGTGTCTCGGCGGATTTCTGTTGCTTGGCCTCGTCAGCATTTTCGACATGGAGTTCCACGTCCATCTGATCCTCAGCGGCGCTATGGCGCTCTTCATGGGATCCGTCGTGTTCTTGATCGCCGCAATGGACAATCCGTTCAATGGCGGCATGACGGTGGATTCGGGGCCGATCGAATCGGTGCTGCAGTCTTTCCCGACGACGCGCTGAGCGCGCGCGTCAATCGGCGCATTTTCTTTCGAACCGCCATTCGTCAGCGAGCCGGGCGGCGATCGCCTTGGCGATCATGCGATTGCCGACGCTTTCTCCCGTGGCCGGGTCGGCGTAAAAGTGAATATGGTCTGCGTAGATCGTTTCTGGAATTCCGGAAAAGACGTCCAGCAGGCTGTGGATGGCGATCCCATCCTGTTTCAGCTTGAGCAGCGTGTCGGTCATCTTGAGATAGAGGTCCTTGTAGCTCAGATCGCCGACCACGCCCTTTTCCTCTTCGGTCAACGTCTTGCCGTATACCGGCGATGGCTGAATGAAGAAGACGACTTTTGCGCCCTGCGCCTGGCCCAGGGCGGCGGTGGTTTTGAAATATTTCTTGTACTGATCCAGGTTGTATTCGAAAACCTGGTCAGAGCTCCACTCCTTGGGAACCGAGAAAATCGTCAGATGCGATTTATGCAACGACGCCATGTTTTTCACGAGCGAGTCGTTAAGTTTCGCGCGGGCCGCGTCGACAAAAAAGTATATCGCGTTCGACGACCGCAAGAGCGGCGTGCTGGAATAGAGCGAATAAAAGGAGTTGAGCGCCGCGCCGCCGAGGAGCTGCAAATAGCTGCCGGACGCCATGGGGTTCACGAGAATGAAGTTGTTCGACGGCCATTCAAATCGCTTTGACCAGGACGTCCATTTCTCGAGCAACATGTCTTTTTCATTGAAGCCTTCGAGCGTCACAACGCCGTCGAAAACTTCGCCGAAAAGAAGCGTCATGATGGCTTGCTGCGGCTGCTTCCAGCCGCCATCAGCGCCATTGTAGACTTCGAAGATTTTCTGCCCGTTCGGAGGAACATAACAGTTATTCAGTTCTTCCTCTAGGAATCTTGGCTTGTCTTTATGCAATTGGCCAAACATGGCGGCTACCGAGCCGCCGCTGATCATGATGCGAAAGGCGTCGGCCTGCTTCTTGTAAGGGAAATCACGTCCAAACAGCCCGATGTTGTTTAACTCGAATTTCGTGTTCTCGCACGGCGGATTGTCGACGTGAACGTTGGTCAGATAGGGGTGCGGGTAGACCGTGTCCATGTAGCGACATCTGACATTCGTATTCGAGCCCATTTGCGCCACAAACGTATTGTGCGCTTCTTCACGTGTTTGCGGATCGGTCAGCCTGCCTTCAGCTCGGTAATAGTACAAAGTAAAACCCGCTTCCACCATAAGCAGGCATAGCGCGATCACAATAAGATTAGCCACGATGCGAACGCTGCGGCGGGGGCTCTTGGCGGCGGTGTCGTTTGCTTCGCCTCTTTCCGTCATCGAAAGTCCTGTTGATTCGTTTCGTTGGCAACCGCCCGAGTCGCAGCCGGCGCGTCGCTGTTCTAGGGGCTGGCGTTGATCGTCTGCGAGGCCATCACGTATTTGGTCTATTGGTGGTCCCGAAGGGATTCGAACCCCTGACCTTCGGTTTAGGAAACCGCTGCTCTATCCTGCTGAGCTACGGGACCGTGCGCGCCTTCTTTAGCACGGCGCGGATCATAAAAAAATTCCATCATGCGCACGCCGGAGGACGTCCCGCGTCAGGCGATTCTTTGCGCGGCTTCCTCGAGCTGGGTGATGCATGTGCCCCAGCCGTCAAAAAATCCAAGCTCTTCATGGCGCCGGCGCTCGGCGTCGTCCCTATGCATCACCCGCGCGACGTAACGCGTGCCGGCCCCCTCGTCGGCCATGGTCAGGACCGCCGTAAAGGCGAGCCAGGGCGAGGCGGGACGCCAGCCGCCGCGCAGCATCGACGTGAAGACGATGCGTTCCTGCGGCGCAATATCGAGAAAGCAGCCAGGATTGTCGCTTTCGCCGCCGTCCGGTCCGCGCATGAAGGTGTGAAACGCCCCGCCGGGATAAAAATCGAAGGCGCGAACGTCCGTCGTCCAGGGCCGCGGGCACCACCATTCCTTCAGCCGCGCCGGATCCGCCCAGGCGCGCCAGACGCGCGCGCGGGGAACATTCAGGAAACGGGAAATCTCAAGATCGAGGCTTTGATGATTCATCCTTTTCCTCGCTTTTCTCCAGGAACGCGTCCAGCCGGTCGAAACGCGCTTCCCATTCCGAACGCTGGCGGGCGAGCCACGCCTGCGCGGCGTCAAACCGCTTCGGCTGAATGCGGCAGGTGCGCACGCGTCCGATCTTACGGCTCGTCACCAGGCCGCTTTGCTCCAGCGTCTGCAAATGCTGCATGACCGCAGGGAGCGACATTTTGAGCGGCTTCGCCAATTCGCTGACATTCGCCGGCCCGCGCGACAGTCGCTCGATCATCGCGCGCCGCGTCGGGTCGGCGAGCGCGGAGAACATGAGATCGAGGCGCTCCGAACGCTTAGGCATTTGCTTAACTATCATCGCGCGGCAGCGACGGCAATGGAAACTTCGTCTATCGCTTAAGTTTTGGGAATCCGGATCTCTATCAGACGCCGCGCGCCATCAGACGCTTTTCCCATTCGAGCGCCTGGCGCACGATTTCGTCGAGGTTGTCATATTGCGGCGTCCAGCCGAGCGTGCGGCGGATTCGCTCGTTGGCCGCGACGATCGCCGCCGGGTCGCCCTGCCGTCGTGGCGCCATTTCGACGTCGAAATCGACGCCGGAGACCCGCTTCACTGATTCGATCACTTCGAGAACGGAAAAGCCGCGCTCATAGCCGCAGTTCGCCGTGAGATTGGCGCCGCCGTCGCGCAAATAGCGCAAAGCGTCGAGATGCGCGCGCGAGAGGTCGGTGACCTGTATATAGTCGCGCACGCATGTGCCGTCCGGCGTCGGGTAATCATCGCCAAACACTTGCAGTTTCGGTCGAAGGCCCAGCGCCGCCTGCACGGCCACCTTGATGAGATGCGTCGCGTTCGGCGTCGACTGTCCCGAACGTCCCTTCGGATCGGCGCCGGCGACGTTGAAATAGCGCAGCGCGACATAGGCGAGGCCATGGGCGCGCGCCGTATCCTCGAGCATCCACTCGACCATGAGTTTAGATCGCCCATAGGGCGAAACCGGCTTCAGCGGCTCGTCTTCGGTCACCGGATTATGCAGCGGATCGCCGTAGACGGCGGCGGTCGAGGAAAAGATGAATCGCTTCACGCCGCGCGCCACCGACGTTGCGAGCAGCGTACGCGCTTTGGCCGTATTGTTGAGGTAATAGCCAAGCGGATCGGCGACGGAGTCGGGGACCACGATCTTTGCGGCGAAATGGATGATCTCATCGACGTTGTGGCGCGCGATCAAATCCGAAACGAGACTCTCGTCGCCGAAATCGCCGACGACGAGCGGCGCCCCATCGGGAACCGACCAGCGGAAACCCGTCGAAAGATCGTCGAGCACGACGGGAGCAGGCTCGCCGGCGTCGAGCAGTTCGAGAACCGTATGACTGCCGATGTAGCCGGCGCCGCCCGTAACCAGAACCGTCATGCAGCAATCTTCCTCTCATATGTTCGGCGCCCAACGCCGTCATTCGCCTAACGCCCGGCATCCTTTGCGTCCACCGCCGTGACCTCTACGAAAAGGCCAAATCGTGCTAAACGCCGCGGTTTCAAGACGCCGTTCGCCGGTCCTCGGGGAGTCGCTTCCAGATCGAATCGCCGCTATGACCCCTCCGCCGTCAACTCTCAACGGGCTTCTCCATGAACAAACGCATTCGCAAGGCTGTTTTCCCTGTCGCTGGCCTCGGCACGCGGTTCCTGCCGGCGACCAAGGCCGTGCCCAAGGAGATGCTCACTGTTGTCGATCGCCCGGTCGTGCAGCATGTCGTCGATGAAGCGCGAGAGGCGGGAATCGAGCATTTCGTTTTCGTCACGGGGCGGGGCAAGGCGGCCATCGAAGATCACTTCGACATGGCCTATGAACTCGAAGACACGCTGCGTCGCCGCAACAAGTCAAAGGAATATGAAGCTCTGATGTCGGACCTGCCGGCCGCCGGCGCGACCAGCTTCACGCGCCAGCAGGCGCCGCTTGGCCTCGGCCATGCGGTGTGGTGCGCGCGCGACATCATCGGCGACGAGCCCTTCGCGGTGCTGCTGCCCGACATGATCACGCTTCCCGCCCCGGGCAAGACGGCGCGCTGTCTCGCCGAGGCGGTCGCGGCTTACGAAAGGCATGGCGGCAACATCATCGCCGTCGAGGAAGTGAAGCCGGAAGAAACGCACCAATATGGCATTGTGGCGCGCGGCAAGGATTACGGCGCGACGTTCGAAATCACCGGCATGGTGGAGAAGCCGCCGCAGGGAACGGCGCCGAGCAATTTCATCATTTCGGGCCGCTATATACTCGAGCCGGAAATCTTCGCGATGCTCGAAAAGCATGAGAAGGGCGCCGGCGGCGAGATCCAGCTCACCGACGCCATGATTCATCTCGCCAAAACGCGGCCCTTCCACGCCGTGCGCTTCGACGGCCGCACTTATGACACAGGCTCCAAGCTTGGGTTTCTCGCGGCCAATGTGGCGTTCGGGCTGGCTAGGCCAGACGTCGCCGATGGTTTGCGCGCCGAGCTGAATAAGCTGCTCGGCTAAAAACAAGTAGCGAGGAAAGACAGTCGCTTGCGCGCGCCCCCGGAGAGCGCCGGGTTCATCCGCCTCGGCTGTTTGACGCCGGCGCGCGCGCATCATTAAACCTGGAATGGGTTTTCAAATCGGCGCGCGGCGGCGCGTGATTGAAACAAAGAGGGATTGAACGCTGATGCCGCAACCGAGCGCCGCGCGCAGAATCGTCATTACTGGAATGGGCGCGGTCTCGGCCGCCGGCGTCGGCGCGGCGGCGCTGTGGCGCGCGGCGCGCGACGGCGTCTCCTGCGTGCGGCCGGTGAAGCTGCAGCGCGCCTTCACCGGACGAATTGGAATCGCGGCGCAGGTTCCGGATTTCGATCCGGCAGCCTATCTCGAAGCCGAGCTGCTTCCCTACTGCGATCCCTTTACGCAATTCTCCATCGTCGCCGCCGACGAAGCGCTCGCGCAGGCCGGATTCGAGCGCAAGCAGGTTGGCGGGCCGCGCACGGCGGTCATCATCGGCACCGGCATCGGCGGCGCCACGACGATCGATAACAACGCCTATCAGGAATATAAGCTCGACGGCCGTCCGGACACGCTGACCGTGCCGCGTCTCATCCCGAGCGCCGCGCCGACGACTCTCGGCATGCGCTACGGCGCCAAGGGGCCGACCTTCGCGCTCGCCTCCGCCTGCTCCTCGGCGACTCAGGCGATCGGCGAAGCCTTTGAAATGTTGCGCGCCGGCCGCGCCGACCGCGCCATCGCCGGCGGCGCCGAAGCCTGCGTGATCAATGGTTCGATTCGCTCCTGGGAGGCGCTGCGCGTTCTGACGCCCGATCTCTGCCGGCCCTTCTCGCAGAAGCGCAACGGGATGACGCTCGGCGAAGGCGCCGCAGTCTTCATTCTGGAGACGCTGGAAGGCGCGCAAGCGCGCGGCGCGACGCCGCTCTGCGAACTCGCCGGCTATGGCACGACGAGCGACGCCTTCGATCCGCTGCGCGCCGACGTCGAAGGCCCCTCGCGCTGCATGCGGCTTGCGCTCGAAAGCGCCGGACTGGAGCCCGGCGACGTCGACTATCTCAACGCCCATGGCACGGCCACCTACGCCAACGACATCACCGAATCGCAGGCCATGCGCGCCGTCTTCGGCGACAGGCCGCCGCCGGTTTCCTCCACGAAACCCGTGCACGGCCATGCGCTGGGCGCGAGCGGCGGGCTGGAGCTCGTCGTGACGATCTCCGCGCTGCGCGATCAGATCGCGCCGCCGACGATCAATTTTCTCGAGCCGGATCCCAAATGCGAGGTCGACGCGATTCCGAATGTCGCGCGCGAAATGCCGATTCGCGTCGCGCTTTCGAATTCCTTCGCCTTCGGGGGAATCAACGCGACGCTCGCCGTCCGCACGATGTGAAGCGGCCCGCAACACCCTAGATTCACGGAAGTTTCGCGAAGGAACGCCGAGCGGCGATGGAAGAGGACGACGAGCGGCGAAAGCGCGCCCCAAAAGGGGCGGATTTTGGCCCGAAGCCTAGCGGGGCGCCGAAGAAGAAAGCGGCGCTGGCGGCCGCATTGCGCGCCAATCTCGCCCGCCGCAAGGCGCGGGAGCGCGCGCAGCGGGCCCCGGCGCAGACGAAAGACGGCCGGGACCCGAAAACCGACAGCGAGGGGTGATGGACAAGATCAAGATCGTCGGCGGAACCCGGCTCAATGGCGTGATCCCCATCTCCGGCGCGAAGAACGCCGCTCTGCCGCTGATGATCGCGTCGCTGCTGACCCGCGAGACCTTAACGCTCGCCAACATGCCGTTGCTCGCGGACGTCACGCTGCTCGAGCGCATCCTCGGCAACCATGGCGTCGATTACGCCATCGCCGGCAGACGCACCGGCGAGTCCATTGACGCGGGCCGCACGGTTCATCTCACCGCACGCGAGATCGTCGACACCACCGCGCCCTATGATCTCGTCTCGCGCATGCGCGCGAGCTTCTGGGTGCTCGCGCCGCTGCTCGCGCGCTGCGGAGAAGCGCGCGTCTCGCTGCCCGGCGGCTGCGCCATCGGCACGCGCCCGGTCGATCTTCTGCTCATGGCGCTCGAAAAGCTCGGCGCCAAACTCGACATCGAGAACGGCTATGTCGTCGCCTCGGCGAAGAACGGCCTCATCGGCGCCGAGATCAATTTCCCCAAGGTGACGGTCGGCGGCACCCACACGGCGCTGATGGCGGCGTCGCTGGCGCGCGGAACCACTGTATTGCGCAACGCTGCTCGGGAGCCGGAAGTCGTCGATCTCGCCGACTGCCTGATAAAAATGGGCGCGCGCATCAAGGGCGCCGGGCAATCGACGATCGAGATCGAGGGCGTCGGTTCGCTCTACGGCGCGCGGCACGCCGTCATGCCAGATCGCATCGAGGCCGGCACTTACGCCATGGCGGTGGCGATGACGGGCGGCGACGTTATGCTCGCCGGCGCGCGCGCCGACCTCTTGCAGGCGGCGCTCGATGTGCTCGAAGAAGCGGGCGCCAGCGTGACCGAGACGAATGAGGGGCTGCGCGTGACGCGCAATGGCGCCGGCATTTCTTCGGTCGACGTCACGACCGCGCCGTTCCCGGCCTTTCCGACCGATCTGCAGGCGCAGTTCATGGCGCTGATGACGCGCGCCAAGGGCGTCTCGCGCATCACCGAAACGATTTTCGAGAACCGTTTCATGCATGTGCAGGAGCTTGCGCGGCTTGGCGCCCAAATCAAGCTGGAAGGGGATACGGCGATCGTCACGGGGGCGGATCATCTCGACGGCGCGCCGGTCATGGCGACGGATCTGCGCGCCTCCGTCTCGCTCGTCATCGCGGCGCTCGCCGCGCGCGGCGAGACGACGATCAACCGCGTCTATCATCTCGATCGCGGTTTCGAGCGGCTGGAGAAAAAGCTTTCAGGCTGCGGCGCGGAAATCGAGCGCATCACCGCGGCGGGGTGAGGGGACGAGCGTTTATCGACGAGGGCGCATTCGTCGCCGCGGCGTGAATGAACGCGCCGCTGTCGCTGACGCTGGCTGCAAAGCATAACGATGCGCGAGAAATACATGTCATCCCCCACAGCGGAATCGATGCTGGCGATCGCATGACCCGAGCGAATCGCGCCAAGATGGCCGCCATTGAGAAGAAAACCAAGCGTTACCCGACGGATTTGACGCCGGTGAGGAGTGGGAGCGCGTTGAGCCGTTCCTTCCCTCACCGGCGCGCAGAGGGCGCAAGCCTTCGGTCGACCCA
>JBPFDX010000024.1:0-99664 GCA_051061385.1 Methylocystis sp.
AACAACAGGATTGGCAGATGAAAATCGTGACAGCGATCATCAAGCCGTTCAAGCTCGATGAGGTCCGCGACGCGCTGACCAACATCGGCGTGCACGGCCTTACCGTGACTGAAGTCAAGGGCTACGGACGTCAAAAGGGGCATACCGAAATTTATCGCGGCGCAGAATATGCGATCAGTTTCCTGCCCAAGCTGAAGATCGAGGTCGCCGTCGACGCCGCCCTCGTCGAACAGGTGATTCAGGCAATCTCCAACACCGCGCGCACCGGCCAGATCGGCGACGGAAAAATCTTCGTCACGCCGCTCGAACGCGCCATCCGCATCCGCAC
This sequence comes from Methylocystis sp., assembly GCA_051061385.1. Classification (GTDB taxonomy): domain Bacteria; phylum Pseudomonadota; class Alphaproteobacteria; order Rhizobiales; family Beijerinckiaceae; genus Methylocystis. The sequence goes on from JBPFDX010000024.1 coordinate 329, forward strand.
CGGCGAAACCGACGCCGACGCGCTTTGATCGCCTCCCCGCAAAATCAGGAGCTCTCACACATGAAACTTCTTTTGCCTCGAAGCGCCTCTGTCGCTTCGATCATCGCGGGAGCGGTGATTTCGGTTGCGGCGACGGCGCCCGCCTTGGCCGCAAACGACCCGACGCCCAATCCTGGCGACACGGCCTGGATGCTGACCTCAGCGCTCCTGGTGCTGATGATGTCGATCCCGGGCCTGGCGCTGTTCTACGGCGGCCTGGTGCGCGCGAAGAACATGCTGTCGATCCTGTCGCAGACCTTCGCGATCGTCGCCCTCGTCGGCGTCATCTGGACGCTCTACGGCTATTCGTTCGCCTTCGGCGACGGCGGCTCTCTGAGCAATTACATTGGCGGCTTCAACAAGCTGTTCCTCAAGGGCGTCACGGCCTCTTCCAACGTGCCGACGTTCACGCCGGGACGCGTGATTCCGGAATACGCTTACATCGTGTTCCAGATGACCTTCGCGATGATCACGCCGGCGCTCATCATTGGCGCCTTCGCGGAGCGCATGAAATTTTCGGCCGTGCTGCTCTTCGTGATCTTCTGGGTGACGATCATCTATTTCCCGATCGCCCACTGGGTCTGGGGCGTCGCCGATCCGAACGCGCTGGTTGACGCCGCGACGCAGCTCGCCGCGGCGACGGATGAAGCGGCTAAGGCGGCCGCGCAGGCGAAGATCGATGAAATCAACGCCGCCGTGGGCTGGCTCGCCGGCAAGGGCGCGCTGGACTTCGCCGGCGGCACCGTGGTGCACATCAACGCGGGCATCGCCGGTCTCGTCGGCGCGATCATCGTCGGCAAGCGCATCGGCTACGGCAAGGAAGCGCTGCCGCCGCATTCGCTCACCCTGTCTATGGTCGGCGCCTCGCTGCTGTGGGTCGGCTGGTTCGGCTTCAACGCCGGATCGAACCTCGAGGCGAATGGCGCGACGACGCTGGCCTTCATCAACACGATGGTGGCGACCGCCGCGGCGGCGCTCTCCTGGATGGTCGTCGAATGGCTGGTCAAGGGCAAACCTTCGCTCCTCGGCCTGATCACCGGCGCGGTCGCCGGACTCGTCGCGGTCACGCCGGCGTCCGGCTTCGCGGGTCCGATCGGCGCGATCGTGCTTGGTCTCGCGGTGTCGCCGATCTGCCTCTTCTTCGTCGACTTCGTGAAGAAGAAGGTGGGCTACGACGACGCGCTCGACGTCTTCGGCGTGCACTGCATCGGCGGCATCACCGGCGCTCTGGCGACGGGACTGCTGGTCGCGCCCGAACTCGGCGGCGTCGGAATCACCGACTACACCAACCTCGAAGACTTCGTCGGAACCTATGACATGATGGCGCAGATGAAGGCGCAGGCGACCGCGGTCGTCGCGACCCTGCTGTGGTCGGGCATCGGTTCCGCGATCCTCTTCAAGCTCGTCGACGTGATCATCGGCCTGCGTCCGGCGCCGGATCAGGAGCGCGAAGGCCTCGACATCACCGATCACGGCGAGCGCGCTTACAACTACTAAGCTTTGTCTCCTGACACGACGCGAAGCGGCGCCTACGGGCGCCGTTTCATTTTGCGGAGACGCCGTTATTGCTCCGCTCTACCCGCGCATCGCCATGTCCGATAAGCTTCGCCAGCCGCGAAATCTGCGTTTCTGGAAAGCGTCTTTCCCATGACGGATCAACCTCAGCCCGCGCTAAAGCCCGCAAATGAGAACCCTTGGTATTTGATGGCGACGCTCCACGGGGAGCAGCGAGGGCGTGGCGAGGCGGAAATATTCGATCGCGATCTTGCACAACGCAACCGTCGCGCCTGGAACAGATGGTGCGTGACGTTCTTGTCGAGGGAGACTCAAGAGTCGTTGCGCGCCGCGATGGCGCGCTACACCGAAAATCTCAAGTTTGATCAATCCGATCTCGTCCCATATGACGAACAGGAACTTCAAGCCTTCATCGCCGCCTTCGAGCGGCGCGCCGGAGACACGAAAGTTGTTCCGCCAAACCGGGAACATACCGTCTATGCGGCGCTTCTGCATTACGTTCAATTCGAACGTCATGTGCGGTTCGACGGGTTCATCTTTCCGAGCCTGTTAAGTTTCGCCAATTCGAATTTCAACGCCGTCGCGTCTTTCCAGCACGCGATTTTTCTCGATTACGCAAACTTCTCGGAAGCCGTGTTTCGCGGCGCCAGCTTCGACAGCGCCGTTTTCCTGCATGACGCGAATTTCGCGAAAGCGCAATTCTCAAACGGGGTGAGTTTCTTCGATTCGATTTTTCGAAGCGCCGCCGACTTCAAAGGCGCCAAGCTCATGTCCCGCGCCAATTTCAGCTTCGCGACGTTCAACGCGCGCGTGCCCGATTTTCGCGACGCTTTTCTCCCCGAAGAAGCCAGCTGGCGGCTGATAAGCTGGCCAAAGCCGCCCGTCGACAGCAGCGCGGCCATCGAGCAAATCGACGCTTACGCCCGTCTCAAGGCCGAGATGGAGCGACTGAAGAAGCACGAAGAGGAGCAGGCGCTCTTCTCAAAAGAATTGCGCGCGCGCCGTGAACTGCACAAGCGGCCGATTGCGAAAACGGCGATCGATTGGTTCGCGAACTGGGCCTATGAATTCTTTAGCGGCTATGGGCTGAGCATCGGCCGGCCGCTCGTCTCGCTCGGCGCGCTTCTCTGCGCGGGAGCGATCATCTACGCCACAACGGACTCGCTCGACGATGGACCCATGGACCTTGGGGACGCATTCGAGGTAAGCGCAACGAATCTGATCTCGTTCTTGCCCTATAAGCCCGACAAGTGGATAAGCGCGCATTTGAGCGCAAGCGCCAAGTGGGTGGGCAACGCGCAAGCCTTCCTGGGTCTTGTGCTTCTCTTCCTGCTCGGTCTCGCCTTGCGCAACCGCTTCCGAATGAAGTGAGCGTGCTTGCGAGAAGGGCGGCCATACCTCCCCCTTGCCGGGAAGTCGCGACGCGAGCGACGCGGGTGTATTGCTCTCGTCGTCAAGCGGCGGCAAATTACGCGTCTTTCGGAGTGAGGCGAGGCTATGTCGCGATTTGTGAATCGTCCCGTTTTCTTTCTTTTCTTAGTCTTTGGGATCGTTTCGCTCGCACTTTCGGCTCGCGCCGCCGAGCGCGTCGTCAACCTCACTTTCGTCGTCTTCAGCGACATCTACGAGATGTCCGAGCGGGACGGACGCGGCGGCTTCGCCCGCATCGCCGGCGGGCTGAAAGCCGAGCGCGCAAAAGGGAAGAACGTCATCGTCGCGCACGCCGGCGATACGCTGTCGCCGTCGCTCACCTCCAGCGTCGACAAGGGCGCGCATATCGTCGAACTGCTGAACCGCCTGGGCATCGACGTCTTCACGCCCGGCAATCACGAGTTCGACTTCGGCGAAGCAGTCTTTCGCCAGCGCATGGGCGAAGCGAAATTCGCTTTGCTCTCAGCCAATTTGCGTGACGCTTCCGGACGAGCCCTGCCCGGCTTTGCTGACAGCAAAATCATCGATGTGGAGGGGGTGAAAGTCGGAATCTTCGGCCTGACCGACGACGAGGCCGCGCGACGATCCAGTCCCGGAACCCTGAAACTTATGCCCGCGATCGAGACGGCGAGGCGCGAGGCGCAGGCGCTGCGCGACGCCGGCGCGGATCTTGTCGTCGTCGTCACCCATTCGGAATGGCAGGACGATCTGCGTCTGGCGAAGCTCGGACCGATCGACATCGTCTTGTCCGGTCATGATCACAATCTTCTCGTCGCTTATGACGGGCGCGCCGTCGTCGGCGAGACTCAGGCCGACGGCGTCAATCTCGTCGCGATCGATGTCGAGATGCGGATCGCCGACGATGGGGTAAAGCGCTGGACGCCGAGATTTCACGTCATCGACACGGCGGACGTCTCGCCCGATCCCGCGATCTCGGCGCGCGTTGCGCAATATCAATTGGCGGTCGACAAGGCGCTCGACGTCGACATCGGCGTGACGAAGACGCCGCTCGATAGCCGCAAGGCGAGCGTGCGGGGTCAGGAAACGGCGATCGGCGATTTTTTCGCCGACACGATGCGCGCCGCCGCCGGAGCCGACGTCGCGATCATCAACGGCGGCGGCATCCGCGGCAATCGCAACTATGCTGCAGGGACGAAACTGACGCGCAAGGATATTGCGAGAGAGCTGCCGTTCAACAACCAGCTCGTGACGCTGGAGCTTACAGGCGCCGATCTTCGCGCCACGCTCGAAAACGCCGTCTGGCTCATCGACAGGGACGCCGGCCGCTTCGCTCAGATTTCCGGCGCCCGCATCGTCGTGCGGCGCGACGCTGTGCCTGGCTCGCGGCTGGTTTCGATTAAGATCGGCGGCAAGCCGCTCGTCGACGCAAAGCTCTATAAGGTTGCGACCATCGACTTCCTGGCGCGCGGAAAGGACGGCTATGTCGCCCTTATGCGCGGGAAACCGCTTGTCAGCGATCTCGAGGGCCCGCTGCTGACGAATGTCATCATCGACGCCATCGAAAAAGCCGGCGCGATCGCGCCCGCCGTCGATGGCCGCATCAAGATCGAATGATCAGAGTCCGCCGAGACAAACATATTTGATCTCGATGTAGTCATCGACGCCATAGCGCGATCCCTCGCGTCCGAGACCCGAATGTTTGACGCCACCGAAGGGCGCGACTTCGGTCGAGATCAGGGTCTCGTTGACGCCGACCATGCCGAACTCCAGTCGCTCGGCGACGCGGATCACTCGGGCGACGTCGCGGCTATAGAAATAGGCGGCGAGGCCGTACGGCGTGGCGTTGGCGAGATGGACCGCCTCATCCTCGCTCTCGAAGGAAATGAGCGGCGCCACCGGACCGAATGTTTCCTCATTGAAGATGAGCGCGTCGGCCGGCACATTCGCCAGAACCGTCGGCTGAAAGAAGGAGCCGCCGAGCGCGTGACGGGCGCCGCCGGTCAGAATCTTTGCGCCATGCGCCACCGCGTCCGCGACATGACGCTCGACCTTTTCGACCGCCGCTTCCTCGATCAGCGGTCCGATCGCGACGTCCGCCTGCGTCCCTTCGCCGACTTTCAGCGCGCCGGCCGCCGCCGCCAGCCTTTCGGCGAAGGCGTCGATGATCGAGGCGTGGACGAGGATGCGGTTCGCCGAAACGCAGGTCTGACCGCTGTTGCGATATTTGGTGGCGATCGCGCCCTCGACGGCGCGATCGAGATCGGCGTCCTCGAACACGATGAGCGGCGCATTGCCGCCGAGCTCCATCGAGCATTTCTGGATGTTCTCGGCCGCCTGCCGCAGCAGGATTCGGCCAACTTCCGTCGAACCGGTGAACGTCAGCTTCCGCACGAGCGGATTTTGGGTGAATTCGAGACCCACCGACGCCGGATCTTTCGCCGTCACCACATTGATGACGCCTGACGGAACGCCAGCTTGTTCGGCGAGCTCCGCCAGCGCCAAAGCCGAGAAGGGCGTCAGCTCCGCGGGCTTCACCCCCATCGTGCAGCCGGCGCCGAGCGCCGCGCCGACCTTGCGCGCGAACATGGCGGAGGGGAAGTTCCACGGCGTGATCGCCGCCGTTACGCCGATCGCCTGTTTGAAGACGAGCAGACGACGATCGGTCGGGCCGGGTATCACGTCGCCGTAAATGCGCCGGCCTTCCTCAGCAAACCACTCGATGAAACTCGCCGCATAGGCGATTTCGCCGCGGGCCTCGGAGAGCGGCTTGCCCATTTCCGCGGTGATGATGCGCGCGAGCCGCTCCTGATCATTCATGATGAGTTCGAACCAGCGGCGCATGATACGCGCGCGCTCCTTCGCCGCGCGGTCGCGCCAGCCTGGCAGCGCCCGCGCGCACGATTCGATCGCCCGCCGCGTCTCGGTCGCGCCCATGTCCGGGACATCGCCGAGCACCGCGCCTGTCGCGGGATTGTAAACGGCGAAGGTCGCGCCGCTCTCGGCGCCAACCCAGGCGCCGTCGATAAGACCCTGCTCTCGCAGTCGAAGATCGCTGTTTGCGGTCAACTCTTGTCCCCTGAACGCCGCTTGTCTTTCCGATATAGCAGAATGCGACGCCGCGTGCGGCGTTCCATCAGTTTTGCAGGACTCGCGTTCATCCTCGTGGCAGACTTTGCGCCCGCGCACGCTTTATTGTCTAACCAGACCTTATGAATCCGCCTGCCGATCTCGAAAAGAGAACGTCGGCCGCTGCCGAGACTGCCGCCATGGCCACGAACGCGCAATCTTTAAAAACAGTCGCGCTGGTGCAGACCCAGGCCGAAAACGCTGGCGCGCAGGAGGTCGCGCGTCAGCTCGCGCGGGGTTTCGAGAAACGCGGATGGCGGGTGCGGCAGATTTTCCTATTTCGCCGCACCGACGCTTTCGATGCGGATGAAAACGTCGTCTACTGCGCCTCGCAACGGCCCTCGTCGCCGATCGCCATTCTAAGGATGCTTGCGGAGCTATTTCGGGAATTGCGCCGCGAGAAGCCTGATGTCGTCATCACTCTTCAGCATTACGGCAATGTCATCGCGGTCCCCATCGCGCGCATGACAGGCGCGCGGATCGTCATCGCCAACCAGCTCTCGCCTGCCGAACTCATTGCGGCGCCGCTGCGCCTCGCCGACCGTCTGATGGGCATGGCCGGCCTCTACGATCATATCGTCGTGAACTCCGCGTCGACCGAAGCCGCCTACCGAAAATATCCGCATCGCTACAGCAGCCGCATCACGCGTATCGACCACGGCTTTTTTGACAAATCGGCGCCCGTTAGCAAGGCGCAAGCGCGACGCCAATTGGGCCTTCCGGAGGGCTGTGTTCTGCTTGGCTGTGCGGCGCGGCTGCATCCTTTAAAGCAGCTTGATCTCGCCATTACCGTGCTCGCGGAAAATAGGATGCAGCATCTCGCGCTCGCCGGACAAGGCGCCGATCGCGAACGACTTGACGCGCTGGCGCACTCTCTTGGCGTCGCCGACCGCGTGCGTTTTCTGGGGGAACTCAGCACGGCGCAGATGGGTTTGTTTTTGGCCGCGCTCGATTGTTTCGTCTTCCCGAGCGCGACGGAAACCTTTGGACTAGCGCCCGTCGAAGCGGCGCAGGCGGGCGTCCCCGTCGTCGCGAATGATCTCGAAGTCTTGCGCGAGGTTCTCTCGGTCGACGGCGAACCTTGTGCGCTTTTCGTCGATGCCCGCGACACATCGTGCTTCGCGGCTGCGGTGCGGCGCGTGTTCGAAGATGAAGCGCTCAGCGCCACACTCGCGGCCCGCGGTCGTCGCCTTGCTGACCGCTTTCCGCTCGACGCGATGATCGACGAATATTTGAAGTTGATGGAACCCCAACGGGCATGAGCGCGCGCCGCATCGTCATCGTCGTTCCGCGCAGACGATTTCTGCGCTGGCATCTGGGTTTGCGAGACAGACTGGGGCGCGTCGTCCCTGACGCTGAAACCGTCATTCACTTTGAGGACGGCGGCGACCCCTGGCCGGAAGGCGTCGCGCCGCTGCTTTCCCTCGAACATCTGCTGCTGCGCCGCTCACGCACGGCGCTCGCCGACGTTCTCGATCCGCGCGTCGGAGCCGACGCCGCGCTCGCGCCGGCGGATGTCGTCGTCGATCTCGTAGGCGACGCGCAGGTGGATGGCGGGCGCATGTTGCGCCTGCGCTACGATGGGAAAAAATCCGATCGACACGCGCTCGCGGCGCTGCTTTCAGGAAAGGCGCCGACGATTGCGGTCGAGGACGCCGCGACCGGAGCAATCCTGGCGCAAGGGCTTCCCTCTCTCGAAGCCGCCGACGGCCTCACCGGCGGGTTGGATGCGGTCTATTCGCGCGCGACGACCCTGATCGAACAGGCGCTGACGACGCCTGCGGCCTCACTCTCGCCCGCTGCTGGCCCGACGCGCGAGCCGAAAAGTCCCGCGGCGTTCGCGGCGCGCAATATCGCCTTCCAGACGGCGCGCAAGATCTATCATCTGTGCTGCCAGGCGCCGCACTGGCGCGTCGGCTGGCGCTTTACCGACGGACCCGGTGTGCTGGAGACGGGTTCGCTCCGGGGCGCGCCGTGGCGGGCGATGGAAGACGGCGAGCTCAATTTCGCCGCGGACCCCTTCCCTTACACTTGGCGCGGCGTCAGCGGCGTGTTTTACGAATATCTCGATCCACGCAAGGGCGTCGGCGAAATCTATTTTCAGCGCTTCGACGACGAAGGGCCTTGTGGCGCGCCAGTCCCTGCGCTGGAGGAGCCGTGGCACCTTTCCTATCCTTTTCTGATCGAACACGGCGACGAACTCTACATGCTGCCGGAAGCCTCGACGTCTGGCGCGATCATGCTCTACCGCTGCGTCGAATTTCCGCACAGTTGGGAAAGGGCTGCGCGCCTGCTCGACGATATCGAAGCGGCGGACGCGACGATATTTCAACACGAGGGGCGCTTCTGGATGACGTCGGTCGTGCGCGAAGGCGTCGGCGGCTATTCCGATACGCTGGCGCTGCATTATGCGGACGATCTCTTCGGCCCCTGGCGGTCGCATGCGCATCAGCCGGCGCTCGTCGACGCGCGCTTCGCCCGGCCGGCGGGCGCGGTCGCGCGGATCGGCGGCGAATTGCTTCGGCCCGTGCAGGATTGTTCCGAAGGCTACGGGAGGCGGCTCGCCATCATGCGCGTCGACGAATTGACGCCGCAGACCTTTCGTCAGACTCCCATGAAATTCGTCGAGGCCGACGCGCGATGGCCGGGCTCGCGGCTCCACACGCTCAATCGTTGTGGCCGTCTCGAGTGCATCGACGGAGTCGTCATCGCGCCAAAGTTTCTCCCATTACGCAGAGTGACGCACCGACTCTTGGACGCGCGCGCCACCCGCGCCGCGCGTGAGGCTTCGTAGACTGCGTTCAGTCTCCGGAGCGCGTCAGAGCCTGACCTGCTCGCCTCGGCGCGCGCGCTGCGGAGCGCAGAATGCTTGCGATGGAAGGATCGACGCCGCTGAAGCGGCGGCAGACCGCCGCGAGCGCCATAAACAGGGGCGCATTGACCAGCGCCCAGCCGCAGGCCGCGCCGAGCGCGCCGAATTTCGCCGCGAGCAACGCCGTCAGTGAAAGGCGCAAGATCGTCGCGAGGCTGATGACGCGGGAATAGAGCTTCTCGTGGCCCGTCGTCAGCAGGATGACGGAGGCGGAGCCCGACAGGCACATGATGTAGGCGGCGGTGGAGAGCGTGACGAGCGTCGGATAGACGCTCGCGTAGCGTTCCCCAAAGATCGTCAGGATCTGCGCTCCGAAGACATAGATCAGCAGCAGGCAGGGCGTCACGAGCGCCGCAGCGACGACAATGAGCGAGCGCAGAATCTGCTGCAGCTTCTCGGCGTTGCCCGAGAAGTAGAGGCTGGCGCTATGCGAGACCGAATAGGTGTTCAGTCCCGTTTGCACCATCAAAAAAATATTGGCGATGCGCGCGGCGACGAAATATTCGCCCGCCGCCGCCGGCGACGCGAAATAGCCGATGAGCATGACGTCCGAATATTGGCTCGCCGCTTCGACAATCGCCGAGAGCCACATCGCAAAGCCGCGTTCGAACCAGCGCCGCCGCTCGCCCGCAGGAACGCTTGCGGCGATCCGCTCCTCTCGCAGCTTGCGCACGACGGCGCGCAGCTGGAACGCAAGCGACAGAGCCATGCCGGCGGCGGCGGCGAGAAAAAACCCCCGCAAGGTCAGTCCGCCGTCAAGCGTCGCCCACAGCACGACGACAATCAGCACGAGACGCCACAGGATTTCTCGTCCGGTCTCCGAGATGAGATAGCTCATCATCACGCGCGTGGCGTGCGACGAATAATGCAGCAGCGTCTGCATGAACAGAAACACCTCCGCGGCCAGAACGGATGCAGTGGCCGCTCCGCGATCGAAGAGCGGCGCAACGAAATAGACGCCGCAAGCGAAAATGAAGGCCGACGCGACCGTCGCGATCCAGCCGAACCGAAGAGCCGCGCGCGCCGCCGCCGGCTGACCCTTGCCGTTGTATTCGCCCCACGAGCGGGCGATCAGCGTCTCCTGTCCGAACACGGCCGCGACCGCCAGAAAGGACATGGCGTTGAACCAGATCGCCAACCGGCCAAACTCGCCAGCGGACATGGCGCGCGCGGCGAGCGTGAAGACGGCGATGGTCAGAAGCGCGCCGAATCCCTTGATGCTCATGGCGACGACGGCCGCGATGGCGTCTTTCTGGGAGCGCGCCTTTTGAGTCAGGCCTGCGAAGCGACTCGTCATGTGCTGGTCTTCTCCGCCCGGCGACGACGCGTCCGAGCTGCGCCGATAACAGATGGCATATTCTTAAATGACCGAGGCTCCAGCGAAGAACCCGCCGGTCGCCAATGTAATGATTATCCTTACGCTTTCATTGAAGCGTTCTGCCCGCTGGACGAGGCTCCACAATCCGCTCGACAGGCGCTATACTTTACGATGCTCGAATTTCCAAGCAAGGCGAACCAGAGCTGCGCACCCTAGCGAACGCCCGAGCCGAAAGTCGCCCGAAGGCGGGCGTGGACTGGCCGGGCGTTGTGCGCGGCTTCGTCATCGCCTTCGCGATGACCGGCGCGCCGATATTTCTGCATCTCGCCTCGCAGGCGGTGGCGCTTATCTTCTGCGCGGCCGCCGCGCTCGTCGTCGCGCGCTATCTGGAGCAGGATACGCCGATCGTCATTTTCGTCGTTAATATCTTTCAGAACGTCTTCGCGGCGCTCGTGACGCCCCACTATTCCGATTTCGCCGACATCGAGGTCCTCAAGAGCTACAGTCTGGTGACGACGGCGGTCTGCTACCTGGTCGTCGCTTATGGATTCATGCGGCGCCCAACGCTGTTCTCGCCTTTCGTGCGGCGGATGATCTATGTCTCCGTCGCAATTCTGGCGGTCGTTGGCGTGTTTTTCGTTCTCGGCCTCGCGATCAATCCGCGTAACGCGACGGTCTATCTGCGCAATATCGCCCTGCCGATCCTCGTCTTTCAGATTTTCCTGATCGTCGGCGCCAAGCATCACGTGCCAATGCCACAGATTGCGGTCACGCTGATGGCGCTTGTGATGCTCTGCTCCTATTTCGAACTGTTCTGGATCGAGGGGTGGCTGGCCCTGACGAATGGATGGACCTATCTCGACCTCTTCTCGGCGAAACGTCTGCTCAACCTCGACGAAATCAAGCGCGACATGGAGCAAGGCGTGGTCATCACGGGCGTGTTGGATTACTGGCGCGCCGCCCTGCTCAATACGACGCTGACGAGCGATTTCGGATTCGAGGTGCAGCGCCTCATCGGTCCAAACTTCAATACGATCAGCATCGCTTACTTCCTTGCGATCTTCATCGCCTTTCTGCTGGCGGAACGCTACTGGGGCGTGTCGCTCGCGGCCTTTCCCCTGCTCCTCGCCACGAGCGCAAAAGGGCCGCTCGCCTTGACGGTAGGCTGCGCGCTTTTCTACTTTTTTGCGCGCGATCGGAAATCGAACCGGGCCTTGTTTGGATTAATCGGCGTTCTCATCGTCTACGCCGCGGTCGCGTTCATATCCGGCTATCGCAGCGGCGACTTCCATGTGCTCGGATTATTGGGCGGCGTGAACGGCTTCCTCTCCTTGCCCATCGGCCACACGCTGGGCGACGGCGGCAATCTCTCCATTCCCGACTTTTCCGCCTTGGATTGGAGCGCCTTCCAGCACGCCGGCGCCGCGAATGTTGCGGTTGAAAGCGCCTTCGGTGTGCTGCTCTACCAACTCGGCGTCGCGGCTTTCGCGCTGATCGGCTTTTATGTCTGGATCGCAATGCTCTCCTGGAGATTATATCGCGCGACCGGCGCGCCGGCGCTGGCTTTCGCGACGAGCGCGATCCTGATCTGTCTCGTCAACGGGCTCTATCAGGAGGAAGCCTATTTCGTTCCCCTGTCGCTGCCTTTCTTGATGGGGCTCGTCGGACTTTCCCTCGGCGCAACCGATCGCGCGCTCGCGCCGCTTGCGGCTGGCAAGGACGACCACGCCCGCCACGGCGCCGTTGCGACGCCGCTTACGCCGGCAAGAGCGCCCGGATGACGCCCTGGTCGATCGCGCCGGAGTCGTCGAGCAGGCCGAAACCCGTCGCGTAGTCCCAATGCGCCCAGCCGAAGCCCTGCTCTTCCGCCGCCGCACGAACTGCGGCGAGCCAGGCGAGGCGATCGCTGCGTCGCGACTTGTCTTTGAGAACGCCGAATTCGTTGATGAAGATCGTCGCGCCGTTTGTCGCGCTCCAGCGCTGCGCGTCTGCGAATTGCGCGCTGATCGTATCCGCGGTCCAGGCGCGCTGCGCCGTCTCGCGCAGCTCCCGCGCGGCGCCGGCGTCGCCATCGCGCTGCGCCTTGGCCGCCAGTCGTAACATCGTGGGGTCATCCTTCGCGCTCGGAAAAGGCGCACCGGCGACCTTGGCCCATGGACTGCCCTCCTCCCATGACGCGCCCTGATGCGAAAAGATCATCGGATCGTAGTAGTGGCAGGCGTAGATCACATTCTTGTCGGCGAGCGGCGTCCAGTTGGTGAGCGCGTCGAGCCGCTGCGCGGGCGCCGGGCCGACGATGATCGCGTTGCGCGGCAGTCGCGCGCGCACCGCCTGCGCCAGCGTCTCGACAAAGGGACGCCAGACGTCGTCGGTCGTTGCAGGCTCGTTGAGCAGCTCCGCGGAAACGCGCTCCGCCGGCCATCGCGACAAATGGTCGGCGAGCGGCGGCCAGCCGGCGAGCAGAGCGCGATGCGCCCGCTCGGGGTTGCGGCGCTGCAAGTCTTGAAAGTCGGAGTCCGGATGAAGGTCGACGCTCACGTCATAGCCCATGCCGAGCAGCTGTTCGACCGCGCGAGTGAGATCATCCTTTGCGCTCGAGATCGTCGCCGGCGTGGAAAATTCCGGCAACAGAAATTCCGCGACCGCCGGCAGGCGCACATGAGTCATGCCGAGATCGCGCAGGGCGCGAAGCGTCTTGGGATTTGCGAAATGTTCGGCGCGAAGCGGAACCTGGTCGGGCAGATTGAACCCCTTGGCGACGCGCGCCGGCCCCCCCGCCGTTGCCGCTCTCGGAACGAGGGCGCCGGCAAGCAGCGCAACCGCCTCCCGCCGGGTGAATACTTGCGCCATAAACGTAACTCGTGGTTAAAGATTTATCTATTCTATGCGTTTTGCGCCTGGCGACGCCAGGCGCCCGCGGCGGAACCACAATGAGCACTATCGGCCGAAAGTCTGCGCGTTTCAACGCGGGCGCGCCTGCAGAAGAGGAGCCGCTAGCGCTTGATCTTTGGGGGGAAGCGCCGGCGCGCGCTTATACCTTCGTCGAGCCTTCCGCCATCTGGCTTTTTCTTCGCCGTAATCTCGCGCGCATGGCGGCGGTCGCAACGCTTGTGACGGTATTCGCCTTTCTCGTCGCATATTTCGTCTTCAACAAATATTCGGCGACGGCCGTCGTCATCGTCGACCCGCGTTCGGCAAAAGTCACGCAGACCGGCGGCGTTCTCGCGAATATCGGCGCCGACGCCATCGCCATCGAAAGTCTTGTGCAGGTTGCGCGCTCGGAGGGCTTCCTCGGCGCGCTCGTCGACCAGCTCAATCTCACCCAGGACAGCTATTTCGCAGGCCGCGGCGCCACCGACGCGCTGAAGCGGCTCGCGACGATCGAAAAACTTGGCGCCAAACTCTCAGTCGCGCGCCGCGGCACGACATACGTCATCGACGTCACCGCGACCGCGCCGTCTCCCGATCAGGCCGCCGGAATCGCCAACGCCGCCGCGCAAAAGATTCTCGACGACCAGACGAGTTTGCGCACCGGCGCCAGCGCCATGACGGCGCAGGAGATTCAGAATCGCCTCGCCGAATTGCGTGGACGCGTGACTCGCGCCGAACAGGCGGTGGCCGAACTCAAGGCCCGCCTCAAGGTCACTGAGGCCGGCCAAGGCGCCACCCTTCTTGAACGGCGCGTATTCGAACTCAATCAGCAGCTCGTTCTCGCGAGCGCGCAGACCGCCGAAGCCCGCGCCCGCTATGAATTGTTGCGCAAAGCCGGAGCGAGCGCAGGCGAAAATCTGCCGCTCGCCACGCAGTCGACGGTGCTCAGCGCGTTGCGCGCTGAATATGCCAGACTTTCCCGCCAATCCGCCGATCAGGCGACTGTGCTCGGCCCGCGCCATCCGGACGTGGCCAGCCTGCGCGCGCAGCTTGTCGACGTGCGCCGCCAGATCAACGCCGAGATCAGTCGCATGACGGCGTCGTCGCGCGCCGCCTATCTTGAAGCCGAACAGCGCGAGGCGGCCCTTTCCAGCCAGCTCAGGAGCGCCCAGGCCGAGAGCGGCGCGCTCGGTCCCGAACTCGTCAAGCTCGGCGAACTCGATCGGGAGGCCAAGGCGGAGCGAGGAGTTTACGAACAGCTGCTCAACCGACAGCGCGAACTCGCCCAGGTGAAGGATCTGGATCCCAGCGACATTCGCGTCGTTTCGCCGGCGCTGCCCCCATCGCGCACCACGCCGCCGCGGATTGCGCTCGCGGCCGCTTCCGCCGCGCTGGGCCTGATATCCGGCCTCGTCTACGCAATCGGCAAGGAATGGCGCGAGGACACGCTCAAGACAGCTGCGCAAGTCGAAAGACTCGGCGGTTTCGAAGTGATGGGATTCATTCCGCAGTTGAAGTCCGAGAAAAAAGAGGGCGGCGATGTGGCGCGGATCGCATTCGCCCCGTGGCTCGCCGATCTTTGCGCCGAGCTCTCGCCGGAAGCAGCCGGCGAGGAAGGGCTCGCGCTTGTGGTCGCTTCGACGCGGCGCGGCGAGGGTCGCTCGACGATCGCGTCGAACCTGGCGTCTTTTTTCGCGCAGGGCGGCGACCGGGTGCTGCTGGTCGAGGCCGACCGGCGAACCGACCGAGAAAGGCCCGGTTTTGGCCTGCTGGACGTGCTGGAGACCGGCGAGGATCTGAAGCGCGCCTTCATCGAGCCGAAAGGCGCGCCTTACACGGTGCTGCCGTTTGGCGGGGAAACGCTGAATCATCCAAGCGCGGTGGGCGGGCTGATGAGCGGCGTCACCATGCGCGCCATGCTCAAGCTCGCCCGTCAGTGGTTCGATGTTGTAGTTATTGACGGCCCGCCGGCGCTTGAAGCGCCGCACGCCCGGTTGCTGGCCGCGCAGGCGGACCGAACCGTATTCGTCATCGAATGGGGCAAGACCGGCGCCGCTGACGTAACGGCTGCGCTTGGACGACTGGACCTGCGAGAGGCGGCTGTGCTTTATAACAAGACCGACGTGAAGGCGCTCCGGATGTACGACCCGCAGCAATCGCGCCTGATGGAGAAGCAGGCCGAGGAAATCGCCACAGCGGCCTAAGAGGCCCAAGAGGCGCTAGCCGACTCGCAACAAACCGACATAACATCAAGGGGCAAGCGGACTGGCCGCGCCCTCCTCCGCCTGAGGTCACTTTGGCTTATTCCAGGATCGTCGATCTGACGCGCATTCGTCTGTCCCGTCGCGCTTTTGTCGGCGCCGGCGCCGCCGCATTGGTCGCCCCGCGCGTTCTGGCGAAATCCGGCGCCCAGCCCGCCGCCGGCGACCGCTTCGGTCCGCTCGCGCAGGGCGAGACCGAGAGCCACGGACTCTCGGCGTTCGGCGACCTCGGCGAGCCAGCCGACTTCAAATACTTCGGCTACGTCAATCCGAAGGCCCCGAAAGGGGGAACATTGGCGCTGTCGCCGGCAAGTCCGACCTACGACAGTTTCAACGCATACATCTTGCGCGGCAATCCGGCGACGGGCATGACGCTCGTCTTCGACAGCCTGATGAACCAGAGCCTCGACGAACGCGACGCCTATTACGGACTCGTCGCCAAGAAGGTGCGGATTTCGCCCGACAAGCTCACCTACGCCTTCCTGCTGCGCAAAGAGGCGCGCTTTCACGACGGCTCGCCGCTCACGGCGCATGACGCCGCCTTTTCGCTCAACATCCTCAAGACCAAGGGCCACCCCGTCATCAGCCAGTTGTTGCGCGATCTCGAAAGCGCGGAAGCGGAAGCCGACGACGTGCTCGTCCTGCGCTTCGCGCCCGGCCGCACACGCGACCTGCCGCTCAGCGTCGTGGGTCAGCCAATCTTTTCGCGCGCCTATTACAAGGACCGCGATTTCGAGGCGACGACGTTGGAGCCGCCGCTTGGCTCGGGACCATACAAGGTCGGGGCCTTCGAGCAGGGCCGCTTTATCGCCTACCATCGCGCGCCCGACTATTGGGCGAAGGACCTGCCGATCAGCATCGGCCAGGGCAATTTCGACGTCGTCCGCTTTGAATATTTCGGCGACAGCCAGGTCGCCTTTGAGGCCTTCAAGGCGGGCGCGTTCACCGAGCGGGAAGAGAACATCGCGCGCGTCTGGGCCACCGGCTACGATTTCCCGGCCTTCAAGGACGGGCGCGTCAAGCGAACGACGACGCCCAACAACAACATTCCCCAGATCCAGGGATGGTTCTTCAACACGCGCCGAAAGATCTTCAGTGACCCGCGCGTGCGCGAAGCCATCGGCTACGCCTTCGATTACGAATGGACGAGCCGTAATCTGATGTATGACGCCTATAAGCGCATCTCCTCCTACTTCGAGAATTCGGAACTGGAAGCGAAAGGCTTGCCGAGCGCGCAGGAAAAGGCGCTGCTCGAACCCTATCGCGCCGATCTTCCGGCGGAAGTTTTTGGCGAACCCTTCGTCGCGCCCGTCTCTGACGGCTCGGGTCAGGACCGCGTCCTCTTAAAGAAAGCCAATGATCTTTTTGTTGCGGCGGGCTGCACGCGTAAGGACGGAACCCTGCGATTGCCCGACGGCGCGCCGCTCGAATTCGAGTTTCTCGACAATTCCAGCGTTTTCGAGCGGCACACGCAGCCCTTCATCAAAAATCTGAAGCTGCTCGGCGTCAACGCCCGCATCCGCATTGTCGACGCCGCACAATACAAGAAGCGGCTCGAGGACTTCGATTTCGACATCGTCCACGACGTGCTGCTGATGAGCTGGAACCCGGGAGAGGAGCTTCGCGCCTATTTCAGCTCGAAGACCGCCAACCTCCCCGGTTCGCGCAATCTGGCGGGCGTCTCCAATCCGGCGATCGACGCGCTCGTCGAAAAAGCCCTGCAGGCGCAGACGCGCGACGAACTCGTCACCACCTGTCGCGCGCTCGACCGGGTGTTGCGCGCGCAGCGCTACTGGGCGCCGCACTGGTATAATCCCGTGCACCGCTTCGCCTATTGGGATCTTTTCGGCCAGCCCGAGCGCCCGCCGAAGTTCGACACAGGCGTGCTGTGGACCTGGTGGTGGGACGAGGATAAGGCGCGCAAGATCAACTTCACGGCGCGCTGAGTATTTCGGCGGGGCCCAGGGTCCTCCGAGAACGACATTCGCTCGAAGGCAAAAGGACGCGAGACGCTAGATGGGAGCCTATATCGCCCGCCGCGTGCTGCTGATGATCCCGACGATCCTCGGCATCATGCTCATATCCTTCGTCATCGTGCAGTTCGCGCCGGGGGGGCCGGTCGAACGCATCATCGCGCAGCTGCAGGGTTTCGACGTCGGCGCGACGGGCCGCTTTTCCGGCGGCGGCGGCGATGTCGGACAAGGCGGCGCGAGCCAGACCGGAACCATGGCTGCCGAAACCGCTTCAAAATATCGCGGCGCTCAAGGACTCGATCCCAAATTCATCGCAGAACTCGAAAAGCAGTTCGGCTTCGACAAGCCTGCCTGGGAGCGCTTCCTGCTGATGGTGAAGAACTACGCGATGTTCGATTTCGGACGCAGCTATTTTCGCGACGAAAGCGTCCTCAAGCTGATCGGCGAGAAGCTTCCGGTATCAATTTCACTTGGCCTCTGGATGACGCTTCTCTCCTATTCGATTTCAATTCCGCTCGGCATCGCCAAGGCGGTGCGCGACGGATCGAAATTCGACATGTGGACCTCGAACGCCGTCATCATCGGCTACGCCATTCCAAGTTTTCTCTTCGCCATGCTGCTGATCGTTCTGTTCGCGGGCGGATCGTTCTGGCAGATCTTCCCGCTGCGCGGCCTGACGTCGGACGACTTCTGGCAGCTGTCGCTGTTCGATAAGGTCAAGGATTATCTGTGGCATATCATCTTGCCCGTCACGGCTATGACGCTCGGCGCCTTCGCGACCCAGACCTTTCTGACGAAGAACTCTTTCCTCGATGAAATCCGCAAGCAGTACGTGCAGACGGCGCGCATGAAGGGGCTGACCGAGCGGCGTGTGCTCTACGGCCATGTGTTTCGTAACGCCATGCTGATCGTCATTGCTGGCTTTCCGGGCGCTTTCGTACACGCCTTTCTCACCGGCTCGGTGCTGATCGAAACGATCTTCTCGCTCGACGGGCTCGGCTACCTCTCCTTCGAGAGCATCGTGAACCGCGACTATCCCGTGGTCTTCGCCAACCTTTACATTTTTGCGCTGCTCGGTCTCGTGGTGAATCTCATCTCCGACCTTACCTATACCTGGATCGACCCGCGCATCGACTTTGAAACGCGCGAGGTCTGACCGTGAGCGCAGCGATCGAAACCACTCCCGATCTCGCCCCGTCGCTCAATCGCGAAGGATGGCTGCGGCTCACGCCGCTCGACCGGCGTCGCCTCGAGAATTTCAAGGCGAACACGCGCGGCTATTGGTCCTTCTGGATCTTCATGACGCTCTTCATCATGTCGCTCGGCTCGAACTTCCTGGCGAACGACCGGCCCATTCTGGCCTGGTACAAGGGCGAGTTGCTGTTTCCGGCCTTCGTCTCCTATCCGGAGGAGAAATTCGGCGGCTTCCTCGCCCGAACCGACTACCGCGATCCCGTCATCGCCGACGAAATCAAGTCGCATGGCTGGATGCTTTGGCCGCCGATCCGTTTTTCCTACGACACGCATAATCTGGAGCTGCCGACGCCGGCGCCGTCTCCGCCGACCTGGATGCTGACGCAGAAGCAATGCGAGGTCGCCGCGGCGAAAGGCCTTCGGCCGGGCCAGCCAAACCGCGGCTGCGCGGCGCTCGAATATAATTGGCTCGGCACCGACGATCAGGGCCGCGACGTCGTCGCCCGCCTGCTGTACGGATTTCGAATCTCGGTGCTGTTCGGACTTATCCTGGCGACGGTCTCGTCGATCGTCGGCGTCGCGGCGGGGGCCATACAGGGCTACTTCGGCGGGCGGGTCGATCTCGTGTTCCAGCGCTTCATCGAGGTCTGGTCCTCATTGCCGCAGCTCTATCTGCTCATCATCGTGTCGTCCTTTCTGACCCCGGGATTTTTCGTGCTGCTCGGCATTCTGCTGCTCTTCTCCTGGGTGTCGCTGGTGCATGTCGTACGCGCCGAGTTCCTGCGCGCCCGCAATTTCGAATATGTGAACGCCGCGCGCGCGCTCGGGCTGAGCAACTTCCGGATCATCGTCAAACATCTGCTGCCGAACGCCACCGTGGCGACGCTGACCTTCCTGCCTTTCATTCTCAATTCGTCGATCACGACGCTCACGGCGCTGGACTTTCTTGGCTTTGGCCTGCCGCCCGGCTCGCCATCGCTCGGCGAACTGCTGTTGCAGGGAAAATCCAATCTGCAGGCGCCCTGGCTGGGACTGACCGGCTTTGCGATCATCGCGCTGATGCTGTCGCTGCTGGTCTTCGTCGGCGAAGCGGTCCGCGACGCCTTTGACCCGAGGAAGAATTTCCGGTGACGGCGTGCTACAAGTCAGGCGGAGCGAGACAATGAACAGAATTGTGCGAGAGCACTATCCTGCGGCGAAGCTTCCTGATGATTTACGAGATGAGATCGGCGCCGAAAAGCGAGTGACGATCACCATCGAGGTGGAAAACGCAGCCCCCGACGCGCGCAACGACTGGTTCTCCAAATATGAGCATATTCGTCGCGCCAATTTTCATTCGCTTGAGGAAGTGAATGATCATGTGCGCTCTCTTCGCGACGACTGGGATCCTCGCCAGCAATGAGGGTCAGAATCTATCTCGACTCCAATGTATTCATTGACGCATTTGAAAACGATGATCTTCTGGTCACGCGAGGGAGATTGGTGCTGGATCACGTCAGAGCAGGCGGCGCTGTCGGCGTGATCAGCGAGCTGGTCGTCGCAGAGCTGCTGACGAAACCTATGGAAACCGGAGACAGCGAGTTACGCGACGCGTATGAAGCTCTGTTCGAGTCGTCTTCCATGATAGAAACCTTTCCAATTGATCGGCGTGTGCTCGTGCAAGCGGCAAGCCTAAGAGCGACGGTAAAGTCCATGAGAATGCCCGACGCAATCCACGTAGCGACGGCGAAGCTCCAGAATTGCGGCGCTTTTGTCACTGCCGACAGACGCCTTGCAATTCCTGACGGAATGCGAGCGATCAACCTTAACGCGTCGACCCTCGACGAATTGCGCGCACTCACATGACCTCTGATCCCCTCCTCGACGTTCGCGATCTCTCGGTCTCCTTTCTGCACGGCGGGCGCGAGACCAAGGCCGTCGATCGCGCGTCCTTCGCGCTCGAGCGCGGCAAGACTCTGGCGCTTGTCGGCGAGTCCGGCTCCGGAAAGTCGATCAGCGCCCTGTCGATCGTCCGCCTGCTTCCGCCCGGCGCAGCCGTGTCAGGCAAGGCCCTGTTTGACGGCCAGGACATGCTGGCGATCGACGACAATCGTCTGCGCGCCATTCGCGGCGCGCGCATCACGATGGTCTTCCAGGAGCCGATGACCTCGCTCAATCCGCTGCAGACGATCGAGCAGCAGATTGCCGAAATTCTCGAACTGCACGGGATGCGCGGCGAAGACGCCGTTCGCAAGCGGGTCGTTGAGCTGCTCGGAGAGGTCGGCATCCCGGATCCTGAGGCGCGGCTCGGGGCCTATCCGCATCAGCTCTCGGGCGGCCAGCGTCAGCGCGTCATGATCGCGATGGCCCTCGCCAACAAGCCCGATCTGCTGATCGCCGACGAACCGACGACGGCGCTCGACGTCACCGTGCAGGCGCAAATTTTGGCGCTGCTGGAGCGGCTGCAAGCCACCTACGGCATGGCGATGCTGTTCATCACGCACGACCTCGGGCTCGTGCGCCGTTTCGCCGATACCGTCTGCGTCATGCAGAAGGGCCGCATCGTCGAACAGGGCGAGGTGGAGACGGTCTTCTCGTCGCCTCAGCATCCCTACACCAAGGCGCTGCTCACGGCGGAGCCCAAAGGCGCGCCGATCGTGGAAAACAACGAAGCGCCTGTGGTCGCGTCAGCCGAGGATTTGCGGGTCTGGTTTCCGATCCGCCGCGGATTCATGCGCCGCGTCGTTGGCCACGTGAAGGCGGTGGACGGCGTCACCGTCGCGGTCCGCGAGGGCGCGACCGTCGGCGTTGTCGGCGAGTCCGGCTCCGGCAAAACGACGCTGGCGCTGGCGATGCTGCGTCTCATTCGCTCGGAAGGGCCGGTCGTTTTTCTGGGCCAGCGCA
The DNA here is from genome assembly GCA_051061385.1 of Methylocystis sp. GTDB lineage: Bacteria > Pseudomonadota > Alphaproteobacteria > Rhizobiales > Beijerinckiaceae > Methylocystis. The sequence goes on from JBPFDX010000024.1 coordinate 21,773, forward strand.
TCGACGGCAAGAGCGTCGACGCCATGCGTCCGCTTCGCCGCGATATGCAGATCGTCTTTCAGGACCCTTACGGCTCGCTCTCGCCGCGCATGTCGGTCGCCGAAATCGTCGCCGAAGGGCTGACCGTTCAGCGGCCCGAACTCACGCTCGATCAGCGGCGTGAAATCGTCGCGCGCGCGCTGCAGGAAACGGGACTCGATCCATCGACGATGGACCGCTATCCGCACGAATTTTCCGGCGGCCAGCGGCAGCGCATCGCAATCGCCCGCGCCATGGTGCTCGAGCCGAAATTCGTCGTGCTCGACGAGCCGACCTCCGCTCTCGACATGTCCGTGCAAGCGCAGATCATCGATCTCTTGCGCGATCTCCAGCGCCGTCGATCGCTCGCCTATCTCTTCATCAGCCACGATCTGCGCGTCGTGAAGGCGCTTGCCGCGCATCTCATCGTCATGCGCTACGGCAAGGTGGTGGAGGAAGGACCGGCGACCCAGGTGTTTGCCGAACCCAAGAGCGACTATACGCGCGCCCTCTTCGCCGCGGCGTTTCGCAACGAGGCGGCGCCGATCCCGGGCAACGCCGTCAGCGAAAAGTAAAGATTGAAGTCGTCGCCTATCCGGCGTTTTCAGGCGCGCTGACCTGCGCCGGGTCTCGGAAAGCGACCACGGTCACCCGCTGCGTCAGAACGGCTTCGTCGCGCTGATTATAGGTCTCCAAATTCATCGAAACGAAGCCGCGATCGGCATGGCGACGCGGATGAACGATTCGCGTCACTTCGGCTTCCACGCGCAGCGAATCTCCCGGCCGCACCGGCAGCTTCCACGCGATATGCGCCTCGACGCCCACGAGCCCGCGAGCGAATGGCGGATCGGCTGAGTCGATGAGAAGCTTTATGCTGAGCGCGCCGGTTTGCCAGCCGCTGGCGACAAGCCCGCCGAACATGCTGTCCTTGGCCGCTTCCGCGTCGAGATGAAAATATTGCGGATCATTGTCGCGGGCGAAGCGGATGATGTCCTGCGCGGTGATCGTCACGCTCTTTGAACGCAGCCGCTGGCCGACGCGAAGATCTTCCAGATAGAGCTTCTTCGTCATGAGAAGACGTCCCTCGCCAGGCGCCTGACGCTCGTGACCGGTCCGGCGCCCGCCGCCTCGTTACGCGCGCGCACCAGGTCGAGCGGCTCGCTCGTGACTTGCATATGCGTGGCGTTGGCGTGAAGCAGCGTTTCGGCGTCGCGCATGACGCCGACATGCCCCTTCCAGAAGACGATATCGCCGCGCAGGAACGGCGCGCCGGGCTCGAGCGCAACGCCAAGCGCGCCCTCCTGCATATCAGTGTCGCGCGGCACCTTGACCCCGGCCATCAGCAGGGAAACCTGCAGCAGTCCCGAGCAATCGACGCCGAGCCAGGACTTTCCGCCCCATAGATAAGGCGCGCCGATGAGCGTCTCGGCGACAGCCACGAAGTCAGGCGCCTTCGCCTCGCGCGAGACGAGATGTTTGCGATAGATGAATCCGAGCTCCGGCGTCACGCAAAAGCCGTCGCGCTCTTCCGCGATCGCGACCTCCGCACCGAGCGGCAGGGCGTTCAGCGGCGGCAGTTTGATGTTCGGGCCCGGATAGATAAACGTCCGCGGAACGCAGACGCGATGCGTCGGCGCGCTCAATTCGCGCCACAGCGTGTTGGCCGCGATCCAGCCGACGTAATCGTCGCGAGCGAGCTGCGCCCAGGCCCAGCCTTCCTCCTCATCGTAAACAGTGACGCGCTCGCCGTAGATCGCCTGGGTATCGACCGCGGCGTCGGGGCGGGGGTCGCGCCGAAGGTCGACGACGCAGTCCCTCACCTCCATCGCGACGCCTTCCACATAGCGCTCGGCCGTCACGCGTCCCTTCAGATAGGCGGCGGCGACTTCGGGACGCGCGGGCGTCAGCCGCCGGTCGAAATGTTCGCTCACGACGTCGCTTTCTGTTGCTTGGCGCGCGCCTCGATCAACTCATAAAGGAGCCGCGCCGCTTGCACGTCGCCGCCTTCCGGCCGGCCGGGCTTCGTCGACGGGTTCCAGCAGTAGACGTCGAAATGCGCCCAGCGCTTGGGGTCGGCCACGAAGCGCCTCAAGAACAGCGCGGCGGTGATCGAGCCGGCGAAGGGACCGCTCGTTACATTGACGAGATCGGAGATTTTGCCATCGAGTCCGCTATCGTAATTGTCCCACAGCGGCATCCGCCAAACCGGATCGTTCACGGCCGCGCCCTGCCCCGCGATCTCAGCGGCGAGCGCGTCATCGCCGGTATAGAAAGGCGGAATCTCAGGACCGAGCGCGACGCGGGCGGCGCCGGTCAGCGTGGCGAAATCGAACAGGAGATCAGGCGGCGTTTCGCTCGCATAGGCGAGCGCGTCGGCGAGAATCAGCCTGCCTTCGGCGTCGGTGTTGCCGATCTCGACGGTCAGCCCTTTGCGGCTGCGGTAAACGTCGCTCGTTCGAAACGCCGAAGCCGAGATCGAATTTTCGACGATCGGCAGCAGCACGCGCAAGCGAACCGGCGCATCCCCGCCAAGCAGCATCGCCGCGAGCGACAGCGCGGTCGCGGCGCCGCCCATGTCCTTCTTCATCAGCGCCATCGCGCTCGAAGGCTTGATGTCGAGCCCGCCCGTATCGAAACAGACGCCCTTGCCGACAAGCGTCACCCGCAGGCCGTCCTCCGGCCCGTGCTCGAATTCGACGAGCCTCGGCGGCTGCGCCGCCGCGCGCCCCACCGCGTGGATCAACGGGAAGTTTTCCACAAGCAGCGCGTCGCCGACAATGACGCGGCTCTTGGCGCCGTGCTTCGCGCCGAGAGCGAGCGCCGCCTCGGCGAGCGCCTCCGGCCCCATGTCATTGGTCGGCGTGTTGACGAGATCGCGTCCGAGAGCCACGGCGGCGGCGATTCGCTCGATGCGCGCGGCGTCCACGTCCTGCGGCGCGCACAGACGCGGCGCTTCGTTCTTGCGCGCCTTGTAGCGGGAGAAGGCATAGCTCGACAGAAGGAAGGCCAGCGCCGCCTGAGAGGGCGAATCGACGCCGTCGCCGAAGCGGTAAAGGCCCTTGGGCAACGCCGCGGCGAGCTTTCCGGCAAAGAACGGATCGCGCGTTTTCGGCTCCCTTCCCTCCGCGCCGAAAAGAACGCGCGGCGCGCCGTCCACATCCGGCGCGAAAAGGAGCGAACCCGGCTTCGCCTCAAATGACGCAAGGTCGGCAAGCCGCGCGGTCGCCTGAGGAAGCTTTGCGCGGCGTTCGGGCCAGTCTTCCTTATTAACGAAATCGATGGCGATCGCCTCGGGCGACCAGTCTTCAAGCTTCATTCGCGTCCGTTGTGTTCGTTCTGCGCACCGCGACCCGTCTCTATCTCCGCATCACACAAAAGGGAAAGCGCGCAGATAGCAAGGGGTTCAAAGCAGCGAACCTGGGGAGATGAACGGCGACGGCGGCGCTCGCTTAAGAGACTCGCTTTTACGCAAACTGCACAATCTTTGATCGGCCGGCGCCGCGCAACTGGCCAAGCTTGCGCCCGAGAGCGCCATGCAAAACGATTATTTTATACGCAGCATGGCACGCCGATTGCTTAGCGAACGCTCACCTCGCCACCGTTCAGGGCATGTCTGCGCAAATGAAGATCATCACGGCCATTATCAAACCCTTCAAGCTCGACGAGGTGCGCGCGGCGCTGACGGAAATCGGCGTGCACGGAATGACCGCGACTGAAGTGAAAGGCTATGGCCGGCAGAAGGGCCATGCCGAGATCTATCGCGGCGCGGAATATATCGTCGCCTTCCTGCCTAAGGTGAAGATCGACGTCGCTCTTCCCGAGGCGGTCGTCGATCGCGCCATCGAGGCGATCAGACTCGCCGCCTATACCGGGCATATCGGCGACGGCAAGATTTTCGTTTCGCCGCTGGAGCGCGCGATGCGCATCCGCACCGGCGAGACCGACTCCGACGCGCTCTGAGGCGCTTTCTCCAATCATCATCAGGATCAATCGATGCACAGCTCGTTTGCGCGCGCCTCGAGCGAAGATTTCCTCATCCTGAGGGGCCCGCAGCGCGGGCGTCTCGAAGGAAGAGGACATCCGCTCGCGCCGTCTCTCTCACCTTCGCGCCTCGAGATGCGCCTTACAGGCGCTCCTCAGCAAGAGTGCGACGTGCTGCGCCGCACGATTTTGGGAGCGGCGACCGCGCTGGTTGCTTTCACCATTTCGCAACCCGCCCTCGCTCAGGAAAGCGTCGGCAAGATCGACGCGGCGGACACCGCCTTCATGATCGCCGCAACCGCGCTCGTGCTGATGATGACGCTGCCGGGACTCGCGCTTTTCTACAGCGGCATGGTGCGCAAGAAGAACGTGCTCGCCACCATGGCGCAAAGCCTGATCGCCACGGCCCTCGTGTCGCTGCTGTGGATCGGCGTCGCCTACGGCCTCGCCTTCAGCGGCGACGGCGCCTTCATCGGCGACGCGTCGCGCACGCTCCTCGCCGGTATCGGACTCGATACGGTAAGCCCCTTCGCCAAGACCATCCCCGAGATCCTGTTCATGATGTACCAGATGACCTTCGCGGTCATCACCTGCGCGCTGGTCGGCGGCTCCGTCGCCGAGCGCATGAGGTTCTCGGCTTTCATGCTGTTCTGCGCGCTCTGGCTCTTCATCGTCTATGCGCCTTCGGCGCACTGGGTCTGGGGCGGCGGCTTCCTGCAGAAGATGGGTCTCCTCGATTTCGCCGGCGGGACGGTCGTGCACATCAACGCCGGCGTCGCCGGACTGGTCTGCGCCGTGGTGCTGGGAAGCCGTGTCGGCTTCGGTCGCGAAAACCTCTCGCCCTTCGACCTCTCGCTCGCCGTCGTCGGCACGGGCCTGCTCTGGGTCGGCTGGTTCGGCTTCAACGGCGGCTCGGCGCTTGCCGCCAATTCGCGCGCGGTCTTCGCGATCGTCGCGACGCATCTCGCCGCCTGCGCCGGCGCGCTGGTGTGGAGCGGATTGGAATGGCTGCAGCGCGGCAAGCCGTCGGTGCTCGGCGTCGTCTCTGGCGCCGTCGCCGGACTTGGCACGATCACGCCGGCCTCCGGCTACATCCTGCCCTGGCACGGCGTCGTGATCGGGGTGATCGCGGGCGCCGTCTGCTATTGGTTCTGCACCGTCGCGAAATACAAGTTCCGCTACGACGATACGCTCGACGTGTTCGGCGTGCATGGCGTCGGCGGTATCATGGGAACGCTGCTCGCTGGGGTCTTCGCCACGCGCGCGATCACCGCTTCAGAGGGGGACCCTGGCGTGGCCGGTCTGCTCGAAGGCGATCCGCATCAGCTTCTCGTCCAGGCGATCGGCGTCGGCGTCACCATTGTCTGGTGCGTGGTCGGCACCTGGGCGACGCTGAAAATCGTTTCGATGTTCACGAGGCTCCGCGTGAATCACGACGACGAACGCGAGGGACTCGACATCGCGCTGCATGGCGAAGCGCTGCATCAGTAGAAAGCGACCAGACGAGCGTCGCCTTTAGGCGTCATGGCCGATTTGAATCAGCTCAACGCAATCCTCGGCGCGGGTATTATGATACCTTAACCCGTTGGCTCCTTAGTTTACGGGCGTTCTAGCGCACCTATTGCGATGAAAACCGCTTGACCGGCCCCGCCGCATCCCCTATCCACACGGCTTCCGAACTTTAGCGTTCTGACGGAATTCCCATCCCATGTTTGGCAAGACCTATTCGGCGAAACCCGCCGACATCGAAAAGAAGTGGGTGCTGATCGACGCCTCCGGGCTCGTCGTCGGCCGCCTCGCTTCGCTCATCGCGCTGCGTCTTCGCGGCAAGCACAAGGCGACCTTCACCCCGCATATGGACGATGGCGACAACATCATCGTCATCAATGCGGACAAAGTCGTCCTGACCGGCCGCAAGCGCGACCAGAAGGTCTATCATCATCACACGGGCTTTCCCGGCGGCATCAAGGAGCGCTCGGCGAAGTTCCTTCTCGAGGGGCGCTTCCCGGAGCGCGTCCTGGAAAAGGCGGTGCAGCGCATGCTGCCGCGCGGCCCCCTGGGCCGCAAGCAGCTCGGCAATCTGCGCGTCTATAAGGGCGCGGAACATCCTCATGAGGCGCAAAGCCCGCAGACGCTCGACGTCGCCGCCCTGAACGCCAAGAATAGCCGGAGCGCCTGATCATGGCCGAGACAACCCTCTCTTCGCTTTCCGACCTCCAGGGAAGCGTCGCCGCGGCGCCCGAAGCGCCCCGTTACGTGCAGAAGCTGGACAAGCAGGGCCGCGCCTACGCGACCGGCAAGCGCAAGAACGCCGTCGCGCGCGTCTGGGTGAAGCCCGGCGCGGGCAAGATCACCGTCAACGGCCGCGACATCGAGGCCTATTTCGCGCGTCCCGTGCTGCGCATGATCCTCGCGCAGCCGCTCGTCGTCGCTAAGCGCACGGGCCAGTATGACCTCGTCGTTTCGGTCGCGGGCGGCGGACTCTCGGGTCAGGCCGGCGCGGTGCGCCACGGCCTCGCCAAGGCGCTGACGAACTACGAGCCGGAGCTGCGCCCCGCGCTCAAGAAGGAAGGTTTCCTCACGCGCGACTCCCGCGTCGTCGAGCGAAAGAAATACGGCAAGCGCAAAGCCCGCCGCAGCTTCCAGTTCTCGAAGCGCTAAGCTTCGTGTCTTCAGGGGCAGAGGTTTCAAAGCGGCGCTTCGGCGCCGCTTTTGTTTTTGCGGGTCAGTAGACGCAGATCTTGAAGTCGTCGCCAACCCAGCAGGCGCGGTCCGACGCAGAGCGCTTCGCTTCCCCCCAGCGGGAGTTGATCCCATCGCGGGTCAGTCCCCTCACTTCGGCCACGCCCGGCAAAGTCACGGAGATGCTGATTATTGTCGCGCCGTCAAACGCGTCCCGACCAATCGGCTTTATCGAAAAGCTGCCGCCCTTCTCGGCCGAAAAGTCGCACTTCCCATCATAGGCCGGCGCGCCGTTGCTGGTGACGACGCATCTCGCCGGTTTCGCGATGGCGTTCGTCAGCAGGACTTGCTGGGCCAACACGATCAAAGCAACAGAGATCGTAATTCTCTTCATGAAATCCTCCCTTCGCCGCGCTCAATCGAGACCCGGCGCGTCGTGCCGGTCGCGCAGACCCGCGACGCCCAGGAGCCCGACGGCGGCGCCGAACATCAGATAGAACGCCGGCGCGACCGGCGTGGCGAGAACTCCGATCAGCCAGGAGACGATGAAGGGCGCGAAGCCGCCGAAGATCATAACGGCGACATTGTAAGCGATCGCGAGCCCCGCGGTGCGAACATGTGTCGGAAACTGCTCGGCAAGCGCCGTCGACAGCGCGCCGAAGAGGCCCGAGAGTATGACGCAGAAGGCGGTCTGCGCCGCCGCGAGCGCCGACAGCGAGCGCTCCGCCTGCATCCAGACGAACAGTGGATAGACGCAAAGGAGAAGCAGGCCATAAAAGGCGAGAAGCAGCGGGCGCCGGCCGAACCTATCGGAGAAGGCGCCGATCAATGGCGTCAAGGCGATCAGCAGGAGAAGGCCGGGCGCCTGGGCGATGAAGGACTGCGCCAGGCTCAGCCCCATCTCCGTCTTGCCGTAGGTCGGCATGTAGACGAGGACCACATAGAAGGAGATTGTCGCGCCGACCGTCGCGGCGAAACAGGCGATGAGTCTGTCGCCGCGCCGCCGAACGAGATCGAGAAAGGCGTCCCTCGCGCGGCCGTGTTGCGGCGACGTCTGAAAGGCGTGCGTTTCGTCGAGATTGCGCCTGATACAGACGCCGACCGGGCCGATCAGCAGGCCGGCGAGGAAGGGAAGCCGCCAGGCCCATTCATGCAGCGCTTCGGCCGAAAAGGCGCCGGCGACGACGATGCCGGCGAGCGTCCCGAGCAGGATCGACAGCCCCTGCCCGACCATTTGCAATGATCCATAGAGTCCGCGCCGCCCTGCCGGCGCGATTTCGATCAGAAAGGCGGTCGAACTCGCGAATTCTCCCCCTGTCGCAAAGCCCTGCAGCAACCTCCCCGCGACGATGAGCAGCGGCGCGAAGACGCCCACCGACGCATAGGTCGGCGCAAAGGCGATCACCGCCACCGCGCCGGTCATGAGGAACATGATGAGTTGCAGCGCGGCCTTGCGGCCCTTTCGATCGGCGTAGAAGCCGAAAAAGACTCCGCCAAGCGGCCGCGTGCAGAAGCCTGCGCCAAAAGTCGCAAAGGCCAGCAACAACGCCGCCGTGTCGTCGCCGCTGGGAAAGAACGCCTGCGCCAGGACCGAAGCGAAAAAACCGTAGACGACGAAGTCGTACCATTCGAGCGCATTGCCGATGACGGCGGCCGCGATCTGTTTCGGCGCAGGCGTTCTTGCTGGGACCAGATTCATGCAGTTTCTCGATTGCGCGCCGCTAGCGGGAAGACAGAAGTTCGCCGAGCGGCCGCCGCGCCGCCTCCACGATCAGCGCGCCGACGACGCCGAGCGCGCCCATGAGCAGGAAGAAATGCACATTTGCGAGGCTCGACCAAAAGCTGCCGAGCCACCCCGCAAGCAAATTGCCGAGAAACATCGAAGTGAACCAGACGCCCATCAGCGCCGAGCGCGAGCCTTGTGGCGCGACATGCGAAACAAGCGACAGGGCGATCGGCGAGAAATGCAGTTCCGAGACGGTGATGACGGCAAAATAGGCGAGCAGCCACAACCAGCTCGCCTCGCCGCCGTCGGCGTTCGAGGCTGCGAACGCCATCACGCCGTAGCTCGCCGCGACGCCGAGACAGCCGAGCGACATTTTGCCGATCGTCGAAGGCTCGCGCCCGATCCGCGCGAGCCAGGCCCACAAGGCGACGAGCGGCGGCGTGAAGAGAAAGATCATCAGCGGATTGAAAGCCTGAACCCATGTCACCGGAAGTTCGGCGCGCCAGCCGAAGAAGTCGACGCTGCGATCCGTCGACTGGGCCGCCCAGAGCGCGATGGTGTTGCCCTGCTGCTCGAAGGCGGCCCAGAACAGCGCCGACGGCGCAAAGAGCAGCATCAGGATGGCGAACGACCGGCGAAACTGCGCGCGTGTTTGCGAAGTGCGTGTGCGCCTTTCGCGCCGCGGCTCCGCCGGCAGGCTCGGCAGACCAATCACGTAAGTCACGAGTCCGATCGCCATGCCGACGCCAGCGCAGGCGAATCCATAGTGCCAGCCGATCGACTCGCCAATGGTTCCGCAGACGAGCGGCGCCAAGAACGCGCCAATGTTGATGCCAACGTAGAAGATCGAATAGGCGCGGTCGCGGCGCGCGTCATTCCGGGAGTAAAGCTCGCCAACCTGTATCGAGATGTTGGGCTTGAAGAAGCCGCAGCCCGTGGCGATGAGAAGCAGCGCGATCAGGAACAGGCGATCGAACGCCATCATGAAATGGCCCGCCGCCATCACGATTGCGCCGATCACGATCGTTGGCGAACGTCCGAGCCAGCGGTCGGCGATCAATCCGCCGAGCACAGGCGTAAGATAAACGAGTCCCGTGTAGAGCCCGTAGATTTGCGAAGCGAAAGGCTGTGCGCCCAGCGGGCCGGAGAGCGTCTCGAGCGCGCGCCTCAGCGCGTCGAGACCAAGCGCCGATTCCATGCGCTCCGGCTTCAGAAGGTATTGGACCATGTAGAGGACGAGAAGCGCCCGCATGCCGTAATAGGAAAATCGCTCCCACATTTCCGAAGCGAAAAGAAAGGCGAGCCCGCGCGGATGGCCGAGAAATTCTTCGCTTCGCGTCATTGCTCTCGTGGGATCAAATTTACGTTCGCGCCCGGCTCGCGCCGCGATCCCTATAGACGATGCCGCGATAAGCTCAAAAGGCGCCAACCTCGAGACCCGCCGCGACAAGCATCCCCAGTTCGCGGCATTCATCGACAAAGTCATCCCGCCAGTCGCCACGGCAGATGAGCGGCTCCTGGATCGCCCGCCAGCGAAGGCCGGTCACGATCGTTTCGACGCCGCGACGGGTTCCCGTTCCGTCGTGGCCGGCGCGGATGTAGAGCGCGTAAGGCAGCCCCTGGGTGCGCTCCAGCAAGGGATAATAGCAGCGATCGAAAAAGTCCTTGAGCGCGCCGCTCATGTAGCCGAGATTTTCGGTGGTTCCGAGAATGACAGCCTGCGCGGCGAGAACATGGTCGGGCGTCGTCAGGAAAGGGCTGAGCGCTTCGACGTCGACGCCCTCGATCTCGGGGGAGCGTGCGCCCTCAATGACAGCGTCACGCAATCGCTCGGTGTTGCGCGACGGCGCATGCGCGATAATCAGCAGGCGCTTTGACAAAGGCGCGCGGCTACCAGGGATGAAATTCTGGCACGTAAATGATTTTCAAATAGACCGCAAAAGCAACGATCGCGAGAATCGCCAGCAGCGCGCTGTAGCCGATCACCGAATAGACCGAAGCGTTGTAGACCGAATCCAACATTCGCAGCGCATATGCGCGCAACCCGCCCTCTGTTTCCGCGAGCTCTTTGGCCATGTTCGCTCCTCCTCTCGGAAGCGGGGGCGACTCGTTTCGCCCTCATGTGCGAAAGTAGGGGACAGGCGGGCCGCCAACAATCTATCCTTGCCCATTATTTGACGTCCGCCCGCATGCTGCGGGGCGCATTTTCGGAAGCGCTGAATGTTCGTTTCTCATTTTCTCAGTCGGTTCCGATCGAAACCGGCCTCGCGAAACGCGCCAGAGCTTAAGGTTGCACTCGCAGCGCTGGAGGAACTGAGCGAAACGCTTAGCGATCGGCAGCTCGATCGGCTTCGGATGCTGTCGGGCGACGATTATGCGGCGATCAGCGATTATCTCCGCCTTTTTCGCGCCGCAGCGATTTTTCAGGCGCTGAAATTTCGCGGCCCGCAGGACGGCGCCGTCGCCGAACTATTCGTCGCCTTCTACAGTCGGCAATTCGAGCCTCTGGCGATGAGCGCTCTCCCGCCGTCCGATGAGCTGCAGCGGCGCGCTGAAGGCCTTCTGGTCGGCGCGCCAGGCCGCGCGCTCGCTCAAGCCCTCGCCGAGCAAAGCCGGGAGGCGGCGCAGCTGCTTGCGAAGGGGCGGGATCTCGCCACTCTCCATGCGCGTTTCTCCGATTATCTCGCGCGCAACTATGGCCGTCTGGAGCCGGCGTCTCGGGCGCGCTTCGATGAAAGCGCCTATCTCGCCGCAAACCCCGATGTCGCGGCGGCGGTTGAGCGTGGCGAGGCGCCTTCGGGCCATAGCCATTTCGACAATCACGGCGCGGCGGAGGGAAGGAGTCAGCGCGTGTTCGGGGGCGACGACGGGCTCTGCCGGCAGGTCGCATATCCTCTCAACTTCCGCCGCTGCGCCTATTCCACGCGACCCGCCGGCGACCTGCAGGACTGTGACCTGCTCGCCCTGGACTCTTTGCTCGCCATGCCGCCGTCCAAGGACATGGCGCTCGCGCTATGCGCCGCCCCGCAGCGCTACGACGCAGCGTCTTCCTTCGATCGCGACCCGGAGATCGGCGCGGAGTCGCCCTACTTCGAGAAGCTCGCCAACGCATGCGCCTGGCGGTCTGGCGCGCTCTATTTCGCGGCGTTCCGCGACGCGTTGGCCGACGTCGAAAACGGAATCGTTCTTTACGGCGCAGACAAGATCTGGGGCGATTCAGCTCAGGAGACGCTCCTCTACGTCGGAGGGCTGGCGCGGGCGCCGGATATGTTCCTGCTCGACGGCCGCTACGGACGACTCGAATTCGAAAAGCCTGCGCGCGTCGAGGGTCCCGCGCTGCTGGCGACGAGTTGGGCGACGCGCAATAACTACGGCCATTGGTTGATGAACGGACTTCTCTCGGTCTACCTGGCGCGCGAACCTCTCTCGCAGGGGCGGCTGAAACTATTGACGTCACGTCTCCCCGCGCATCTGCGTCAACAACTGATGCAGATCGGCGTTCCTCCGGAATCGATCGTCGAGATGGACTCGCGCTACGCGCGCTGCGATCATCTGCTCTATCCTTCTCCCCTGTCGACGTCGGGCAATATCGCCCCGCACGAGAGCGTGAAGGAATTCTTTGCGTTTCTCCAGCAGCGATTTCCCGCGCGTCATGACCTCCGTCGTCCCCGTCTCGCCTATGTGTCGCGGGAGGGATTTCCATCGCAGCGTCGGATGCTCAATGAAACGCAACTCTTTGATGCGCTGGCGCCACTCGGCTTTGATCGCGTCGCGCCCCATGAGCTCGATTTCGCCGATCAGATCCATTGCCTTTCGCGCGCGCAGATCGTCATCGGCCAATTTGGCGCGGCCCTATGGAATGCGGCGTTCTCGCCCCCCGGCGCCCGGCTCATCGAAATCGCGACGACCAATTACGGCGGCAACGAATATCTGTGCGCCGCGCATCTGACGGGCCGCCGATTCAGCCGCATCATGATCGAACCCGAATTCGTCGACCCGGACAATGCGCAGATCTGCGAATTTCATGCGCCGATCGCCGCAGTCGTCGAAATGACCCGGGCGCTCATGGAGAAGGATTCAGCGCGCGCCTTCTAGCCGATTGCGCGCGCCCCGACCTTCCGCGCATTTGCGCTTTTTCGCTCGTACGACGACTTGAGCCTTTTGTGATTCCGACATCGACGTCCAGCCGGCGATCTCCGCGCGCGTGCGGCCGCAGCCGACGCAGACGTCGTCCCGATCGAGTTCGCAGATCTTTACGCATGGGCTGTCGACCATCGGCTCCACTACTCTGCATGGCGACCGCCTCGATGAGGGCGGCGTTCTTCCTGCCGCGCTATAGGCCGGAGCGCCCGGCGCGTCAAAACCGCCCGAACGCTCGCGACAAATCTTTTTCTCTTCACCCAAATCGACTAGATGCGGACCATGACGACGAAGATCTTCATCGACGGCGACGCCGGCACGACCGGACTCGAAATACGCGAACGGCTCTCCGGGCGCGCGGACATTTCGCTCGTGGCGCTCCCGCAGGAGAAGCGCAAGGACGTCGCCGCCAAGCGCGACATTCTCGCCTCCGTCGACATCGCCATTCTGTGTCTGCCAGACGACGCGGCCAAGGAAACCGTGGCGCTTTGTGATGCGCTCGGGGCCGCGGCCCCGCGACTGCTCGACGCCTCAACGGCCCATCGCGTCGCGGACGGCTGGGTCTACGGCTTCGCCGAGCTTTGCGAGGGCCAGGCGGCGGCGATCGCCCGCGCCCGGCGCGTCGCCAATGTCGGCTGCTACGCCACCGGCGCCATAGCGCTCATCCGCCCGCTCGTCGACGCCGGCCTGGTCCGGCCGGACCAGCTGCTGACGATCAACGCCGTCTCCGGCTATTCGGGCGGCGGGCGGCAGATGATCGAAGCCTATGAGAGCGGCGAGGCGCCAGCGTTCGAACTTTACGCGCTCGGGCTCGAACATAAGCATCTTCCGGAGATCATGGCCTATTCGAAACTTACCGAACGTCCCTTGTTCGTGCCGTCCGTCGGCAATTTTCGGCAGGGCATGCTTGTCTCGATTCCGCTCGCGCTCGACGCCCTCCCGGGCAAGCCCACGGCCGAGGATTTGAAAGCGGTCTATGCGCGCCACTATGCCGGCGCGAAGCACGTCCGGCTGGCGCCCGCGCCGGCGCATGGGAAGCTCGACGCCATGGCGCTGAACGGCGCCGACGATCTCGAGATCTTCGTCTTCGCCAATGAGGCGCGCCGCCATGCGCTGCTCGTCGCCCGGCTCGACAATCTCGGCAAGGGCGCGGCGGGGGCCGCCGTGCAGAACCTCGACCTGATGATGGGAAAGGTCGCCGTCGCCGCTTGAGGGCGACGGAACTTAGGCGTCCCGTCGTCCGGCGCGATTAATCGGCGTAGGCGGTGGCGCCGCCCGGCAGTTTCGCGGCGACGTCCTCGTAGCGGCTGGTGCGCTTTTCCATCATCGTCTCGAAGGCTTCATGCACTTCCTGGACCGAGCGGACCTTGAGCCGGCGGCCCTGCTGCTCATAGAAGATGGGCTTGTTGGCGCGGGCCGGCCTCGGCAGCAGCGCCGCCGCCGACGTTTGCGGCGCCTCTTCCACGGTCCTCATGAAGCGCTCGGCGTCGTCCGGACCGAGGAAATGGATGAGATAGGTTTCGCCGGGGGTGAGCGGGCGGCCGATCTTTTCGGCGATCCTGGCGCTGTCCTTCTTAAGCATTTCGGCCGCGAGGACGGCGGACAGATAGGGATCGTTTCTCAGATTGAGGATCTGCGTCCGCATCTGCCCGCTGACGCGCGGCGCATCGAGACTGGCGATGGCCGCCGCCGTCTCGCCGTGGCCGTGGCGCCAGCCGAACACTTTCATCGCCTTGAACCAGGTCTTCTCCACAAATTGGAAGAGGCCGCTGGCGGAAGACGTGCGCGCCTTCGCGGTCGTCGAGAAATTCGACTCCTTGTCGGCGATGGCCATGAGCAGCGCCGGATCCATTTCGGTGGTCTGGGCCGCCTTCACGACGCGCTCGACGATCGACTGATGCACCTTCACCGATCCAAAGCGCATCACGCCCGGCGCGTCGGAAGCTTCGTCGCTCGTGACCCTGTGCGACCAGGTCAGCGACGCCTGCTCGATTGAGAAGTCGGAATCGAGCGCCGTGTCGTCGCCTTCGTCGAGCGCTGACTGCGTCATCGTCGTCAGCGGAGATGCGGCGGCGCGGACACGCTGCGCGCGCGCCGTCCGCTCCGGACGACGAATCTCTTCGCGCTCGACGCTCAACGCCAATAAGGCCAGCACCGAAAGCAGAGTCGCGACGCACAGCGCCCGCAACAAGGGAGAACAAGCTTGATCGAGCAGTAAGTGCGGCAGGATCGCGCGCGGCGACGTCTTGGACTGCTGTCCTGAGCGAGGCGACGCGACCTTCTCGTCATTCGAAGGCGGCGGGGCGTTCGTCAGCGTGACCGTCATGCTTCGCGTTTTCTCCACAATTGCGCAAGATTTGCGTAAACAGGAGGTTACCCGCGACGCGGGGCGAAAGATCGGCGGCCTGAGCCATGGTCGCGCCACAATCGCGACCGCGCCAAAGATGCACGGCCGCGAATAAACAGATCATTTACAGTGAGTTAGTTGTATTTGCGCCGTCTCTGTCGCCACAATGACGCCATCAGTCGAGCCGCGCGAGCGACTCGCCTGCGTCCCGAATCGAGAGGCGGGGTGTCCCTAAAAGAGATTCGTCACTTTCGAGAGCATGCCCTGGAGCAGGTGGTACTCAGGGCCGGCGGTCGGCGTCGTGCGGGTGATGAAGTCGATCGGCTTGCCGTCTTCCATGCCGTAATCGGCGACTCGCTGAACCTTCTTCGACTTGTCGAAATACACCGCGTAGACGCGCTGTTCTGCAATATTCTGAGGCATAAAGGCGAATTGCCGCTCGATGCGCTGGCTGACGTAATACCAGGCGTCTCCGCCGACCGTCGACGTCGTCGACGGCGTGCCGAGGGTCGTCATCACCTGCTGCGCCGGCATGCCCGGCTTGATTTGCGAGGTGCTGCGCGAATCGAGAACGGCGCCGCGGTTGACGACGCCCTCATAGCCAAGACAACCGGAAAGCGAAACGCCGAGCCCGGCGACGGCCGCCAAACGAGCTACGACGCGCAAAGCCTGCGCCATGAATGTCTCCGCAATCTTCCGCCGCAGCGCGCTTGCGCCGGGTCCATAGTTCCTCGCCAAATCCGTAATCTTCGAAGGCAGCGAAAGCAAGACGGCTCTTCTTGCTTTCACGCCGCGCTGGCGTCCATGCGCGAACGCACATATCTGGGTCTATGAATGGCGCGCGAAGGGGAGACCAAGCGATGAACAAAATTTCCGGCTCACAGCCGCCGCTGTCGCGCCGTCTCGCTCTTTCCGACGTGCCGCCCGAGGGTCTTGAGGTCACGATCGCCGCGACGCGCGCCGAATGCGCGGCCTTGGCGCGGCACAACGCCCTGCCCGCGGTGCACTCTCTGGACGCCGAGCTGCGGGCGCGACGGTGGCGCGGCGATGGGCTGGAGATTGACGGCGAGTTGCGCGCCAGCCTCAGGCAAACCTGCGTCGCGACTCTCGAGGAGTTCGATTCAGAACTCGTCGAACCTGTCCACATGCGCTTTGTGCCGGCGCCCGACGAGGAGGCGCGCAGCCGAAGACGACACGAAGAATCGACGGAAATCACGCTGGATGAGGATCCGCCCGACCCGTTGATCGGCGGCGGCGTCGATCTCGGCGCCGTCGTCTCCGAGTTCTTCACGTTGGCGCTGGACCCCTATCCTCGCAAGCCGGGGGCGCATTTCGTCGAACCGCAGCCCGGCGAGGGAGTTCAGGCGGTCTCGCCTTTCGCCGCCCTGCGGCGGCTCAAGCCGCGCGGGGAACCCTGAGGCGGGACATCATAGGCACTTGCGCGCATGGCCGGCAAATGGCAAGTCGCCCGCGAGGGCGGGAGCGCTGAGGCGCTTCTCGGACGCGTCACAATAGCCGGCCAAAAAGGTTAAGGCGGCGGAGCCAGACGCGCAGTCGGGAGAAACGGGATAAATGCCGCAAACTGTTCGGATCGCGCTCGACGCGATGGGCGGCGATTTCGGTCCGAAGGTGACCATCGCGGGCGCCGCCAGCGCGCTCGAACGTCGTCCCCACAGCCGCTTTCTACTGATCGGCGACGAGGCGGCCATTCGCGCGCAGCTTCAGCATCACCGGCGGCTCGCCGAATGCGCCGAGGTCCGCCACTCCTCCGTCTCGATCCGCATGGACGACAAGCCGAGCCAGGCGCTGCGCTACGGGCGAAGGGTCTCGTCGATGTGGCTCGCGATCGAGGCGGTCAAGAAAGGCGAGGCGGACGTCGCCGTTTCCGCGGGCAACACCGGCGCGCTCATGGCGATGGCGAAGATATGCCTGCATACGATGGCCCGCGTCGATCGGCCGGCGCTCGCCTGCCTCTGGCCGACGCTCAAGGGGCAGTCGGTGGTGCTCGACGTCGGCGCCTCCATGGGCGCCAACGCCAGCCATCTCGTCGATCTCGCGATCATGGGCGCGGCCATGGCGCGCGTCATGTTGGGCGTTGAGCGTCCGACGGTCGGTCTGCTCAACGTCGGCACTGAGGAAATCAAGGGCATAGAGGAGGTGAAAGCCGCCTCGAGCATGCTGCGCGACCTCGCCCTGCCCGGCTTCAACTATCAAGGTTTCGTCGAAGGCGACGGCATCGGCAAGGGCGCCGTGGACGTCGTCGTCACCGAAGGCTTTACCGGCAATATCGCGCTCAAGACCGCCGAGGGAACCGCCGCCCAGATCGCCGCCTATCTCAAACAGGCGATGGGCGGCTCGCTGCTCGCCAAGCTCGGCTATCTTCTGGCGCTTGGCGCCTTTCGCGAGCTGCGCGCCAAAATGGACACGCGCGCGACGAATGGCGGCGTGTTCCTGGGGCTCGAGGGAATCGTCATCAAGAGCCATGGCGGCGCCGATTCGGTCGGCTTCGCGCGCGCTGTCGAGATCGGACATGAGATGGCCGGCAGCGACCTTCTTAACCGTATTCGCGACACTGTCGCGCTGGCGCACCGCCTCGAGGGACAGGACGGCGCCGATCAGACCAGTCCTCCCCGGGAAACCGCTCAGTGACGACAAGCATGCCTCAACTGCGTTCCGTCGTTCTTGGCGTCGGCGCCTATCTGCCTGCGAAGACGCTCACAAATGAGGAACTCGCCAGACGCGTCGACACGAGCGACGAGTGGATCGTGCAGCGCACGGGGATCAAGGAGCGCCACATCGCCGCGGAAGGCGAGACGACGTCGATGCTCGGCGAAAAGGCGGCGCGCGACGCGCTCGCCAACGCAGGCGTCAGCGCGAACGACATCGACCTGATCGTCGTCGCGACCTCCACTCCTGACTGGACCTTCCCTTCAACCGCGACTCAGATTCAAGCGGCCTTGGGCATCACGCATGGCGTGGCATTCGATCTGCAGGCCGTCTGCTCGGGATTCGTCTTCGCCGTGGCGACGGCAGAGAAATTTTTGCGCTCCGGCTCGCACAAGCGCGCGCTGGTGATCGGCGCCGAGACATTCTCCCGGATCATCGACTGGAACGACCGCACGACCTGCGTGCTGTTCGGCGACGGCGCCGGCGCGATGATTCTCGAGGCGCGCCCCTCCGAAGGACGTCTCGACGAACGCGGCGTGCTGACGACCCATCTTCGCTCGGACGGACGCCATCGCGCGAAGCTGCATGTGGACGGCGGCCCGTCCGCGACGCAGACCGTCGGCCATCTGCGCATGGAAGGGAAAGAAGTGTTCCGCTTCGCCGTCGGGCAGGTCACCGACGTCGTCAAGGACGCTTTCGCCGCGACGGGACTGACGCCCGAGGACCTCGACTGGTTCGTGCCGCATCAGGCGAATCGGCGAATCATCGACATGTCGGCGCAGAAGCTCGGCATCGCGCCGGAAAAGATCATCGCCACCGTGCACTTGCACGGCAATACCTCCGCTGCGTCTGTGCCTCTCGCCCTGGCGGTCGCCTCCGCGGACGGACGAATCAAGCAGGGCGATCTCGTAATGCTCGAAGCGGTCGGCGGCGGCTTCACTTGGGGATCTGCGCTGATACGCTGGTAAGCTGGCGTAATACAACAACTATTTCAATGTAAGCAAATATTGCAAGAAATATTACACGCGCGGATACAACCTGCGCTTGATTTCTGCGCTCAATTCTGAAAAATTCCGACAATAGCCGGTGGCGAATACCCGCGGTGGACGGGTTTCGGAGCATTATCGCGCCACACCTCACCAAGTCCCGTCGTCCTGCGGGCGCGCTCCGAATCGGCCCACTTAAAGTCATTTCGATCGATCGTAAGGCGAAAGATGGCCAAGGGGGACGCGATTGCTAAGCCCGACGGCGAGGCAAATAGGCGCATCGCAAGGAGGGGCACCGTGACTCGTTCGGACCTTGCAGACGCGATCCACCGTAAAGTCGGGATGCCGCGGGCCGAGTCCGCGAAATACGTCGAGATGGTGCTCGACGAGATTTTCGAGCGCATCGTGGCGCGCGAAGACGTCAAGCTTTCATCCTTTGGCGCCTTCTTGGTGCGCGAAAAAAAAGAGCGATTGGGCCGCAATCCCAAAACAGGCGCAGGCGCGAAGATTTCCGCGCGGCTTGTCGTCTCATTCAAGCCGTCCAACATCCTGCGCGCGAGAATCAACGGCGACGGCTGACGCTTCGAGCGTCGGTTTCACGTCCCGGCTTGACAAGCGTCGGCGCGCCATGCGCCAAGCATTCATGGCCAAGAGCCGCGCGGTTTACGTCTGTCAGAACTGCGGCGCCGTCGCGTCGCGGTGGCAGGGTCGCTGCGACTCCTGCGGCGAGTGGAACAGCCTCGTTGAGGAGTCAGACGCCGGCGCCGCCGCTGTCACCCGCCGCGCGGCGCGCGGGCGCGTCTTCGAACTCGAGGGCCTCTCTGGCGAAGGCCGGCCAGCGCCACGGATCGCCACCGGTCTCGACGAGTTCGACCGAGTCACCGGCGGCGGCTTCGTGCCCGGCTCGGTGCTGCTGCTCGGCGGCGAGCCGGGCATCGGCAAATCCACCCTGCTCATCCAGGCCTGCGCCACGCTGGCGCGCCGCGGCGCCCGCGTCGTCTACATTTCTGGCGAAGAGGCCGTCGCGCAGGTGCGTCTGCGCGCCGCCCGGCTCAATCTCGCCGACGCGCCGGTGGAGCTCGCCGCGGTGACTCAGGTCGAGGACATTCTCGCGACTTGCGCCGCCGGCGCGCGCCCCGCGCTGATCGTCATCGATTCGATCCAGACGATGCACACCAATTTGGCGGAGTCGGCGCCCGGCACGGTGACGCAGGTGCGCGCAAGCGCCCAGGCGCTGCTGCGCCATGCGAAGACGACAGGCTCAACGATCGTTCTCGTCGGCCATGTCACCAAGGACGGGCAGGTCGCGGGGCCGCGCGTCGTCGAACATATGGTCGACGCCGTCCTCTCCTTCGAAGGCGACGGCGCGCACCATTTCCGCATGCTGCGCGCCTCCAAAAACAGATTCGGCGCGACAGGCGAGATCGGCGTTTTCGAGATGACCAGCCTCGGCCTCGCGGAGGTCGCCAATCCGTCGGCGCTGTTCCTCGCCGGCCGCGATGCCGGCGCGCCCGGCGCGGCGGTCGTCGCGGGCATGGAGGGGCAGCGTCCACTGCTGATCGAGATCCAGGCGCTGGTCGCGCCGACCTCGCTCGGCACGCCGCGGCGGCCCATCGTCGGCTTCGACCAGAACCGTCTGTCGATGATCCTTGCCGTGCTTGAAGCGCATGGCGGGCTGAAGCTTGGCGTGCACGACGTCTATCTCAACGTCGCGGGAGGTTTTCGCGCCGACGAACCCGCCGCCGACCTCGCCGCCGCCGCGGCGCTCGTCTCGTCGCTGACCGGCGCGGCGCTGCCGCCGGACATGTGCTTTTTCGGCGAGATCGGACTTTCGGGCGCCGTGCGGCCGGTCATCCATCCCGGCATGCGGCTGCGCGAAGCGGGAAAGCTTGGATTCCGTCAGGCCGTCGTCCCGCAATCCCAGCAGATTCCGGACGATGTGCGCGGCGCCGGCGTGACCATCCGCCCCTGCGCAGACGTCAGCGGCCTCGTTGCCGCCATCGCCCGCATGTCGACGCGCGAACGGACGATCGCCCGCGGCGAAAGTCGGGCCGCGCTTTAGTGTTTCCGGCTGGCGTCAAGATGCGTTAGAAGGCTGCCAGTGCGAAAGCCATGGGCCTGCCGGTCCGACGCTCTCCCGCCCGCGCGGCGCAAAATTGACGCAGGTTGCGGAGAGGGTCATGCGAATGTCGCCGGGCAGGCGGCCAACAGCCCATTCAGAAGCGTTCAGAGCTCAGGGCGAACAGCAAGAGGCTAGCGATGCCGTCATATCTTGATTTGGCAGTGATTACCGTCGTTTTGGTGTCGGGGATGCTCGCTCTTTTGCGCGGCTTCACCCGCGAAGTGCTTGCAATCCTTTCCTGGGTCGCGGCGGCGGCGGCGGCGTATTTCTTCTATCCGCTCGCCCTCCCCTACATCAAACCGTACGTCAGCAAGGATGAGATTGCCCTCGCCGCGGCCGTCGCCTCGGTGTTCTTCGTCTCTCTCGTCGCCGTTTCGCTCGTCACGGTGAAGCTCTCGGACGTCATTCTCGACTCGAAAGTCGGCGCCCTCGACCGCACGCTCGGCTTCCTTTTCGGCGCCGTTCGCGGCGCCCTGCTCGCCGTCGTCGCCTTCGTTTTCTACAGCTGGCTCGTGCCGGAAGTGAACCAGCCGGAATGGGTCAAGGACGCGCGCGCCAAGCCGTTCCTGGTGGCCGGCGGCGACAAGCTGCGCGAGATGTTGCCTGACGACATCGACAGCCTCGTCGCCAAGATCAAGGCCAAGAAGGGCGCGCCGGCGACCGAGGAGCCGCCCGCCGACGTCGAGCCGGAAAAGGTTCAGCCCGCGCCGAGCGACGCAAGCGTCGAAACGCCTGCCGAAGCGGCGCCGGAGTCGGGCGACAAGCCTGAATGATGCTCTTGCGGATGGGCCTTGCCGCTGGCACATATGACGGGAATGCGACGCCCGGGCGCTCGGGATTGCCGAGCGGCGGCGCGTCACGGGGGATGAAGCATGACGGAGGCCGCCGAGGATCTTCAGCGATCCTCCTCCCGCGAGATTGACGCCACAGAAGATCTCGACGGCGACAGGCTTCGCGAATATTGCGGCGTTTTCGGCGTCTACGATTTGCCGGACGCCGCGGCGATCGCCGCGCTAGGCCTGCACGCCCTGCAGCATCGTGGGCAAGAGGCCGCCGGCATCGTCAGTTTCGACGGCGGCCGCTTCTACGGCGAGCGCCGCCTCGGACTGGTCGGCGACCATTTTTCGCAGGAAAGCACGATCAAGCGCCTGCCCGGCCCCGCCGCGATCGGACATGTGCGCTACGCCACGACCGGCGAGACTATGCTGCGCAACGTGCAGCCGCTGTTCGCGGAGCTGAACACGGGCGGCTTCGCGGTGGCCCACAACGGCAATCTGACCAACGCTCAGACGCTGCGACGGGAACTGATCCGCGAAGGCGCGATCTTCCAGTCGACCTCCGACACCGAAGTCATCCTTCATCTCGTCGCCCGCAGCCGCAAGCCGCTGCTGATCGACCGTTTCATCGAAGCGCTGCGCTCGATCGAGGGCGCCTATTCGCTCGTCGCGCTCACCAACAAGAAGCTGATCGGGGCGCGCGATCCGCTCGGCATTCGCCCCCTGGTGATCGGCGAACTGAACGGCAAATTCATTCTCGCGTCGGAGACCTGCGCGCTCGACATCATCGGCGCGCGCTTCGTGCGCGACGTGATGAATGGCGAGATCGTCATCATTTCCGAAAACGGCCTCGAGAGCTTGCGGCCCTTCCCGCCGCAGCCGATGCGCCCGTGCATCTTCGAATATATCTATTTCGCCCGTCCCGACTCCATCGTGCACGGCCGTCCGGTCTACCAGGTGCGCAAGGCGATGGGCGCCGAGCTTGCGCGCGAGCGCCCAATCGACGCTGACGTCGTGGTGCCCGTGCCCGACTCCGGCGTGCCGGCGGCGCTCGGCTATTCGCAGCAGTCGGGCGTGCCCTTCGAACTCGGCATTATCCGCAACCACTATGTCGGGCGCACCTTCATCGAGCCGACGCAGATCGCCCGCGACTTCGGCGTCCGCATGAAGCACAGCGCCAACCGCTGCGTGGTCGCCGGAAAGCGGGTGATCCTCATCGACGATTCCGTCGTGCGCGGCACGACGTCGGTGAAGATCGTGCAGATGATGCGCGACGCGGGCGCGACGGAGGTGCACTTCCTGATTTCGTCGCCGCCGATCACCAATCCCGACTATTACGGCATCGACACGCCGCAGAAGGAGAATCTGCTCGCCGCGACGCATACGCTCGAGGAGATGCGCGAATATATCGGCTGCGACTCGCTGGCCTTCCTGTCGGTCGACGGCATCTACCGGGCCATGGGCTACGAGCGCCGCGATCCGATACGGCCGCAGTTCACCGATCACTGCTTCACCGGCGAATATCCCACGTCGCTGACCGACCTCGTCGGCGAAAACCGCGCGCAGCTGTCGCTGCTGGCGGAAGCGAGTTGAGGCGCTGACGTAGAATCCGCGTGCTATAAGAGGCCATGAGCGCAACGGCCCAAAGACGCCTCAATGCGGCGGAGTTTTTAGCTTGGGCGCAAGCCCAGGAGAACGGCCGATATGAGCTGTTCCGCGGCGAGACCTTCGCGATGGCGCCGGAGCGCGCCGAGCACGTCGCCGCTAAGGCTCGCATTTGGCGCGCGCTGGCCGATGGAATATCGCGCGTTGGGGCGCCCTGCGAAGCGTTTGTCGATGGACTCGGCGTAAAAATCGACGACCAGACGGTTTACGAGCCTGACGCCTTGGTCAACTGTGGCGAACCTGTCGCCCCGGATTCGCTGCTGGCGCCCGCGCCGGTGATAATCGTCGAAGTCATATCGCCCTCGTCCCGAAGTTTCGACAAGAACTCAAAACTCAGCGACTACTTTCGCCTCGCGAGCGTTGCGCATTATCTCGTCGTCGACCTTAGCCGAAGGCTGGTCCTGCACTACCGCCGCCAGGCGGATCAGATCGTCGTTCAAATCATCAAGGAGGGGCGCATTACCCTCGACCCGCCAGGTTTGGACATCGCTGTCGATGAGATGATGCCCGAGACCACCGCGTGACACCCCCCCGCATCGCACTTGTCACGGGCGCCTCGCGCGGCATCGGACGCGCGCTCGCGCTCGAACTCGCGCGCGGCGGCGCCCATGTCGTGGCCTTGGCGCGCACGCAAGGCGCGCTCGAAGAGCTTGACGACGAAATTCGCGCGGCGGGCGGGCAAGCGACGCTCGTCCCCTGCGATCTGACCGATTTCGACGCCCTCGACCGTCTCGGCGCGGCGCTTTTCGAACGCTGGGGCAGGCTCGACGTCTTAGTCGGCAACGCCGGCGTTCTCGGCCCGCTTTCGCCGCTCTCTCACATCGATCCGAAGGACTGGAGCCGGGTCATGGCGGTCAATGTCACCGCAAACTGGCGGCTGATCCGTTCGCTCGATCCGTTATTGCGCGCATCAGGCGCCGGGCGTGTGCTCTTCGTCACCTCGGGGGCGGCGCATCGCGCGACCATGAAGCCGTTCTGGGGCGCTTATGCGGCGTCAAAGGCGGCGCTGGAGGTGATGGCCCGCACTTACGCCGCCGAAACGGCAGGCAACGGCGTGACCGTCATGCTCGCCAACCCCGGTCCGCTGCGCACGCGGATGCGCGCTCAGGCGATGCCCGGCGAAGATCCGATGACGTTGAAGTCGCCGGAGGAATTCGCAAAAAAATGCCTCGCGCTGCTGACGCCGGAGTGGCGCGAGAGCGCGAGGCTTTACGATTTCCCCACAGACCGGCTGCAGAATTTCTCCGCCCCGGCCTGATCGCCACGTCTTAGTTGTGGTGATGGCCCGTGTGATAGTGCGTGTGAGCCCGATGCCCGTGGTGATGGTGGTGGACATGGCCGCGGCGCGACATGGGCGGCGGAGGCGGCGGGATATAGGCGAGCGTGAGGCTCTCGACGCCCGCCGTCAGCCCGATCCCCGACCCAGCCTGCACGTTGAAGGGCTGAAGCGAGAAGGTGTTGTCCGATCCCCCGACGAGGGCCGAACCGCCGCCGCCGACGCCGAGCTTGGCGGAAACGCCTGGACCGACATAAGAGCCCGCAAGGGCGCCAGGGCCGATGTGGTCGGTTGCGGCGACGACGCCCCAGGCGAGCTGGCCAGGACCGTTGATCGTCACGTTGACGCCGACTTTCGTGAGCGCGCCGGCATAGTGAGCCGGAACCGCGCCTTCCGCGTCGTCGCGGTAGATGCAGTCCATCTGCTGATTTTCGACCAGAACGCTGATGCCATTGCCCAGTAGCCGGCATTGCAGGGTCCCGACGCGGTCGCCCGCGAAGGCGCTCACCGGCGCTAGCAGCGCCAGAAGGCAGGCGCCGCTCAACGCGCGACCCAGACCTAAATTCAGCATTCAGTCCTCCCTTTCTTAGATATTCGGCGACACAGCTGAAGCGAAGCCGAAACGCACGTCTTGGTACAGGACGAGCGCCGATTTGCAATAGCGGCGCTTGAGTCAGCGTCCGGGGTATCCTGCATGCCCCGAGGGGGCTGTGCGCGAGCGCACAGGGCCGATGCGCCGCCCGAGAATGCGCGGCTGGCCGCATCTGCGCCGCGCTTGCAAAGTCTTCCAAAGAGACCAATTTTTAAGATTGATCGAAAAAGCCGAGGCTACACGTGTCGAACTCCTATCCGCTTCCTGTTGTCGTCGACGCGGGGTTGTCGCAGTCGGACCTCGAGGCCTTGCGATCCGCCGTCGCGGCGCTGGAAAGACAGAGTTTTGCGATGCGGGTCGCCGCGCTTGCGAACAGGCAACTGAGCTTCGGCTCATTGACCTTGCCGCCGCGACTGCAGGCGATGGCCGCCTCAGCGACGCAAAAAGCGCTTACCGCCGCGATGAAGATGGCCCTGGCGAGCCTCGACGCTCAACCGGCCAAGGACTCCCTTCGCATTCACCGCCGCCTCGCAGCGCTGGCGGGGGGCATGGGGGGCGCCGTCGGCCTCGCGAGCCTGCCGATTGAACTGACTGTATCGACGACGATCATGCTCCGCTCGATCGCGGAAATCGCCCAGTCGGAGGGAGAGGACCTGCGCCAGCCGGGCGCGGCGCTCGCCTGCCTCGAAGTTTTCGCGCTCGGGGGTCATTCGGCCGAAGGCAATGTTCTGGAGGGCGGCTATCTCGTGCTGCGCGCCCTGCTCGCCAAATCAGTGTCGGACGCCGCGCGCTTTCTCGCTGCGCGCCGCATCGCCGATGAGGCGGCGCCGGCGCTGGCGCGCCTGATCGGCGCGCTCGCGGCGCGTTTCAGCGTGATCGTGTCGCAGAAGACGGCCGCCCAGGCGATTCCCCTGATCGGCGCGATCAGCGGCGCAGCGATCAATGTCGCCTTCACTGAGCATTTCCAGAGCCTCGCGCGCGGCCATTTCGTGGTCCGCCGGCTCGAACGGCTTTATGGACCGGCCGCCGTGCACACGGAATATGCTCGCATCGCCCGCGCCGAGGGCTATTGGGACGATCCATCGCAGGCGGCGTGAGCGGCGAGCGTTTTGATCACGCTGCAGATGGGTGATGTCTCAATTTGAGAATTTCGCCCTTGGGTGAACGCGGAAACATTTGGCTGGCAGGCGGGATGTTAGCATCGCGCCAAAAAAGCAAGGTTCCGTGATGGCGCGTTATGCGAATGCTAGGCAAGATCGGCGCTATCGTTAAGTTGTGGCCTCGACGTGTTTTTTGAAGTTGTTCAAAATTGTTTGCCACCCATCGCGCTGCTGTTCGATTGAGTGTTCGGTTTCTGCATCGAAGGTGCTGCGCACTGTTACCCCATTCGGACTTTCCAAAAATTCCACGGCGCCGCTACGGTCTCCGAAGGAATATTCGATCAGCTCGTGCCGAACGATCTTGGTGTAAGTTCCGGCAAAGTCGAACCCAAAGCTGCCGTCTTTGGCCTCCATGCGAGAGGAGAAGGCGCCGCCCTCGCGCAGATCGACTGTGGCGCGCGGGCAATGCCAAGTGTCGACCGCGAAGTTCCACTTCGTGATGTCGGCCGGTGTGGTGTAGGCAGACCAGACTCTGGCGATCGGCGCATGGACAAGCGTTTCGACAGTGAGTTTCATTGATTGTGATCCTGCGGCATAGTTTTCTCGAATTAGACTCTTGAAGTCCGCTATGTCGCGAGCCGCGCTTTCTGGCGACGTGGCGAAACAAGTTGATACGTTCAAACGCGCATCCCGATATCTCCCCGCTTGCGGGAGATAGTCAAGGTGAAGGGAAGGGCGATCGGGTGAAGAGCTTCCTCCATCCTGAAGAGCGTGCGCAGCACGCGTCTCGAAGGACGAGGAAGCCCGCCTTCGCGTAGATTTCCTCACCCTCGTAATTCAAGACGCCGCTTTCGGTCTCAGGCCCGCCGAGATCGACATTAAAATGCGCCAGTCGGGTAAACCCAACTTGCGGGCGGCTCCTCAGGATGAGCGTGAGGAAAACCAGCGTTCACCCGATTTCCCTGGGTGAACTTCCCCTCTTCCCGTGAAACGGGGAGAGGGGGTTCGCGCCCAATCGATTCACTTATTCCTCATCTTGCCTACGGCAAACGGCGCAGCGCCTCGGCAAGATGCCCCGCCTGCTTGGTCGTGGCGATGTTCGATTCATTTTCTTCGAGCAGGATGAAATCAGCACCCGCGAGGTTTTCGTCCAGTTGCTCTGACGTCGCCGGCAGCCGCTCGCCATTCGAGGCGTCGCCCGGCGCGCGGCGGTAGTGGCCGAGTTCGACGCCATTGTCCTCGGTCCGCATATAGAACCTATAATCGATTTGCGGCGGACAGGGCGCAAGCGTCGCCGCCGCCAAAACTTCATGCAGGAAGCTTCCGCCGAGCGCGAGCAGCCGCGGCGCCCGCGCGCAATCGCCCTTCTCCCCTGCCCGGCCGATGACCGCCGTCGGGTAATGCGCGTCCGGCCACAAGAGATTGAGGAGATCGAGCAAGTCCCGGTCAGTCCCCACCGCTTCTGGCGCCGGCGCTGACGCAAGGTTGAGAACGCCGATGGGAGAGGCAGGCAACGCGCGCGTCGCTTCGCGCATGGCGAGCGCGCCGCCGACGCTGTTCCAATGCGTGCCCCCGCGCGGGAACAGCGGGATCGGCTGCTTCGGTCTTTCCGCTGCAATGAGACCCGGGCCATCGACATAACGCACCTGCGCGCCTTCGAGAGCCGAACGATAGGGCGCGAGCTTCTCCGGCATCGCCGTCGCGCGCGCGGCGCAAGGCGCGGACTTCGGCAGATCTTCCGGATAGCGGGCGGCTTTGGACGGCGAGATGAGATAGACGAAGCTTTTGCCGCGCGCCTGCGCCGTCTCCTGTATGTCGCGCAGCGTCGCGGACCACGCGCTCAGTCGCGAAGGATCCGCTGCGCCGTCGCGCCCGCAGAATTCGTCGATGTAAAACTGCTCGTAGAGCTGACCATTCTGGCCGATCACGACTCCCGGCGCCGCCGAGCCGCCGAAAAGCGAATAGACGAGCTGATTCTTTGCGCGCACCGAGATCGGAAAGACCGGCGACATTCGGCCGAGATTCGCCGACACCGCCTTTTGCGTTTCTCCAGACAGAATGGCGTCGAGAGTCCAGGGCGCCGGCTTTGGCTTCGCGACGCCGTAAAGCGGCCAGGCGCTGCGGATGCGCAGCTTCGGCCAGTCGCGCTCGACGGCGAAATTCCACAAATTGGCGAGGAAGAGAAAGGCGATGAAGCCCGCGCAACCGAAAATCGGCAGCCGGGCGAGCATCAGCGATTTGAGAAGGGGGATCGCGCCTCCGGCGCGCACAGGCGCGCTCGTCGAGACTTGCGCTTCGCCGTCGAGCTTGCCAACGCGCTTTTCGAGGTCGACCAGATCGCTCATCGATCAGAACCGAAAATAGATGAACGGCTTGAAGGGATCGGCGAGCCCCTTTGCCAGCGCCGCAAGAAAAAGCATGGAAAGCGCGCTGTTCGACGCCAGGGCGAAGCGCTGCGCTGCGGTTCCCCAAGTGAAGTCCTTGAGGTAGAGCGACAGACGCTGCGCCACGCAGATGCCGGCGGCGATCAGCGCCACGACGACATATTCCTCCGGAATGGCGATGGGCGCGCTGGATTGCGCGAAAGGATTCGCCATCAGCGTCAGCAGCGCGCCTGCCTGAGACAGAGAGGTCGCGCGAAAGAAAGTCCAGCCGACGACCACGATAATCATCGCGATGATATTGGCGACCCAGTCCGGCAATTGCTGCAGTCGCCTCACCAGGAACAGCCGGTCCAGCACGAGGAACACGCCATTATACGCGCCCCAAGCGATATACGTCCAAGCGGCGCCGTGCCAGATGCCCGAAGCGAAAAAGCAGATCCACAGATTGAGATAGGTGCGCGCTTCGCCGCGCCGGTTGCCGCCGAGCGGGAAGTACAGATATTCGCGTATCCAGCTCGTCAGCGAAATGTGCCAGCGCCGCCAGAAATCGGTGATGCTCGTCGCCACATAGGGCATGTTGAAATTTTCCAGAAGCCGGAAGCCGAACATGCGGGCGAGTCCGATCGCCATGTCGGAATAGCCGGAGAAATCAAAATAGATCTGGAAGGTGAAGAACAATACGCCCGCCCAGGCCTCCGCGAAGCCGAGCGAAGTCACGTCGCTCGCGAAGATCAGATCGGCGCCGCTCGCCAGCGTGTCGGCGAACAGGAGCTTCTTCACGACGCCGAGCATGAAGCGCGAAAACCCCTTGATGAAATCGTCGACGTCGGCGTGCGGCATCGCCTCGAACTGGCGCGCGATGTCGTGATATTTGATGATCGGGCCGGCGAGGAGCTTGGGGAAGAAAAAGACGTAAAGCCCGTAAAGCAAAGGGCCGCGCGCCGGCGCCGTGACGCCGCGATATACGTCGACGAGATAGGTGATCTTTTCGAAGACGATGAAGCTGACGCCGATCGGCAGGGCGATCTGCGGGATATTGATCCCCGGCAGGGTCAGAGCCTTCAAGAGCGCATCGAGATTGAGCGCCAGAAAACCCGTATATTTGTAGTAGACGAGGATCGCGAGATTGGCGACGACGCCGAGCGCGAGCCAGCGCTTGCGCATGTCATTCCCGGCAGGCCGAAAGCCTGATCGGGAATCCAGAGCCATCACAGCTTCGCTTGCAAGTCTGGATTTCCCATCGCTTCGCTGATGCGAAGAATCGGGAACGACAGTGGGATCGCCAATGGACAATGCGGCGAGCTTTTGCGCGACGTAAAGATCGAGCGCGACCGACGCGAAGACGAGGAAAATGAAGACCGGCTCGCTCCAGGCGTAAAAGACGACGCTCGCCGCGAGCAGGATGAGGGCCCGCCGCGTGCGGACCTCTCCAAAAAACAAGTAGATGAGATAGACCGCCGGGCCGAACAGAAACAGGAACAGCGGCTCGTAGAAAAGCATGATTGTCCTGCGTTCGACGGCGC
Organism: Methylocystis sp.; assembly: GCA_051061385.1. GTDB lineage: Bacteria > Pseudomonadota > Alphaproteobacteria > Rhizobiales > Beijerinckiaceae > Methylocystis. Next base: position 51,758 of record JBPFDX010000024.1, read on the forward strand.
GCCGGCGCGAGCGCGAAAGCCTGCGGCTTCTACCAAAAGCGCTCCGGTGGGGCAAGAAAGGGAGCCCCCAAGGGGACGGTCTAGGGAACCGTCCCCCTGAATGGCGCGGCGCCCACCATCAGAGCCGCACGCCCCTCGCCTGCCCGAGCAGACCAACGCCCGCCAATCGAGCAAATTTACGGTCGAACGTCACCGTCCTCTGACACTGTCGCGACCTGCCCACTTCGTGAATGATGGCGTCGACGAGATCGACGCCGGAATGGTTCAGCGCAGCGCGCACGGCCTTCCCCTCGGCGACGACAATTTGCCGTGTATCGAGCAGCGCTTTGACAATGGAAACGACGTCCGGCCTCTTTGAACCGTAGCAGCTTTCCAGCACCCAGATGATCTCGCACAGAACGATCGTAGAAACGAAACCCGGATCGTCCGCCGTCAAATGTTCTTCGATAAATCGCGTCGCGACTCTCGCTTGCTCGCGATCGTCCTGCGCGAGGTAGCGCACGAGTACATTTGTATCGAGCGCAATCACCTTTGACGCGCACGGGTTCGAATCGCCGCTTCCATCGCCTCAAGCGTGACTGGCGCGGCCGGCGCGGGAACGACGCCTTTGAGGCGTCTTATGTCGCCCGAGGCGGCGCGGACAAGGAAAGCGTCCTCAGCCGTCTGCTCGAAAATCAACGTGTCGCCGACGTCCACCCGCAAGGCGTGGCGCACCTCCGCGGGCACAGTGATCTGACCCTTGCTGGTCAATCTCGCCTTCGACATCCGACCGCCCCTAGCTTCGAATTCCTTACATAGCGTAAGGAGGTCGTCGATTCCAAGCGGAGCATGGCGCCGGGCTCGCTTGCGCCGCCGGCGCGCAGCGCCTATCACCCAGCCATGACCGCCGATTTTTCCCCGAAGTCCGATTTCCTGCGCGCGCTGATCGAGCGCGGCTTCGTCCATCAATGCTCCGACTTCGCTGGCCTCGACGAGAAGGCGCTCTCGGGCGCGCTTTCCGCCTACATCGGCTTCGACTGCACGGCGCCCTCGCTGCATGTCGGTTCGCTGCTGCCGATCATGATGCTCGCCTGGCTGCAGCGCGCCGGCGGCAAGCCGTTGCCGCTGATGGGCGGCGGCACGACGCGGGTCGGCGATCCTTCCGGCAAGGACGAAAGCCGCAGGCTGTTGAGCGTGGAGCAGATCGACGCGAACAAGGCGTCGATCCGGACCGTCTTCGAACGCTTCCTTACATTCGGCGACGGCCCGACCGACGCGCGGATGCTCGACAACGCCGACTGGCTCGTTGGCCTGAACTACATCGACTTCCTGCGCGACGTCGGGCGCCACTTCTCCGTCAACCGCATGCTGACGATGGACTCGGTGAAGCTGCGGCTCGAACGCGAGCATGAACTCTCCTTCATCGAGTTCAACTACATGTGCCTGCAGGCCTATGATTTCGTCGAGATCAACAGGCGCTACGGCGCGCTGCTGCAGATGGGCGGCTCCGACCAGTGGGGCAACATCGTCACCGGGCTCGACCTCGGACGGCGCATGGGCTGCCCGCAGCTCTACGCGCTCACCTCGCCGCTTCTGACCACGGCGTCGGGCGCCAAGATGGGCAAGACCGCAGCCGGCGCCATCTGGCTCAACGCCGACATGCTGTCGCCCTATGACTACTGGCAGTATTGGCGCAACACGGAAGACGCCGACGTCGTGCGCTTCCTGAAGCTCTTCACCTTCCTGCCGATGGACGAGATCGCGCGGCTTGCGGCGCTGCAGGGCGCCGAGATCAACGAAGCGAAGAAGACTCTGGCGAGCGAAGCGACGGCGCTCATTCACGGCCGCGCCGCGGCCGAGCAGGCCGCCGAAACGGCGCGCACGACCTTCGAGGAAGGCGCGCTTGCGCTATCGCTCCCCAAGGTCGCCGTCTCCGCCGAGGAAGTCGCCGCCGGCCTCGGCGTGCTCACGGCCTTCGTCAAAGCGGGACTGGTCGCCTCGACCGGCGAAGCGCGGCGCCAGATCAAGGGCGGCGGACTGCGCGTCAACGACGCGCCGGTGACGGATGAGCGCGGAATCATCGGCGCGCGCGAGTTCGAAGGCGACGGCGTCGTCAAACTTTCGCTCGGCAAGAAGAAGCACGTGCTGCTCGAGCGCGCCTGACGCCGCGCGCTTCGACGAACGCTACCGCTCCTGCGGCATACGCGCCGTGCCGTCGATAACGCCCATCATCTTGCGCATCAGGCCCGGCGCGATCGCCGACAGCGGATTGACGTTGATCGAGGGTGACGAGAGCGCGCCGTAGAGACGATAGCTGAGCGCGAATATGCCCTCATGCTGCCCGCCCGCGAGCACGGCGCCGACCACCGGAATGTTGGACACAAGGCTGTTCAACGCATAGGCGGGAACATATGAGCCGACGAGGTCGAGCCGCTCGCGCGGAAAGTCGATATAGCCGTCGAAGGTGAGGCCGATCTCGGGACCAGACAGCACGCCCTCGCGCACGGTCAGCTGCCCGCCCGACCAGCTGAAGTCGCTCTCCAATCTGCCGACCCGAACGAGGTCGGGGTCGAAGCGGTAGTTGCCGCGGTCGTCGGTCCGCGCCGTTCCGCTCTGCGCCATCAGCTGACGCACGGTCGGTTCGCCGCGCACGTAGAAATCGCGAACGCGCAAAGCGCCGTCGGCCCTATTCTGGCCGAGCTGCACCGTCGCGGTCAGCGCGCCGCTGTCCATCTTCCGATAGATGTCGAAGAAGGAGAGCAGCGAGCCGCCGTCGTTGGTGGCGATTTCGAGTTGCGGCTGGCTGTCCTGGCCGCGTCCCATGCTCACGTTAAGCTGCTCGCGGCCGAAGAAGCCCTTGAGCGCCACGGCGCGGGGCTTGCCGCCGCGCCTGTCCAATTTCAATTCGACATTTGAAAGAATTTGCTTGTTATGGCCGGTGACGATCGGCGACTTGAAATCGAGGTCGAGGTCTTCGACGCTCGGCTTGGCGCCGCCGCGATCGGCGCGCAGCAGTCCCAGCATGACCGGCCGAGCGTCGAAATTAGCGCCGCGCGCGACGATCTTCACCGTCTCGCCATTGCGCTGCACGTCGACGCGCATATCGTCGCCCTGCGAGAGTCGCGCCTGCGCCAGACGCGCTGCGCGAAAGGCGCCGTCGCGGCCGAATTCGATGACGCCCTGCGCCTGTGCGGGCCCCGCCTCGAACACGAATTGTTCGAGCGCCATCGCCTCGCCGCGATGCACCAGCGTGAACGAGGCTCTTCCAGGCTTTCCCGCCGGCTTTGAGAGGCCGGGCAGCGGATTGTCGAAATTTGTTCGCGAAAGATCGAGATCGATCTGCGTATCGACATTCTCGACCGGGATGGGCGTTCGTATGGTCGCCAGGATCGGTCCGCTGACTCCGGCGACGACGTAGCCGGCGCGCTGGCGCGCCGCATCGTCGAAGGTGAACGCGACCTGCGCCTGCGCGGCGCCCTTGTCGCCAGAGCCGCGACGCACGTCGAGAGTCGCCGGCGCGCCGAAGATGCGGCCGGTTCCACTCACGCGCAGTCCGGACCGATCAGCCACGACGCGCAGCTCCCCGCCCTCGAGCTTCTCTTTGCCGATAAGCTTGTCGATCACGAGGTTCGACGTTGTCGCGTCAATGGCGAAAGTCGTCGCCTCGTCGCGCGCCGTCGCGCCTGTTTCGAAATCGACGCGCAGCCGGCCTTCGACGGTGCCCTTCAGCGCGCCGGGCTCGATGGGGATAGATGCATGTTCGGCGATCGCCGGCAGCGTAAGAAGGTCGGATACGGCTTCGACCTCTCCTCCAACGTCGATCTCCACCATGGCGGGAGTCGGGCGCAAAGCGCTGTCGGCGACAACGAAGCGTCCCGAGGACAGCGCGAGGCGCCGGCCGGGTCCAGTCTCCATGACGCCCGAGGTCGCGACGAAAGACGCGGTCTGTCCGGTGATGCGCAAGCGGCCATTGATGCCGGCGAGCGGGGCCATGCCCTGTAAAATATCCGTGACAGTGGCGTCAGCGATGTCCGCCTCGGCGAGGAGCGAGCCGTCTGGCGGCGCTTGCTCGTAACGCATCGCGGTCAGCGCCGCGCCGTCGAAATCGGCGGCATAACGGCCGCGCCTTAGAACGCCCACCGGCACATGGCCGACGAACCAGGCGCGCACCGACGGCGCTACATGGGTCGGCCATAGGCGCGAGAGGGCGCGTATCTGCGTCTCGTCGATTCCCATCTTGAGCGTGACATGGGTGTCGTCGCGCCAGCTCAATGCGCCGTTAAGATCGATATGCGCCTCGGGGCCGCTGAAGGCGAATTTGTCGAAGACGATCCGGCGGTCGCCCTGAAACAGGCGCGCGTTGAGCAAGCCGGTATCGATACGAACGTTCTTCTCGCCCGCGCGCTCAGGCGCGACCACAGTCGGCCCTTTCAGGCGCAACGCGATCGTCCATGGGCCGTCGAGGCGCGCGGCGTCAGCGATCGTTCGAGTTCCCACGGGCGCGTGCGCGTCGCCGACGATAGTCATGTCGAAGCCGCCCGCCTTGAAGACGAGCGGCGAGATGACGACCTTGCGCGCGTTTCTGTCCCAGGTCGCAATGCCGGCGACCTTTTCGATCAGCACCGGCTCGTGGTCCGGTTCGTCGAAACGAAAATAGCCACGGCCAATTTCCATCTGGCCCGACGCTTCGAGAACTTCGTCGCCGGGACCGAGCGCAAATCTCAGATCAAAGGAGAGCGGCGCGTCGGAGTCGAAGCCGCTCGTGCGGAATCCGCCGGCAAGGGAAATTTCGTCGATCGAAAAATCACGAAACTGCGCGTGGAATTCGCGCCGGCCGCCCGGCGCGCCCTTTGCGATCGCGATGGCCGTCCATCGCCCCGACGGACCGTTGGCCGCCGCCGAAAAACGCATGCCGCTGCCGCCCTTGTCGAGACTGAGCGTCACGTCCTCGTAGCGGATGGCCCGGTCGATCGTGCGGTCGTCGATCGTCAGCCGGCCGTGCGCGACGCCGAGGCGATCAAGCGCGCCGATCGGACTGTTCGGGCTCGTGGCGAAATCCATGAGCGCGCGCAGCGCGCCCGCGGCGTCGCGCAGCAGAGTCGCGCGCTCCGTCGCTGCGCCGCTCGGCGCTGGCGCCGAAAGCGCGGGATGCGACGGCGGCTGCGCCGGAACCGGGCTCGCGCCCGCTGAAATCTCGACGCGGCCGTCCCGATTGACGGAGAGCCGCAAATCAAGGTCCAGAACCTCGAGCCGGCGCAGCTTTACGCGGCCGATCAACAAGGAGCGCAAATCGAGCGACAGTTCCGCGCGTGGCGCGGCGACAATCGGACGGCCATCCTGCTTGATGACGAAGTCGTCGACGGAGAGCGTCGGACCATGATCGCCATTGCCGATGGACGCCGTGGCGAGCGAAAACTCGTAGCGACCGCCGGCGAGTTCATCGAGCGATTCGACGATGCGTGGCGCGAGCCAGGCGAAGGTGATCGAGCCCTGCGAGAGAACCAGGAAGAAGCCGCCGAACGTCAGCGCGCAAAGCAGCGCTGCGGCAAGCCCGCTGAGCATGATGAGGCGAGGAAATCCGCGGCGGGGCGCCCAAACAGACGGCGGTCGCGTGACGCGCAAGATCCGCAGCATCGCGCGCCGCGCCATGTCGGCGACGACTCCGCCGCCGTCAGGCTTGCGCCCCATCCTGTCGGTCAAATGGCCTCGCTCTTGGCTCAATGGCAGCTCAGGCGCGGGCAAATGGGCGTCGGTCTTGCCGGCTGGCGCGCAGTCTGCATTCTACCGGCTGATTTTAGCTGCAGATGCGACGAAAGGAAGGCGCCATGAGCACGACCGCCAGCAAGACAAAGGCTACACTTAAGGAGGGGGAGTTAAAGGAAGGAGAGCTGGCGCCCGCCTTCAATCTTCCCGGGGCTGGCGGCGAGAACGTCTCGCTCGAATCTTTGAAGGGCAAGAAGGTCGTTCTCTATTTCTACCCGAAGGACGACACCTCGGGCTGCACTAAAGAAGCAATTGACTTCAATGAGTTACGCGAAAAGTTCGCGAAAGCCAAGACGGTGGTCGTCGGCATGTCGCCGGACCCCGTCAAGAGCCATGACAAGTTCCGCGCCAAATATCAGCTGTCGCTGCCGCTGGCGTCGGACGAAGCGAAGGCCACGCTGGGAGCCTATGGCGTCTGGGTCGAGAAAAGCATGTATGGCCGCAAATATATGGGCGTCGAGCGCACCACGGTGCTGATCGGCGCTGACGGGCGCATCGCCAGGATCTGGCGCAAAGTGAAGGTTCCCGGACATGCCGAGGAGGTGCTGGCGGCGGCCAAGGCGCTCTGACGCGCCTCTCCGCCGCAGATATTAGTTGTGGTCGTGCTCGGGCTCGGCAGGCGCGGCGTCGGCCGGCGCCGTGGCGCCTGAAGCCTTTTTGGCGATGAGCTTGGCCATATCGTCCGAGCCCTTCTTAGCGGCGGCGAAATCCGGCTTCGCCGCCAGCGCCGCGTCATAGTCGGCCTTGGCGCGAACGAAGTCCTTCTTCGCACGCCAGGCGTTGGCGCGGTTCGCCAGGGCGCCGACGTATTTGCCGTCAATCTTCAGCGCTGCGTCGAAGTCGGCGATCGCCTTGTCGAACTCGCCCTTGGCGTAGTAGCAGGCACCGCGTCCGTTGCGGGCCGCCGCGAGCTTGGGATCGCGCTTCGCCGCCTCTGAAAACGCCGTGATGGCGCGGTCGTGATCCCCCTTGGCGTGGTAAAGTGCGCCGGCTGCGACATGCGCCGCCGTCGATTTTGTGTCGGCTTTCGCCGCATCGTCGAAATCGGCGAGAGCTTTCTCGACATCGCCTTTGGCGCGCCAGATCTGGGCCCGCGCCATGAGAGCGGCGGCGTTCTTCTTGTCGGCGTCGATCGCCTGGTCATAATCTGCAAGCGCGCGATCGAGATCGCCCTTGGCGTGGTGCGCGGCGCCGCGCGCGGCGAGGATCACCGATGACTGGGGTTCGATCTCGAGCGCCTTGCCGAAATCCTCCAACGCATGCGCGTAGTCTCCCTTGATCTGATACGCGCCGGCGCGATTCACATAAGCCGCGACTTTGTTATGCGCGGTCTCCTTGTCGATTTCATTGATGACCTGCGTGCATCCCGCGATCCGCGCATCGGGATCCGGCGCGCGGCACTGGCCCCAAGCGGGGCTGACGCCGCCTTTATGGGCGGCCAGGGCCGGCGCGCCGATGGCGATCAGGAGTGACGCGGCGACAAAAGTCGCCGGAAACCGCGCCCGCGCGGCCGCGCGCGCAGCGAGTCTGAGACGCTCATGCATGAGTTGGACGTGGCTCCCCGAATAGAGTGGCGGCGGTATGCTATCCCATCGCGCCTCGCCCGCAACGTGGAAAATGTTGAAAATTCAAGCTTGCGCTTTTCTTCCGCGATGGCGTCGCGCGCCTTCCCGCCTGGAAGAACTTGGTCCCCGCGGCTCCGCTTGCGCCCGGCCACAACCCCGCGTGGCGCCGTCTGGCAATTTTAGCTGAAGGCGGTCATAGCGTTAGCCGCCTGCCGAGGAGGCGGCCGCGTCGGCCTTTGAGGGCCGTCATGTGGCCTTAGAAACGCCGCGGACGCGCCTTTGGGCTTCAGACTGAGAGCAAAAACGTTTAGAACCAAATCAAATGAGTCTACTCACCACAAATGCCGACCTGAGCGCGGTCTGCGACCGTTTCGCCCAGCACCCTTTCGTCACGGTCGACACCGAGTTCTTGCGCGAGACGACCTTCTGGCCGCGGGTCTGCGTCATTCAGCTTGCCTCGCCGGAAGAGGCGGTGGCGATCGACGCGCTTGCCGATGACCTTGATCTCACGCCGTTTTTTGGGCTCATGGCGAATCCTGACGTCGTCAAGGTTTTCCATGCCGCGCGTCAGGACCTCGAAATCATCTGGCGCCTGGCCCGACTCATCCCTGCGCCGCTGTTCGACACGCAGGTCGCGGCCATGGTCTGCGGCTTCGGCGAGCAGGCCTCCTATCTCGAGCTGGTGAAGGCGATCACGCGCGCCAGTCTCGACAAATCGTCGCGTTTCACCGACTGGTCGCGCCGGCCGCTGTCGGCCGCGCAGATTGAATATGCGATCGCCGACGTCACCCATCTGCGCGACATCTACATGGCCTTGCGCGCGCGACTCGAACGTTCGAACCGTCTTGAATGGCTGACGGACGAGATGCAGACGCTCACCTCTCCCGCGACCTATGAGCAGCATCCAGAAAACGCGTGGGAGCGGCTGTGCCATCGCGCGCGCAAGCCGCGCGATCTCGCCGTGCTCATGGAGCTCGCCGCCTGGCGCGAGCTCGAGGCGCAATCGCGCGACGTGCCGCGTTCGCGCGTTCTCAAGGACGACGTGCTCCTCGAAATCGCTCAAGCCGCGCCGCGCTCGGTCGAAGCGCTCGGCAATTTGCGCTCCTTTCCTAAAGGCATGGAGCGCTCCCGCGCGGGAGCGGACATTATCGCCGCCGTCGAGCGCGGCGTCGCGCGCGATCCCGTCACGATACCGCGCATCGAGCGCGATCGACGCAATTCCAACGGCGCGACCGTCGAGTTGCTTAAAGTCTTGCTGCGTCAGGTGGCCGAAGAGACGGGCGTCGCCGCCAAGATGATCGCGACCGTCGAAGATCTCGAAGCCGTCGCGCATGACGATCATGCCGACGTTCCGGCGCTCAAGGGCTGGCGGCGCGCGATCTTCGGCGAGAAGGCGCTGGAATTGAAGCGCGGCCGACTCGCGCTCGCAGTTGAAAACGGCCGGGTGGTGACCTTCGACTGGCAGGAAGCGGGCGAGCCGGCAAACGCAGAGTGAGACCGCCGAGTTGATGCTGCGACGCACACGGGAGCAGCCGCGCATCCTGTCCCCCGCCACGCATTGACTGATATTTGGGCGCCAGAGATATTTCATTGAATTCATAAACTTAGCTTCGGCGCCTGATTATCTTTCGCATCGCGATATTGTCGTGGTGCACCGCAATAACCAACTTCCAGTCCGAGTGGGGCCAGTTTCGCTGCCGCGGTCGCGCGCCAAGCCGGCCCCGCTTCGAAGATGGAAGGAAAAGACATGACCACAGGAAAGCGAATTGTCGCGGCGGCGTTCGGAGCGCTGTGCCTTGCAACAAGCTCTGGCCTGTTCGCCGCCGACGCCTCCGTGACGATGAAGCCACTCATGGCGGCGAGCTTTGACGCCGGGTCGAAGCATGTCGTGAGCTATTTCGTCAGCGGCGAGAACGGCTGTCGTCTCACCATGATGGTCATCGATTCCGCGCTCGACGAGGAGCCGACGCCCGCGACACAGGCGACGCGTCTCGTCGTCCCCGTCGCGGATGGGAAATCGGCGTTGTTCGACTCCGCCGTCGGCACGTCCCTGCGGTTCAATTGCGCCGCCGGCGCGGAGTCCATGCGCGTCGACAAGATCAATCGAGTCGCCGCGCGGCCTACAGCTGAATAGTTTCGGAACGGCGGCGCGCCTTGCACGGCGCGCCGCGATTCAGTGCGAGAGAAATTTGAAGGGTTCGGCGGGAGCGAATTTGTCCGAGACCTCGCCGGAAAGAATCGGGTTTCCGGCAAGGTCGAGTTTCGCGGGCTTTGCGCCCGGTTCGAGCTTCAGCTTCGTGAGGTCCACCCAAAAGATCGCCGGATTAAGCGTCGGCTCGAAATAGTAGAGCCGATCCTTGATGTCGGTCACCGAACGCCATCTCGTCGAGGCGATGTTGGGCTCCTGCGGATCGGAGATCCCCAGCGGCACCGAGATGTTGCGTATGATGGAAAAGACGCTGGCGATCGCCACGCGCTTGTCGTCGACCTTCGGCGTCGCGTTCAAGTTCCAGTAGGCGCGGGCGAAGCGATCGGACGCCCGATGCGTGCCGGGAAGGAATTTCGACCCGCCGATCTCGATCCAATAAGTGTTCAGCGCAAGCTGCTGATCGAAAGGCGGCGAATTCGTCATCACCGTGTATTTGGGATTGTGATGAATGACGAGCTTCCCGCCGAGATACTCGAGAATCGCGCTGTCGCCCGAAGCGTCGGCGAGCGCCATATGGCTCGCCGCTTTGACGCCGCCCGGAAGATCGGGCGCAACGATCGCGAACGGCTCCTTCTGCAGAGCCTTCACCGCATCGGCGACGGTCGCGTAATTGTCGAGGACATATTGCGCCCAGCCGCCAACCGAGAGCAGCGGCTTCCTTGACGCTTTCGGGTCTCCGTAATCCGCCTCGGCGAGATAGAGAAGATTAACGGCGAGCCCCGCGTCATTCATGCCTTCAGCGGTGGCGGCGTCGTAGAAATCGGCGATCAGCGACCCATGTTTCGACGTCCATTTGATCGAACCGGGACCAACGCCGCCGTCGCGGGCCATGCCGCGCGGAAAAGACCAGAGGTTCGTTCGCGGATCGACGTCCCAGTCCATCGTGCGGCCGACCACGTAGTCCTTGTCGGCAGTCCCATAAAGCACGCGCGTGCAAGCTAAGGCGCTCGTATAGGTCGATGCGAGCGCGGCGCCCGCGAGAAGCCAAGTCGCCAATTGCTTTTTCATGTCGAAATTCCTTTCAGGGATCGAAATCCAAACATCGAACCGCCGCGTCAGGACGCGATTTCGATCTGCGCGTCGACGCCCATCAGCTTGCCGAGGGCCTTCAGACGATTGAGAACGCGCTCGCTCGCAAGGTCGGCGTAAGAGGCAGGGAGCGTCAGCGTCGCGGCGCGATCGCAGACCCGCAGGCGCGTGCGCGGCAGAACGCCCGGCATCGACGCCGACAGCAGATAAGCCACCCGCATCAGCGCGCCGAGGATGCGCGCGCGTGCGAAAAGTCGGGTCGTCAGCAATGTGCGCAGCGCCGCGAGTCCTTCAGCCCCGTCGAGCCCTTCGTGACGGAAGACGATCGCCAGCGACAGGAAGGCGCGGCCTGGATGGTCGATGGCGACGAAGGGCCCTTGCGTGACGATGTTCATGGCGCGCTGCGCGCGATATTCCGGATGTGCGCGCCAGGCGATGTCAGAGAGCAGACAGGCGGCGTGGCGCAGACGGCGCTCCTCTTCCGTTTCATCTATGCCGCTCTTGTCCATATAGGCGTCGGTCCAATCGATCAGGTCGTCGCCATACCCGGGCGCGCGCGCGAATGTCGTCTCCAGTTCGCGCGACGCGGAGAGCAATGGATCGATGCGCCGCTCCGCGGGCGCCAGGCGCTCGTACAACATGCCTTCGCGCACGCCGGCGGCGGAGATGACGATCTCGCGCGGCTTGGCGCGGCGGATGATTTCATCGAGCACGATGGCGCCATAGGCAAGCAGCGGCCGCCGCGCGGCCGACACAATGCTGATGTCCTCGAGAGCTTCGCTGTCGATATGTTCGACGAGCGCGGCGAAGTCGGCGGCTTCGCTTGTCTGAATGCGGTAGTGGTGCATCACGCCGAGCGGATAGTTGCGCTGACGCATGTGAAGCTTCGCCAGCGATCGCCAGGTGCCGCCCACTGCATAAAACGTGCGGCCCTTGAGATGTTCGAGCGGCTTGGCGTCGGCGATCGCCTTGCGGGCGATGCGCGTCGCATCGCGCATGGAGCGCCGCGAGGCGTCCATCAGAGCGAGTCCGCCGAGCGGCAGGGTGACGCCCTTGCCCAGCGTCTCCTTGCGAACGTCGATCAGTTCGAGCGAACCGCCGCCAAGATCGCCGACGACGCCGTCCGGCTCATGGATCGACGAAACGACGCCCTGCGCGGAAAGCTCCGCCTCGCGGCGCCCCGAGAGCAGGGAGATGTCGCGCTGGATGGCGTCGCGCGCGGCTTCCAGAACGACCGTGCCGTTCTTGGCTTCGCGCACCGCGGCGGTGGCGATCACCTCGATGTTGTCGACGCCCATCGTTTCGCAAAGCGCGCGATACCGACGCAACGCCTTCATCGCCTTGTCGACGCCATCGTCGGGCAGCCAGCCCGTGGTGACGACGCCCTTGCCGAGACCGCACATCGCCTTCTCATTGAAGATCGGCGTCAGCGCCCGTGCGAGCGCCTGATAGGCGACGAGTCGCACGGAGTTCGAGCCGATGTCGACGATGGCCACAGGCTTTGGCGCGGAGTCGGCGCGCTGCGTCAGGTGACGACGCAGCCGCTCAAGCATTTTGGCCGCGCTTCAGCAGGGAGCGCGGCCGCCACTCCTTGAGCGACTTGCCACGGCCCGAAAGCGACGGATTCGTCATGAAATACTTATGTGCGTTGAATCGCTCCTCGCCCTCCGGCGGAACGATGCGCAGCGAGGAGCCGTCCGGCAGGACGCGATAGCTCTGCTCATTGTCGATCAGATTGGCCAGCATGATCTGATCGAGCACCTGCTGATGCACGGTTGGATTGACGATCGGCATCATCGCCTCGACCCTTCGATCGAGATTGCGCGGCATCAGATCGGCGGACGAGATGTAGACATGCGCGCGCGGATGCGGCAGCGCATGACCGCCGCCGAACGCGTAGACGCGCGCGTGTTCGAGGAAACGTCCGACGATCGACTTCACGCGGATATTGTCGGACAGGCCTGGAACGCCAGGCCTCAGGCAGCAAATGCCGCGAACAATGAGCTCAATGGACACGCCCGCTTGCGAAGCGGCGTATAAGGCGTCGATGATTTCCGGATCGACGAGCGCATTACATTTGCCCCAGATGACGCCGGGCTTGCCGGCCTTCACGAAGGCGATTTCCTGCTCGATATGTTCGAGGAGTTTCTTCTTGAGCGAAATCGGCGAGACCGCCATCCGCTCCAGTCCGGCAGGCTCGGCGTAGCCGGTGATGTAATTGAAGATGCGCGAAACGTCGCGTCCGATCACCGGATCGGCGGTGAAGACGGAGATGTCCGTATAGATGCGCGCGGTCACCGGGTGATAATTGCCGGTGCCGACGTGGCAATAGGTGACGAGACCCGAGCCTTCGCGGCGCACGACGAGCGACAGCTTCGCGTGCGTCTTGAGCTCAATAAAACCGAAGACCACCTGCGCGCCGGCGCGCTCGAGATCGCGCGCCCAGCGAATATTCGCCTCTTCGTCGAAGCGCGCCTTCAACTCGACCAGCGCGGTGACGGATTTGCCCGCCTCCGCAGCCTCCACAAGCGCCCGCACGATCGGGCTGTTGTTGGAGGTGCGATAGAGCGTCTGCTTAATGGCGATGACGTTCGGATCGCGCGCCGCCTGCTGCAGGAACTGCACCACGACGTCGAAAGATTCATAAGGGTGATGGACGGCGAGGTCCTTCTGCTTGATGGCGAGGAAACAGTCGCCGCCATTGTCGCGCACCCGCTCGGGGAAGCGTGGATTATACGGCTTGAATTTCAGATCCGGCCGATCGAGGTCGACGAGTTCGGAGAGATCGTTGAGGGCGAGCATGCCGTCGATCTCGAACGTCTCCGGCTCGTTGACGTCGAGCTCCTCGGCGACGAGCGCGCGCAAGGTCGCCGGCATGTCGGCCGCGACTTCGAGCCGAATGACCGAACCGCGCCGGCGCCGTTTCAGCGCGGTCTCAAAAAGAAGCACGAGATCTTCGGCTTCTTCCTCGACTTCGAGGTCGCTGTCGCGGATGACTCTGAAGAGCCCCTGCCCGCGCAGCAGATAGCCCGGAAAAAGCCGCTGCGCGTTCATGGCGATCAGCGTTTCAAGCAGCATGAAGCGTTCGCGAGTGGCGCCGCCCGTCGTCGGCAAACGCACGAAGCGTTCGATCTTCGGCGGCAGGCGCACGAGCGCCTGCAGCGTCTTGCGGTCGCCAGGCCGCACGAGTTCGAGCGCCAGCGTGAAGCCGAGGTTGGGGATGAAGGGAAACGGATGCGCCGGATCGACGGCGAGCGGCGTCAGCACCGGGAAGACGCGGCTGAGGAAATAATCCTCCAGCCACTCGCGGTCAGCCTTGGAGACGTCAGCGGGCTCGACGATGACGATGCCCACTTCTTCAATCTCGGCGCGCAGCTCGCGCCAGCGCCGCAACTGCTCGCTCGTTAAGAGCGTGACGCGCTCGGTGATCTTCGTCAGCTGCTCGGCGGGCGTCAGGCCGTCTTCGGAGCGCGCCGTCACGCCGGAGCGCACCTGCCCGCGCAGTCCGGCGACGCGCACCATGAAGAACTCGTCGAGATTGTTGGCCGAGATCGACAGAAAGCGTAGCTGCTCGAGCAGCGGGTGATTGCGATTGGAGGCCTCCTCCAGCACCCGGCGATTAAACTCGAGCCAGGACAATTCGCGGTTGATGAAGCGCTGCGGCGACGCCGCAAGCTTGGCGGGATCCTCGACAAGGATCTCGTCGGCGCGATCCATGACTTCGATATCGGCGCCGGTGCGCTCGGCCGCCAGCTGATCCTGAATGTGCGGTTTCATTGCCATTTTTCCACTCATGGCCATCATGCCACAGGCCCGGGCGACGGCGAAAGCCTTGGGGCCTAATCCCTCGTAAAGCTCTCCATAACCTTGGCCGCCAGCGCTCGTGTGACAGGCCGCCCCTGGGCCAGCGCCTCGCGGTCGAGAGCGGCGACGAAGGCGCGCGCCGCGTCGAGCGAGCGCTCCAGCCTCACCGCGGCGAAAGTCAGAGCCGGAGGTTCGACGAGCAGTTGCCGGTCCGCGAACAGCTTCACCAGCACGGCGCGCATCAATTCCTCGTCCGGGGCGCCGATCGCGACGGCCGGCGCGCGGCGCAGGCGCGACAGCAGGTCGGGAAGCCGAACCTCCTCCGGCCGCGGCGCGCGCGCCGCGCTCATCAACAGGAAGGCGCCGCTTTCATTGACGAAATTCAGCAGATGAAACAGCGCGGTTTCGTCGGCGACGCGATCGACGTCGTCGATGAGGATGGCGCGCGGCGCCTGCGCCGTCAGCTGTTCCAGGGTGGGCAGAGCGTCCGGCGCGACGATGAACGCGCCGGCGCGCGCCGCCCAAATAGCGCAAAGATGGCTTTTGCCGGCGCCCGCCGGTCCGATCAGCGTCAGCACGCGGTCGGTCCAGTCCGGCCAGCGCTCGATCATCTCCAGCGCCGCCAGATTCGACGGGGCGGGAAGAAATTCCTCCCGCCCGAAACGCGGCGTCGTGGGCAGGTCGAGCGGCAGCTGCCCGCCCGACTTGCATTGCTCCGGCGCGCCCGCCTTCGTCATGCGCGATCCGGAATGGGATGCTGATAGAGCGCGCTCGCCCGGTAGCGTTTCGCCAGAAATCGCATGAAGGCGCCGAGCGCCGCCGCAACGGGCACGGCGACGATGAGGCCGGTAAATCCGAACAGCGCGCCGAAGGCGAGCAAGGCGAACATGATCCACACCGGATGCAGGCCGACCGAAGCGCCGACCAGACGCGGCGACAGCACATAGCCGTCCATGATCAGTCCGGTCGTCACGATCGCCACCGCCTCAATCGGCAGATTGATGTGCGGCCAGCCCTGAACGACCGCGACGATGATCGAGAGGACGAAAGCGGTGATGGAGCCCACATAGGGAACAAAGCTCAGGAAACCCGCGGTGACGCCGATCAGGAAGCCGAAATTGAGGCCGATCGCCGAAAGCCCCACCGCATACCAGACGCCGAGGAACAGGCAGACAAGCGACTGCCCGCGCACGAAGCCCGCGAGCGCGCGGTCGATGTCGCGCGCCAGCGAGCGCACGTCATCGCGATGTCGCGGCGGAATCAGATCGTCGATGATCGAGACCATGTGATCCCAGTCGAGCAGCATATAGAAGGCGACGACCGGCGTGATGACGATGAGCGAGATCACATTGATCAGCGCATAGCCCCGCCACAACAACGACTTCACGAAGTCGCCGAGCAGTGTCGCGCCCTGACTGGTCAGATCATTGATGTATTTTTGCGCATCGAAGGAGGCGGCGGCGCCGCCGAGACCGAATTCCTGCAGCCAGCTGTTGATGGAATCGCTGGTGAAGCGCTCGCTTAACTGCGTGAGCAGCCCATGCAGCGTCTGAAGATAGCCGGGCAGCATGGTGATGAAGCTCGCCAGCTGGTGCGAGAGGATCGGCACTAGAAAGACGGCCGCGGTGCCGACGACCAGAAGAAAGACGACAAGCAGAAGCCCCGCGGCGCCAAGCCGCGACAGGCCGAGCCGCTGCAGCCGGTCCGCTATCGGGTCGAGGAGATAGCCAAGCGCCGTCCCCGCGACAAACGGCGCGAGCACCGGGCTTAGAAAATACAATGCGAGTCCCAGCGCCAGAAGCGTCAAGCCCCAGAGCGTCAGCTGTCTTTCCGGGCTCAGCCCCGCCCATTGCAGCTGCCGCATCTCGGCGTCAGCGTCCGCTTGGAGAGGCGACGGCATGACCACCGGCTGCGCAGTATCGGAGCCGAGCGACGGTTTTCTCTGCGACATGTCACAGCCTCATATGCTGGACCCAGAGCCACAGATAGACGCAGGCAGAAGCGACGGTCAATGCGGCGACGGCGGCGATGAGCGTTACGTTTAACAAGGGAATATGAACGCCGTACGCCTGCGCGGCCAGAATGACGCCCGCGAGCACCAGTTGGGCGGCGGTAGTCGCCTTCGAAGAAAAGTGTGGATGCACCTTCATCGGCCGGCCCATCAGCCAGGAGAGCGACACCGCTCCGGTGATCATGACGTCGCGAAACACCACCATGATGGCGAGCCACGCCGGCAGCGCGTCGACAATGGCGAGCGTGATGAACATCGAAACGATCAGCGCCTTGTCGGCGATGGGATCCAGAATCGCGCCGAGCTCGGATTGAAGGTGGTAGGTCCGGGCCAGCCAGCCGTCGAGCGCGTCCGACACGCCGGCGACGGCGAACAGCACGAAGGCCGCGCTCCACTGGCGCTCGACGATCAGGGAGATCGCCGCCGGCGTCAGCACGATACGGCCGATGGTGATGAAATTCGGGAGGGAAGCAAACCAGCTGGGCGTCATGAGAACTTATGTGGCGCGAGCGCCGCGGTTTTCACTACCTGACCGTTGCGCCGAGCGCGCCAGTAGGAAACAAGCGCCGCAAGTCCAAGCGTTCCTGCGACGAGCGCAAGAAGCAGCGTCGAGATGGCGTTGATCTGCGGGGAGACGCCGAGACGCACTTGAGAATAGATGCGCATCGGCAACGTCGTCGCGCCGGGACCTGTCGCAAAACTCGCGATGACGAGATCGTCGAGAGAAAGGGTGAACGCCAGCAGATAGGCGGTGACGATGGCCGGCGCGATCTGCGGCAGCGCGACGCGGACGAACGCTCCGAACGGCGTCGCGCCGAGATCCATGGCGGCTTCCTCGAGCGCCGAATCGCAGTCGCGCAGCGCCGCGAGAATGGCGACGGTGGTAAAGCACATGGTCAGCGTGACATGGCCGATGACCAGAGTGGCGAACCCTCTGCCAACGCCGAGCGCCACGAAACAAGTGAGCAAGGCGAGGCCGAGCACGACTTCAGGCAGAACCAGCGGCGCATGCACGGCGCCGAAAAACAGCAGACGCGTGCGAAAACCGCCGAAGCGCGCGAGCGCCGTGGCGGCGAGCAGGCCCAGCAGAGTCGCGATCGAGGCGGACGTCAGCGCGGCGAAGAGGCTGATTTTCGCGGAGTGCAAAAGCTGCTCGTTCTCGATCAGCGCCGCATACCATTTCGTCGAAAACCCGCCCCAGACGGAAACGAGCCGCGAAGCGTTGAAACTCATGACGGCAAGGATGACGATCGGCGCGTAAAGGAAGACGAAGCCGATGAAGAGCGTCGTGCGACGCACCCAAGCGGCCGCCCCGCTCATCGGGCGCCCCCCTCTTCCTTAAGCCGCGCTAACTCCCACAGCAGCAGCGGAATCATCAGCAAAACGACGAGCGTGATCGCCGCGGCGGAGGCCGCCGGCCAGTCATGATTGGAGAAGAAATCGTTCCACAAGGTGCGCCCGATCATCAGCGTCTCCGAGCCGCCGAGGAGATCCGGAATGACGAATTCGCCGACCGCGGGAATGAACACGAGAAGCGCGCCTGCAACGACGCCTTCGCGCGAAAGCGGCAAGGTCACGCGCAGAAACACTTGCGCCGGCGATGCGCCGAGATCCGCGGCCGCTTCGCGAAGGCGGGGATCCTGGCGCTCCAGCGCCGCGTAGAGCGGCAGCAGCATGAAGGGCAGATATGAGTAAACGATGCCGACGACGACGGCGCCCGGGGTTGCAAACATCTGCAGCGGCGCGGAAATGACGCCTAGCGCCATCAGCGCGTTGTTGATCAGCCCCTCGTCCTTCAAGAGCGCGATCCAGGCGTAAACACGGATGAGAAAGCTCGTCCAGAACGGCGCGGCGGCGAAGCCGATGAGAATCGGACGCAGCCGCTCCGGCGCGCGCGCCATGGCGAGCGCGAACGGATAGGCGACAAACGGCGTAATGAGCGTGGAGACGGCGGCGATCGTGAGCGAAGAGAGATAGGATTCGATGTAAAGCGTATCGCCGAAGAGCGCGCGATAGGAGTCGAGCGTGAAGGTCTGCGCCCGCGCCCAGATTCCGGCGACGCCGTCGGACAACTCGAAAATCGGCCGATAGGGCGGACGCGCCAGCACCGACTGCGAGATCGAAATTTTCGCGACGAGCAGCATCGGCGCGAGGAAAAAGGCGCCGATCCAGAGGTAAGGCGCCGCGATGACGAGCCGTTGGCCCAACGAAAGTTTGCGCCGACGCGCGCTCATTGCGCATCCCCGCCATGCGCGGCGCAGCGCGCATCCTCATCCTGAGGAGCGCCTGAAAGGCGCGTCGCGAAGGAGGAGGGCCCGCCCGCTCTCGCGAGCGGATTTCCTCGCCCTTCGCGACGGCCGCTTTGCGGCCTCCTCAGGATGAGGAAATCCGCGTTGCGCTGCGCTCTTGTTCCGGCTGTCACCCTACGTCTCCTCCGCGAGCAGCGTTCCGGCGTCGGGCGGAAAGCTGAGCTTCACCTGATCGCCGATCGCGTGGCGTTCGCCATGGCCAGCCGCCGCGCGCAGCACGACATTCTCCGAGACTCGCACGCGCAACAGAGTCGTTTCGCCGCGAAACACGAAGTTTTCCACGCGGCCTGCGATCCCCTCCCCCTCTCGCGCGACGCCGATGCGCTCCGGGCGCACGCTGAGAGTCGCGCGCGCGCCGTTCGGAAGTTCGCCAGGATCACATCGGATTCGTCCGAACTCGGCGATCAGCGCCGCAGCGCCGTTGCGTTCCAGGCGCCCCTCGATGAAATTCGTCTCGCCAACGAAACCGGCGACGAAGCGCGTCGCCGGGCGGTCGTAAATCTCCATCGGCCCGGCGACCTGCTCCACCCTGCCCGAACGCATCACGGCGACGCGATCGGCGAGCGCCAGCGCCTCGTCCTGATCATGGGTGACGATGACGAAACTCGTCTGCGTCAGCCGCTGAATCTCCTTCAGCCGAAACTGCGTCTCTTCGCGCAATTTGCGATCCAGCGCGCCGAGCGGCTCGTCGAGCAGCAGCAGCTGCGGACGCGGCGCAAGGGCGCGCGCAAGCGCGACGCGCTGCTTCTGTCCCCCCGACAACTCGTCAATTCTTCGATGACCGAAATCAGAAAGCTGAGTCATCGCGAGCAGTTCGCCGACGCGCGCATGAATGGCATCATTCGCTTCGCCCTTGCGCCGCAGCCCAAAGGCGATGTTCTCGAAGACGTTGAGATGAGGAAACAGCGCATAGGACTGAAACATCATGTTCACCGGGCGCCGATGGGGCGGCACGCCGGAGAGATCGACGCCGTTCAACGTGATCGTTCCAGTATCCGGAGACTCAAAGCCCGCGATGCAGCGCATCAGCGTGGTCTTGCCGCAGCCCGAAGGCCCAAGCAGGGCGAAGAATTCGCCGGCGCCGACGTGAAGCGATATGTTTTCGAGTGCCACGACGGCGCCGAATGTCTTGCTGACGTTCGCAATCGACAGCAGCGGCGCGTTCACGCCCCGGCCTCGTCGCGGCGAAACTCGGCGCGCCAGTGTCGCGACATGAGATCGCCGCTTGCGGGAATGTCTTCCAGCGAAACCAGCCGAAGACCATCAACGGCCAGCGCCCCGATGTCGTTGCGCGCCAGCGGCCACGGCGGCCCGCCAAGATCCTCCCCGTCCTCACGCGCCCGCGAGATGACGAGAAGCGTTCCGCCCGGCGCGACGAAGGACGCGAGCGCACGCGCCGCGTCCGGGAGAAGCGTCTCGGGTAGCGCCTGCAGCGTATAGAGCTCGTGAACGAGATCGAAGGCGCGGCGCCAGTCTTTTGGCGGATCGAACAGATCAGCGACCTGGTAGTCCACCTCGCTCCGCGGGAAGCGCTCGCGCGCCCACTGAATTGCGCGTTCGACGAGATCGAAGGCGGTGACGCGCGCGCCGGCGCCAGCGAGCGCTTCGGCGTTGTCGCCGAGCCCGCAGCCGACGTCGAGCGCGCGAAGCCCGACGATGGAGCGCGCAGCGAGCCACTGTTCGAGCAGCGGACGCGGCTCGAGATGCGCCCAGGGAACGGCGGCCGGGTCGTTCTCAGCCAGCGCATAGACGGCTTCGAACCAGTCGCGGCGCTTGGGATCGGCCTCGACACCCCCGTCGCGCTTATGCGGGTCGAGCGAGTCGAGCCTTTCACGCGCCCGAGCGCGGCGCTCGGCGAAATCGCTTCCTAGGATTTCGGTTCGCGCGCCTTCTCTTCCCATCCGCCGCCCTCGCTTTGCTGGTGATAGACGAGGCTATAGCCCAGGTCGCGCAGTTCTTTCCATTGCGCGCGCGCGTCGGCAAGCTCGGCGTCGTCGCGCCCGTCGAAGAGCAGCGCGGCGCGCTCGCGCGGCGCGCCAGAGCCGGCGAGCGCCGGGGCGATGCGCGCGCCCTCGACGAAGAAGCGCACGTCGGCGTCGTTGGGATTGTCGTTCTCACAGGTGAGATAGATCGGCTGTGACTGCGGCGCGCCGTCCGCCTTCGCGCCATGCGGCAGAAAGCTCTCCGGACGATAGGACCAGAGATCCGCGTCGAGCTGCCGAAGGCGCGCTTCGCTCGCCGCCTGCACGACGGCGCGCCAGCCGCGCGCAAGGGTGCGCTCGAGAAGCGTGGGCAGCGTCTGCTCAACCGTGGCGCGGGTCAGATGATAGAAGGCGATCTCGGGCATGGCGTCCGGGCGGTGGACCTTAACGCCCTATGACGAAACTCGCGACCGCCCGCAAGCGCCACGCCACGCCTACAGCGCGTCAGCCCGGCGTCCAGGAGGGCGGATCGCTCGCGGGGAAGGACTCGACCCCGGCCTGGTAGACGTCGTCTTTGGGCGCCTCCCAGACCCCGCCGATGGTCAGCTCGTTCCTGACTTTGATGAGGGAAGAAGCTGTGGAGGCGGCGTATTCCGCCTCCATCCACTCATTCGCCGAGGCGACAGAGCCCTTAAGCACGACTTCGTCTCCGTGGATTTCAATGGAAATCGCTTTAGGGTCGGCGACCTCGCACTTGTCGAGCGCCTCGCGGACGGCGGACCGAAGCCACACTGTCTCTAAACCAGCCATAGCAGCCTCGGCCCCGTGTGCGCCGCCGCAGCCACGGCGGCTGCGGCGCACCACTCTGAAGTTACATATGGGCCGTCGTCACCGAACGTTCCATCGGCTTCGTGAAGCCGACCGCCAGGAGAACCACCGCGATCGCCGCATGCAGCCAGTGGTCGGCCATGTTCATGGCGATAAGGCCGCCAAGCTCGGCGACGTTCGGGGCGATGAAGCCGAAGATGGCGATCGCCGTATAGACGATGGCCAGCGCCCGGATCATCAGGACCGGGACGCCGAAATAGGGGCTGACGAGCAAGAGCGCGCCGCTGATCAGGTGGACGAAGTTATGCGCGGCGTTCACGTGGAAGAAGCCGTCCTCGTAGACGAGAGGGTTCGGGATGAAGCCGAGCAGGCCGACGGCGACGAACACGACGCCGAGAATGGTCGCGATGAAGTCCGCGTTCCATCGTGTCTCAATCATGATGCGTTCCTTTCAGTCCAGGACCAACTGAACTGACCATCAGATTGGGCGCCGCGAAATGATTTCCATTAAAAATGCGCAAGAATACTTGAATGCAAAGCTATAGCGACGCCTTTGTAACAAGGCTCTCATGAAGTTAATCGCTAGGCGCAAACCAATGCTTGGCGATCTACGCTACAGGCAGGCTTGCTCTAGGCAGAAAAAGAATTGCATGCAAGATACCGTTAGCTCGCCTTGCCAAGACTCATTTGAGCGGCGCTGGATGCAACGCCGCCTTAATGTGAGGGGCGGCGTCTATACTTCAACTGCAAGGACTACGACCGCTTACCCCTCGTAATAGTCGCGCACCAGCCGATCCAACAGCCGGACGCCCCAGCCCGCGCCCCAGCTCTGGTTGGTGTCGCTCATCGGCGAGCCCATGCCGGTGCCGGCGATGTCGAGATGCGCCCAGGGCGTCTTGCCGACGAAGCGCTGCAGGAAGTGCGCGGCGGTGATCGAACCCGCGTGACGCCCGCCGGTGTTCTTCATATCGGCGAATTTCGAATCGATCAGCTTGTCATAGGCGGGGCCCATCGGCATGCGCCACAGTTTCTCGCCGATGTGGTTGCCGGATTTGGTCAGGCGGTCGGCGAGTTCGTCATTATTGGAGAAAAGCCCGCAATATTCCTGGCCGAGGGCGACGAGAATGGCGCCGGTGAGCGTCGCGAGATCGATTACGGCCGCAGGCTTATGCTTTTCAATGACATAGGTCAGCGCATCGGCGAGGACAAGCCGCCCCTCGGCGTCGGTGTTGACGATTTCGATCGTCTGGCCAGACATGGATCTGACGATATCGCCCGGACGCTGCGCCTTGCCGTCCGGCATGTTCTCGACGAGCCCGAGGATGCCGACCACATTGGCCTTGGCCTTGCGGCCGGCGATGGCGTACATGGCGCCGGTCACGGCCGCCGCGCCGGCCATGTCGCCCTTCATGTCCTCCATCGAGGCCGCGGGCTTGATGGAAATGCCGCCGGAGTCGAAGACGACGCCCTTGCCGACGAAGGCGATGGGCGCGGCGCCCTCGGCCCCGCCGCTCCAGCGCAGCACGACCAGCCGGCTGCCCGCCTCCGATCCCTGGCCAACACCCAGAAGCGCGCGCATCCCGAGTTCGGACATCGCCTTCTCGTCGAGGACCTCGACCTCGACGCCGAGCTTCATCAGCTCAGACGCACGGCGGGCGAATTCGGGCGGGGTGAGAACATTCGCCGGCTCATTGACGAGAGTCCTTGCGAGAATGACGGCTTCCGCCAGATGGCCGCTGTCCGACATCGTCGCTTCTGCGGCGCCCGGATCCGCCAGAGCGACGACCATCTCCATCGGGCCGTCGCGATCGGCGTCGTCTTTCTTCTTTGTCTTGTAATGATCGAACTTATAGGCGCGCAGCCAGCCGCCGAGCGCAAATTGCGCGACCGAATCGTGAGTGGCGGACATCCCCGCCGGCAGGTCGAAGAGCACGACCGCCCGCCCGCCCGCGCCGACTTTCGCCGCCGTCTGCCCGCCGAGCGCGAAGAAATCATCGAAGGGCTTCGCAGACTGGCCAGCCTCGCCCTCCGCCTCGTCCCCCGCGCCAAGGCCCATCAGAATCACCCGGCTCGCGGGCGCCCCCGGCGCCGCCAGGACCTCGAGCGATGTCCCTGATTTGCCCTTGAATTTCGCCGCTGCGGCGGCGCGCGAGAGATGAGCGGAGGCGTCCTTGAGAACGCTCGCGGCGCGCTCGCCCATCGCGAGATCGCGGCCCACGAAGGCGACGAGCGTGCGCGGATGCCCCTCCTCCTCGGGCTGGCGCAGCAGCGCTTCGGCTGCGTCGAAGGGCTGAAGTTCATATTTCGCGTTGACGAGCATCAGGGCCTCTTGCCTCCTCCGCCTGAGCGGAAGCCGTTCCGGCGCAAATGCGCCGGATTTTTCGAGAAGTTAGCGCCGGCGGCGCGCCAGGCGCGCAATTTGACGGGATTGGGGCGCACTATCTTCCGCCGGACGGCGACGGTCAATCGCCGAGCGTTCGCTTTTGGAGCCGTTTCAGGCTGCATCTCGCCGCCGTGGAATCGCCGCGATCTTTCCGCAGAAGTCCAGCGTGGCGCAAAAGCAACGCTCGCGAATTGAATGTGTGGTGGCGGCTCCGGGGA
The DNA here is from genome assembly GCA_051061385.1 of Methylocystis sp. Taxonomy (GTDB): domain Bacteria; phylum Pseudomonadota; class Alphaproteobacteria; order Rhizobiales; family Beijerinckiaceae; genus Methylocystis. The sequence goes on from JBPFDX010000024.1 coordinate 75,778, forward strand.
GCCGCGCGACGCTTGCGCGCAAAGATGCGAGCGTCTAGCGATCGTTAACTGGGCATTAATTGCTCGCGCCTGGGGCGGCGCGCCAAAACGCAAAGGGGGAGAGCCGCAGCCATGATCGGGGCCACGATCACGCGCTATTTCGCGCTGCGGTTCATGCGCACCATCCTGGCGATTTTCTTTACGATCTTCTGCCTGATGTTCGTGGTGGTGTTCGTGGAGATGCTGCGGCGCTCCAGCGACAACCCGCAGGCGGGCGCCGCCACCGTCGCGCTGATGACCGCGATGCGCGTACCGGCCACCGCGGAGATGATTCTGCCGTTCGCCGTCCTCTTCGGATCCATGGCGACCTTCGTCGACCTTACCCGGAAACTGGAGCTGGTCGTCGCCCGCGCCGCCGGCATGTCCGTCTGGCAGTTCATCGCGCCGCCGACGCTGACCGCCCTGCTCATCGGGGTTGTGTCTGTTGCGATCTACAACCCTGTCTCGGCGTCGATGAAGCAGCGCTCCGAACAGATGGAGTGGGATCTCTTCGGCGTGCCCGGCAGCTTGCGGATCGATCATGGCGTCTGGCTCCGCCAGCACGGCGTCGACGGCCTCGCCATCATGCACGCCATGAATTCCTCGAACGGCGGCTCCGAGCTGACTGGCGTCAGCGTCAATATCTATGCGCCGCGCGGCGGCTTCCTCGAGCGGGTGGAAGCGGGTCACGCGCGGCTCGAGCCCGGCGTATGGGTGCTCGAGAACGCGCAGGTGAGCCTGCCGGGAGAGCCGGCGCGAGTGGTCGGTTCTTACATGCTCGCGACTGAACTGACTCCTGAGCAGGTCGCCGCGGCCACGACGCCCCCGCAAGGCACGCCTTTCTGGTCATTGCCGGAGATGACGACTCGCACCGCCGAAGCGGGTCTCGACGCGACAGGCTATCGCCTTCAGTTCCAGACGCTTCTCGCGCGACCGCTGTTGCTCGTCGCGATGGTTCTCGTCGCCGCTTCCTTTTCGTTAAGATTCTTTCGATTTGGCGGTGTGGCGAAAACCCTTTCGGGTGGCGTGGCCGCAGGCTTCGTGCTTTACATCCTTACTAAAGTCCTCTCGGATCTCGGCGGCGCAGGTATGATCAGCCCTGTCGTGGCCGCATGGTCGCCTGCGCTTGTCGGGAGCATGTTGGGCACGGTTATCTTGCTGTACTCGGAGGACGGCTGATGGCGATCGCCAGCCCCTCCCGGAGGCTTTCCTTCATCGCGGCCGTCCTCGTCATCGCCGAGGCGACTTTCGCCAACTCCGCCATGGCGGCGCCGCCGCTGGGGGCCGACGGCGCGCGCATGGTCGTCGAGGCGAAAGAGCTCGTCTACGACGAGAAACGGAACACCGTCACGGCGCGCGGCGCCGTCCAGATTTATTACAAGGGCCGGCTGCTCGAAGCCGACCGCGTCACCTATGACCGGAACACCTCGCGGGTGTTCGCCGAGGGGAACGCCAAGCTGACCGAACAGGACGGCACCGTCGCGCGGGCGGAACGTTTCGACCTCACCGACGACTTCAAGAACGGCTTCATCGAGAGCCTGCAGGTCGACACCACCAACAACACGCATTTCACCTCGCCCCGCGCCGAGCGGGCCGGCGAGACGACGACCTTCGAGATGGGCACCTACACCGCTTGCGAGGCCTGTCGCAACGATCCCTCCAAGCCGCGGACCTGGTCGATACGCGCCAAACGGATCATTCACGACAACGTCGAGAAGATGGTCTATTACGAGGACGCCTCCCTCGACCTGCTCGGCGTGCCGATCGCCTATGTGCCTTTCTGGTCCTCGCCAGACCCCTCAGTGAAGCGCAAGTCAGGTTTTCTGTCACCGATTTCCCTTTATCGCTCGCAGCTCGGCAGCCGCTTCGGCGTGCCGTACTTCTGGGCGATAGCGCCGGATTACGACCTCACGGTAACGCCGATCTATTTCACGCGGCAGGGCCCATTCGTCACTGCTGAATTCCGCCAGCGCTTCGACTTTGGCGGCTTTACTATCCGCGGCCAGGGCACGCATGTCGGCGATACGGGCGCATTCGCGCCGGCCCCGCTCGGCGCCGGCGACAAGCGGTGGCGCGGCTCAATTCAGTCCTTCGGCGACTTCTGGCTCAATGACCGCTGGCGCGCAGGCTGGGACATCACGGTGCTCTCCGATCGATACTTCCTGCAGGATTATCAGCAATATAACTATCTCCTGCAGAACTACTTCTTCCGCGAAGCGTCCTCGACGATCTATCTGACCGGACAGGGGCCGCGCAGCTACTTCGACATGCGCGGATACTATTTCCAGCTGCTGTCGCCCAATGACGTGCAGGCGCAACAGCCGGTTGTCCACCCGGTGATCGACTATAACCGCGTGCTCGACATCGATCCGGCGGCGACCGCCGGCGTCGGCGGCCAGCTCGAAGTAGACGCCAATGTGACGAGCACTTCCGCAAGCGTCGCCAACTTCGAGTCCATCCAGCCCCGCACGCTCGACCGCATTTACGGTCTCTACAACGTTTGTCAGATCTACGGGCGCGCGCCCGATCCCGCGCAGAGTGGCTGTCTGCTGCGCGGCGTCGGCGGCGATTACGAGCACGCAACGATCAGCGGCGCCTGGAAGCGCAAATTCATCGATCCGGTCGGCGGCGTGTGGACGCCCTTCGCCTTCGCGCGTTTCGTCGGAAGCTACCTCAACTACGATCGCGAGGGCTTGTACCCGATCTACAATCAGAGCCTGTCGCCGATCCCCAACGCCGCGCAGGGCCAATTCTTCGACGGCGCCGACAATCGCTTCCGCGGTCAGGCGCTCCCGGGAATCGGCGCCGAATGGCGTTATCCGATCCTCGCCAGAAGCTTTTTCGGCGACATCGTCTTCGAACCGATCGCGCAGCTCGTCGCGCGTCCCAACCAGACGTCCATCCCCTCGCTGGTCAACATCGACGCGCAAAGCCTCATCTTCGACGACTCGACTTTGTTCGAATGGAGCAAATTCTCGGGCTACGACCGGTTCGAGACGGGCACGCGCCTCAATTATGGCGGGCAGGCCACCATGTCGCTGTCGAACGGTGGCTTCATCAACGCGATGATCGGCCAGTCGCGCCAAATCGCCGGCGCCAATTCCTACGCGCAGGCCGACGCCGCTAATGTCGGCCTCGATTCGGGCCTCGACTCGCGCGCTTCGGACATTGTCGGGCGCTTCGCTTTTGCCCCGTCGTCCGTCCTCAGCCTCGTTGCCAAGGGTCGGTTCGATAAGGGCAGCCTACGCGCCCGCCGGCTCGACGTGCTCGCGACGTTGAACCTGGATCCGATGACGCTCCAGGTCCAATACGCCAATTATGCTTCTCAACCGGCCATCGGCTTCGACGTGCGTCGTCAGGGACTCTCGGCGACCGGAAGATACGACATCACCAAGAACTATTTCCTGACTGGCACCGTCACCTTCGACATGAGCCGTTATCTCTATAACGCGCTGACGACCATTCCAGCGACGACCGTGCCGATCACTGGCATCAATCTCACCGGCACGGCCCCGCTTTTCTCGGTTGCGACGCTGGGCGGCGGCATCGGCTATCAGGACGAATGCACGACGCTGTCGATCTATTATTCGCAGATCTATCAGCCGCAGTCTTACACGGGCCTTCCCGCGCGGAACCAGACGGTGATGGTCACGCTTCAGTTCCGAACCTTGGGCGAAGCCAAGTTCAATTACGGGGTTGGTTCGGTTCTGGTGAACGACGGCGTTCGGAACAACCTGCCGCGCTAAGCTATTCTAGATAGATGTTCAATCTTCAGGTCGGGAGGACGCCCGCCGTCTCCCGTGCTACAAGGCCGCGACGCAGGGGTGCCCGAATATAGAAGCGCAGTCGCGCAAAGGAGAATGTAATGAGCTTTTTCGTCTCGCTTGCCGCCGGCGCATGTCTGGCTCTCGGGGCGGCGACGCCGCTTTTCGCGGACGAGCTCTCAAGCAAGCAGAAGGTCGAGATCGAGAAGGTCGTGCACGACTACATCATCTCCAATCCGGAAGTGATCAGGGACGCCATCGACGAACTCGGCAAGCGACAGAAGGTCGCCGAAGCGGCGACGCGCGAGAAGGCCATCGGCCAACAGGGCGACAAGATCACCAGCTCGCCTAATCAGGCCGTGGTGGGCAATCCCAAGGGGGACGTCACGCTCGTCGAGTTCTTCGATTACAACTGCGGATACTGCAAGCAATCTCTCAATTCCGTCGCCAAGCTCATCGAGGCGGACCCCAAACTGCGGGTGGTGCTCAAGGACTTCCCGATTCTCGGACCGGACTCCGTCGAAGTGGCGCAGATCGCCACCGCTGCGCGCATGCAGCTCGACAGCCAGAAATTCTGGGATTTCCATCGCAAGCTGCTCTCGACGCGCGGCCACATCGGCAAGCAACAGGCGATGGCGGCGGCGAAAGAGGTTGGCGCCGACATGACGCGCATCGAGAAGGACATGTCCAGCGCGGAGACGAAGGCCGCATTGGACGAGGTGGCGGCGCTCGCCGACCAGCTGCGGTTCGACGGGACTCCCGCCTGGGTGATCGGCAAGGAAGCGATCGTCGGCGGCGTGCCTTTCGCGCAACTGAAAGCGAAAATCGAGAACATGCGCAAATGCGGCAAGACCGCTTGCTAGCCCGCGACGGGCTTTCTTTGGGGCGACAATAAGGCTAAGACAGGCAACCTGCCGTCGTTGAGATTTTCGGGAACGTTTTCGGAAGCGCTATGTCAGCCGTCCATGTGCTTAACGGTCCCAATCTCAATCTCCTTGGCAGGCGCGAGCCGGCGATTTACGGAACGGCCACTCTCGATGACATACGCGCGACGCTGGAGAAGCGTTGCGCGCAAAATGGCGTGTCGCTCGTCTTCCGCCAATCCAACCATGAAGGCGATCTCGTCACCTGGATTCAAGAAGCCGGCGGCGCCGGCGCGCCCGTCATTTTGAATGCTGGCGCGCTGACGCATACATCGATCGCGCTCTATGATGCGATAAAAGGCGCGGAAGCCGTCGTCATCGAAGTGCATCTGTCCAATGTGCATGCGCGCGAAAGCTTCCGGAGCCATTCCTTTATCTCGCCAGCGGCCAGGGGCGTGATCGCTGGATTCGGCCCTCTGTCATATATCCTTGCCCTCGAAGCTATCTTTGAAAGCGAACTGAGAAAGAGCTGAGACACTTATGGCGCGCAAAGCTCAACCGCCTGGCACCGCTCCTTCCCGCAAGCCCGCGCCCGCGAGCGCGACCACGGTCGACGCAGATCTGCTTCGCACGATTGCGGAACTCGTCGCCGGCAGCGACTTGACCGAATTTGAAGTGGAGAAGGGCGATCTGCGCATCCGCGCGGCGCGCACCCCCGCCGCAGCGGTCCCGACCGTCGTCGCCGCGCCGCCGCCCGCGGTTCACGCCCTGTATCCGCCGCCGGCGGCGTCTAAGCCGGCAGCCGCGCCGGCTCCTGTGTCTCCAGAGCCGGCCGCCGAACTCCTCGATGCGGTGAAATCGCCCATGGTCGGCACCGCCTATCTGCGACCCAACCCGGACGCGAAGCCCTTCGTCGAGATCGGCACGCGCGTTTCGGTCGGCGATAAGCTCTTGCTGATCGAGGCGATGAAGACCTTCAACGACATCGTCGCGACGAAGTCGGGCGTGGTTACGGCCATTCTGATCGAGGACGGCCAGCCTGTCGAATATGGCGAACCTCTCCTCGTGATCGAGTAGGCGCGCAGGGATGTTCGACAAGATCCTCATCGCCAACCGCGGCGAAATCGCCCTGCGCATATTGCGAGCAGCCAAGGAACTGGGCGTCGCGACGGTCGCCGTTCATTCGACAGCCGACGCCGACGCGATGCATGTCAAGCTCGCGGACGAGTCGGTCTGCATCGGACCGGCGCCGGCGCGTGATTCCTATCTCAATATCCCTGCCCTGCTCTCCGCCTGCGAAATCACCGGCGCCGACGCCGTGCATCCGGGCTACGGCTTTCTTTCGGAGAACGCGCGCTTCGCGGAGATCCTCGAAGAGCACAACATCACCTTCATCGGCCCGAAATCCGAGCATATCCGGCTGATGGGCGACAAGATCGAAGCCAAGGCGACGGCGAAGAAGCTCGGCATTCCGTGCGTGCCGGGATCGGACGGGCCCGTCCTGAGCGAAAAGGAGGCGCTGAAGATCGCCGAAAAGATCGGTTTCCCCGTGCTGGTGAAGGCGGCGTCCGGCGGCGGCGGCCGCGGCATGAAGGTGGCGCGCGACGCGCATGACCTTGGGATCGCCATCGCCACCGCGCGCACCGAGGCGAAGGCCGCGTTCGGCGACGACACCGTCTACATCGAGAAATTCCTCGAGAAGCCACGTCACATCGAGATTCAGATTTTCGGCGACGGCAAGGGACAGGCCGTTCACCTCGGCGAGCGCGACTGTTCGCTCCAGCGGCGTCATCAGAAGGTCTGGGAAGAAAGTCCCTCGCCTGCGCTCAATGACGCGCAGCGCATGGAAATCGGCGAGATCTGCTCGCGCGCGATGCGGGACATGCAATACGCCGGCGCGGGCACGATCGAGTTCCTATACGAAAACGGCGAGTTCTTTTTCATCGAGATGAACACGCGCATCCAGGTCGAGCATCCGGTGACGGAGTCGATCACCGGCGTCGATCTCGTGTGCGAACAGATCCGCGTGGCGGCGGGCTCCCCGCTCTCACTGCGCCAGAAGGACATCTGGTTCTACGGCCACGCCATCGAATGTCGTGTGAACGCCGAGCATCCCCTGAGCTTCAGGCCGTCGCCGGGACGCATCGCCTATTATCATCCGCCGGGCGGCGTCGGCGTTCGCGTCGATTCGGCGGTCTATCAGGGCTACACAATTCCGCCGAACTACGACTCGCTCATTGGCAAGCTGATCGTGCATGGACGCAACCGGACCGAGGCGCTGATGCGGCTGCGGCGCTCGCTCGACGAGTTCATCGTCGACGGCATCGACACCACGCTGCCGCTGTTCCGAACGCTCGTGCGCAACGCCGACGTTCAGAACGGAACTTACGACATCCATTGGCTGGAGCATTTTCTGGCGACGGGCGGCATCGAGCCGGGTTTTTAAGGCGTGAGGGTGAAGATGATGAAGCGCACGGCGTTGGCGGTGTTCGCATCAGTGATCGCAGCGGCGGTGCCGCTCTCGTCCGTCGACGCCAAAGCCGTTGTGCGCGGTCCCTTCGTCTTCACATGCTCGGGCGATTCCAGCGCCGCGCTCACCGTCACTTTTCTCGGCGCGAAAGCCGATCGCGCCAAGCTCGTCTTTAAGGGCGAGACCGTGATGGCCAAGCAGGCGATGGCCGCGAGCGGCGCGCGCTACGTCGCTAAGGACATCGAGTTCTGGAACAAGGGCGACGACGCCATGGTAGAGTGGCGTGGAGAGAAGCTGAACTGCACGACGCGGAATTAAAAATATCATTTCCGATAGAAACTCGTCGCCTCAGGGTGGCGCGGCGCTCGCGCGCCGCTATCCTTCATTAAATGTCGCGCCTCAACGCCCCCTATGCGATCACCCCGCATCTACTGCTGCGGGCCTATTCCATCGGTCTTTTCCCAATGGCGGAAAACGCCGAGGACGATCAACTCTACTGGGTCGATCCGGAACGGCGCGCCATCTTTCCGCTCGACGGCTTCGCGGTGTCGCGCTCCTTGGCAAAGACCGTGAGGTCCGATCGCTTCGAGGTGGTTGTCGATCAGGATTTTGACGCCGTGATCGAGGCTTGCGCCGCTCCAGCATTTCGCCGCGAGCGGACCTGGATCAACGCAGAAATTCGTAGGCTCTATCGCGCGCTGTTTGATCTTGGCTTCGCGCATACCGTGGAATGCCGCCGCGAGGGCCGTCTTGTCGGGGGGCTTTACGGCGTCGCTCTTGGAAGCGCGTTTTTCGGCGAGAGCATGTTCCATCTCGAGCGCGACGCGTCGAAGGTCGCGCTCACCCACCTCATGGGCCGATTGAGAGCAGGCGGCTTCCAGTTGCTCGACACGCAATTCATCACGCCGCATCTCGCCTCGCTCGGAGCGATCGAAATTTCACGCGATGAATATCACGTCGCGCTCGAACGGGCGCTTTCCTTGAAGGCGAATTTCTGCGTCTGGCCGCAGCGGCGGCCGGTGCGGGGCGCTCAGGCGCTGACCGCGCTTTCCGATTAGAACGGAAACAGCGGATTGCCCGCTGGAGCGGGCGCCGCAGCCGGGGCGCCCTGTTCGGAGCGGCGGCGCTTCTTTTTGCGTCCTCCGGCGGGCGGCGCAGCCGTGGCGTCGTCCGGCGCAGGAGCGGCTTCGGGCTCGACGGGGACCGGAGCGGCCTGATCGGCAGGCCCGATCGGCTGATTCTCCATCGGCGGCGGCGCCGTCGGCTCGACCCTGCGCGAACGGCGCTTCTTGCCGCTCTCGGCAGGAGGCGTCGCCGCCTCAGCCTCGGCAGGCGGCGCAGCGGGCGCGGCCGCTTCGGCGGGTTGCTGCGCGACCGTTTCCTTGCCGCCTTTGCAGTCGACCAGCCAGACGTCATAGACGGGATGTTCGACCCCGTGGAGACCTGGACTCGCCGCGAACATCCAACCCGAGAAGATGCGCTTGGCCTCCTGTTTGGAGTCGGCCTTAACGGTCTCGGGCCTCGGATCGCTACGGCGTTCCGGCCTGACGATGAGTTCGTCCACCTCGACGAAGCTCGTCGTCTGCGGCGTTTCCGTCTGCGGGCGCGTATTGCAGACGCGCGGGGTCACCTGCAGCGTGCCGAATTGCACGGTTTCGTCGATGGCGACGTCGAAATTGATGATGCGGCCGGTGGTCTTGTCGAGCCCGGCGAAGATCGCTGTCGGATGACGAATCGGCTCGGCTGACGCGGCGACCGCAAGCAAAGTCCACGCGCCGACAGCCGCTGGCGCAAGGGACAGGGGCAACTTCATCCGATCACCGCATGATTCTCCGCCGGCCCGACAAACAGGCGGCCGACGAAAGCAGGCAACAAAGGCGTTTCCAAGGAGAGGGCCGCTCAGCCTTCGGGCCGCCAGGGGGCGTAGTCGCCGCCGGCAGGCGGACGCTGCCCAAGAGCCAATTGGGAGCCCGGCGGCCGATAAGCCTGCGGGGTGCCGGTCATATTGGGCTCGTAGGGCTGTTCCCACGCGCGCGGCCGATAGGTCTCGTCCGTCGGCGGGCTGTCCACGGTGTGGTGCAGCCAGCCGTACCATCCTGGCGGCGTGGCCGAACCTTCGGCGTAGCCGCTATAGATAACCCACCGCCGTTCGAAGCCCAGCGCCGGATCGATCTTGCCGCCGCGCCGACGGTAATAGACGTTGCCGAATTCGTCTTCGCCGACGCGCTCGCCGTAAAGCAGCGTCCAGAGGCCGGTGCTGAGCGTGGCGCGGTTCCACCAGGTGAAGAAGCGAACGATGTAGGACATGTAGCTGGCGTCCCCGGATTTCGTGGCCCCTTATTGCGTCTGACGGCGCCAATGTCCAGCCTTGCGGGAGAGACGCTCCATCCAAGTGGCGTTCCCGAGACCGACGCTTAAGCCCAGCCTTCACCTCCTCGCGCTGGGATTTTTTCGCGCCGGCGCGGGCGTGTGATTGGCTCTCAGCTCCGCGAGCAGGTTCGAACGATCGTCCGACATTCGCCGCACCAGAGCCGTGGGGGCGTCGGTCTTCTCGTGCTTCGTCGCCCAAAGCGCCATTTCGAAGAGGAGCGGGGCTAGGTCCAGTCCTTTTTCGGTCAGGCGGTAGTCCGCCTTGCGCGCATCGGAGGGATGCGCAGTCTTCGTGATGATGCCGCTTGCCTCCAGGCGCCGCAGCCGATCCGACAGGACATTGGTTGCGATACGCTCCTTGGCCGCGAGGTAGTCCTTGAACTCGTGACGCTTCTTGAACAGCAGATCGCGGATGATGAGCAGCGACCACCGATCGCCGAAGATTTCGAGGCAGACGTTCAGCGGACAGTCGGAGCGCCAGACGGCGGGGCTTTTCTTGGACACTTCCGCAGATTATGAAATTTGCTTGCAAATTGCAAGTTACATCGGTTTATTTGCAAATCGCAAGCGACTCCGCCGAGCAGGCGGACAAGACGCGCATTCGCAAGAAGGCGACTACATCTCACGAGGGAGGAGATTGATGGCCAAATTCGAGCAGGTTGGGCGCCGCCGACCGAGCGGCAGCGAATACCTGGCTGTCTCCGCGATCATCGTGGCGGGCGTGCTCGCGATAGCGGCCCTTTCGACCCGGCCGGCCATTCCCGCCGACCCCACGGATATCGTGTCGCCCATGATCGCGATGTTCGCGTTAACCGCCGCGGTTTGGCTGCTGATGGTGATTTCCCGGAACGGCGCCGTGCTGCTCGGGGGCGCTTCGCTGCAATATTTCCGCGACTACGAGACAGAACCGCCGAGCGAATGGATCGAGCGTCCGGCTCGGGCATTCAATAACCTCATGCAGGTTCCAACGCTTTTCTATGTCGTCATGCTGATGATGATCGCGTTGCATAGCGTCGACGCGTTGCAGCTCTCGCTCGCCTGGATGTATGTGGCGTCTCGCGCCATTCACGCGGCCATCTACATCTTGTTTAATCACGTTCCCTTCCGTTTTGCGGTTTACGCCGTAAGCTGCATCACGCTCGCGATCATGTGGGCGCGGTTTGCTCTTAATCTCTAGTAGCCACGCCGGACAGTCGTTAAAGCGCGGCGGGGCGTGGCCTGTGTTCGACCGCTGGCGCGTCGCGCTCCAAACGCCGGAGGGTCCATGTCGCGGATTGTTACAACGACCTGCTGCGTCGTCGGCGGCGGTCCTGCCGGGCTGATGGCCGGCTTTCTGCTGGCGCGCGCCGGCGTCGACGTGATCGTCCTTGAAAAACACGCCGATTTTCTGCGCGACTTTCGCGGCGACACTATTCATCCGTCGACGCTGCGAATCATGGATGAGCTTGGACTGCTCGACGAATTCCTGCGGCTGCCGCACCACAAGGCCTATGAGCTCTCGGCGTGGATCGGCGAGCGTCAATACAAGGTCGCCGATTTCTCGAGCCTGCCGGGCAAGTGCAATTTCATCGCCTTCATGCCGCAGTGGGATTTTCTCGATTTCATCGCCGAACATGCGCGCGCGCTGCCGAATTTCCGTCTCTTCATGCAGACCGCCGGCGACGACCTTCTGTTCGACGGCGACCGCGTCTGCGGCGTTTTGGCGAAAGGCCCTGACGGAGAGCTGAGGATAAAGGCCAGGCTCGTCATCGCCGCCGACGGGCGCGGGTCGCTGATGCGCGCCGACGCGAAGCTCCCCGTCGAGGATTTCGGCGCGCCGATGGACGTGCTGTGGTTCAAGCTGCCGCGCAGGGACAGCGACCCGGACGAAAGCTTCGGCCGCGTGGCTCCGGGGCGCATGCTGGCGATGATCGACCGCGGCGCCTATTGGCAGTGCGGCTGCGTCATTCCAAAGGGCGGCGCGAAGGAGCTGCGCGAGAAAGGGATCGCGGCCTTTCGCGACTCGATCGCGCGTCTGACGCCCTTCCTCGCCGATCGCGTCAATGCGCTCAAAGACTGGAGCGACGTCAGCCTGCTTACCGTTCAGGTCAATCGCCTTAAGGTATGGAGCCGCCCGGGACTGCTGTGCATCGGTGACGCCGCGCACGCCATGTCGCCGGTCGGCGGCGTCGGCGTGAACCTTGCGATCCAGGACGCGGTCGCCGCCGCCAATCTCCTTGGCGCGAAGTTGCGCGAAAATACGCTGAGCGATGAGGACGTGCGCGCCGTGCAGCGGCGGCGGAAGTTTCCCACGCGCGTCACTCAGGCCATTCAGCTTGCGATCCAGGATCGCGTGGTGCGTAGCGTGCTCGCAGCGCAGAAGCCTTTCGACGCGCCGCTGGCGTTGCGGCTGCTGAACGCCATGCCGCTGCTGCGACGATTGCCGGCGCGGCTCATCGGACTCGGCGTGCGGCCCGAGCATGTTGAAACGTAACCGCGATGCGAATGCCGCCGTTTCGTCGGGCGTGTGTCATTCCCGGCGGGCCGCAGGCCTGACCGGGAATCCAGAACAGGTCGCGCGGACTCCCGCTCGCGCGCTACGCGTCGGGAATGACAATCACAGAGATCAGTCCGCGTCGCGAATGAAGGCGCCGAAGGCGCGCGGGCCGTCGCCGGTCTCCGCCTTGCCGAGAATTTTGAGCGTCTGTGCGTCGACGGCCCAAAGCTCGTTCGAGAACCAGTTCGCGACATAGACGCGCGCGCCGTCGCCGCTGACCGCAAGGCCTTCCGGGTATTCGCCGACCTTGAGCGTTTCGAGCGGCGCCAAAGCGGCTGCGTCGAACACGCTGACGCTGTCGCCGTGCTGGTTGGCGACGAAGACGCGGCCCTTGGCGAGCGCCACCGTATAGGGCCAGCTGCCGCATTTGAGCGTCGCGATCACCTTGCGCGAGGCGAGATCGACGACGCTGACGTCATCGGATTCCACATTGGCTGAATAGGCGCGCGCGCCGCCAGCGTCGATCGTCACGCCGAAAGGATGCTTGCCGACCGGTATGGTCGCGACGCGCGAAAAAGTCGCCGCGTCGATGAGGGAAAGCGCATTGTCGTCGCGGTCGGCGACGATGATCGTCTTGCCGTCCGGCGCGACGGCGACGCCCGACGCCATGGCGCCGACGCCGACGCTGCGCTGCTCGCCGCTCGCGAGATCGATGTCGACGAGGCGACGGCCGTAGAGATCGGCGACATAGACGCGTTTGCCGTCGGGACTGGCGGCGACGCCGAGCGGCCCGCCTTCGACCGGAATGCGCTTTTCGATCTTGCGGGTCGCGGCGTCGACGACGGTGAGGAACTTGCCTTCCGGACTGGTGATGAAGGCGCGCGCGCCGTCTCGCGACACCGCGATCCCCGCCGGCTTGCCGCCGATGGGCAGAGTCGCGACGGTCTCCATTTTGGAAAGATCGACAATCGAGAGCGCATCGGCGCCTTGCGCGGTGACGAAGGCTTCGGCGGCCGATGCAGGGGAAGAGAGCGGGAGAAAGAAGAGAAGCAACCCCGCCGTCATGGCCGGGCTTGACCCAGCCATCCACGCGACCGCGCAGCGCTTCGCTGCTGTTACTGCAGCGAGTCCCATCGTCCTGGCGTGGATGCCCGCGACAAGCGCGGGCATGACGGGCCAAAGCCTCACTTCTCTTCCACCTTCGCCTTCAAGGCGGCGAGATAGGCGCGCTGCAGCATCGTCACCGCCGCGATGGCGACGTCGTCGTTCAATTCCGCCGGCGGGTCGTTCTTGGGATAGCCACGATAGAAGCGCGCCTTCCATTCGACGTCGGTCGCGCCGCTCGCAGCGGGGCGCAGGGTGATCAGCGCGGTGTAGTTGGTCGCCGGCAGGCGCTTCACATCATCGCCTTCGCGGTGCACGCCGAGCATCATCCGCTCGGCGTCGCGCTTGGTCAGCAGCTCCTCGACGACCCCGCCGTCAGCCATGATCAGCCTGCGCCGCGCCTGGTCGGGAACGTCGCCGCCCGACGCTTCAACGCGCACGACGCCCGGCAGCCACTCGGCGTGCGCGAAGTCAGCCACAATCGCCCAGACTTTGTCGGGCGGCGCATTAACGATCGTCGTTTCGACGACCTTCAGCGGCGAAGCGCCATGCGCCGCCAGCGCCAGGCTTGGCGCAAGAACGGCGAGAGCGGCCGCGGCGCGAAGAAAGATCCGGCGCGACACGGCGATCCTGACTGACGCTTTGCGCATGAGGCAGCGCTTACTTGCCCTCCGCCTTGGCCTTCAACGCCGCAAGGCCCGACTTGTAAATATCGCTCACCGCCTTCACGCCAGCTTCGTCAGAAAGCTCCGGCGGCGGATCATTGTTCATGAAGCCGCGATAGAAGGCGCCCTTCCATTCGACGACGCTCTTGCCGCCTTCGTCCTTGACCGAGATCGTCGACGAATAATTGTTGACCGGCAGCACCTTCACGTCGACGGCGTCGATCTTATAGCTCAGCGACTTGCCGTCGGCGTCGTATTTCGTCAGCGACTCGTCGATCACGCCGCCGCTCTTAAGGGTCAGCTTGCGCTTGGCGTCGGCGCTGTTGCCGCCAGTACCTTCAGTCTTCGCAATGGCCGGATGCCAGTTCCAATCCTGGAAATTGCCGACGATCTCCCAGACTTTCGCGGCCGGCGCGTCGATCTCGATCTTTTCGACGACCTTCTGACGCGAAGGGCCGTGAGCAAACGCCGGTCCGGCGAGCAACCCAGCGGAAAGAAGCGACAGGGCCGCAGCGGCAAATGCGCGGCGCGCGAGCACGAACGTCATAAGGTTCTCCCGAAAAGCCTGATCTTGGCCGCCGGCCTAGGCCGACAGGCGCACATAAGGGCGCCTCAAGCGGCGGCGTCAAGGTCGCGACGAACGGCGAAGCCGGGTCGGGAGACAAAGCTTCGCGGTCAGACCGCCGCCGCATGACTTGCTCGCGGGCCCTTGCAGCGATTAGATTGCCATCCATATACCATCCAGCTGGATGGTGATAGGATGGCGCAATGGCGGAAATACATAAACTTCGGGATAAGGCCCCCGACACCGAGAAAATCACGATCAATGTCGGGTTCGTCGATCTCGGCCATATCGATCTTCTGGTGCGCGAAGGTTTCTACTCGAACCGCACCGACTTCATCCGCACGGCGATACGCAACCAGCTCGGCGCGCATTCGGACGCGGTCAAACAGTCCATCGTGCGGAACACGCTGGATCTCGGCTTGCGCCACTACAGCCGCGAAGACCTCGAGGCGGTGAAGGCGACAGGCCGCAGACTGCGCATCCATGTGCTGGGTCTGGCGTCGATCGCCGAAGACGTCACGCCAGAGCTCGCGCGTGAGACCATCGAATCCATCACCGTCCTCGGCGCGCTTCAAGCAAGCAAGTCGGTCAAGGCGGCGCTCGACGATCGCATCAGCTGATCCTCTCCTCCCGTGAGGCATAGACCGAAATGAAAGAATTCCTGTCGAGCGTCTTGAGCAAAGCGACGCGATTGACGCGCGAGCAAAATCTCACCGAGGCAACGCGCGTGCTGATGCGCGCGCTCACGCCAGCGGGCGACGCGTCGCCGGCGCCGCAGCCGGCGGCGCACGCCGAGCCGCGTTCTCCAAGCTTCAAGCTGCGCCGTCCTCTCGGCCAAACGGTGGAGCTGCTGCGCCATGGCGGTCTTCCGGGCCTCGACCAAAGCGGCATGCCGCTTGTCGGGCTGCGGAAAGCGCCCAGGATCGACATTGCGCCGGGCGCCGCCTATGTCGCACGCAGCCATGCCGGCCCGGCGGGGACTCGCGACTACAAGGTCTATGCGCCCAACGGCGCCGGCGACGGCAAACGGCCCTTGATCGTGATGCTTCACGGCTGCTCGCAGAACCCTGACGACTTCGCGATCGGTTCGCGAATGAATGAACTCGCTGACGAACACGGATTTATCGTCGCCTATCCGGCGCAATCGACCGCGGCCAATCAGATGGGCTGCTGGAACTGGTTCAATCCGGCTGATCAGACGCGCGAGAAGGGCGAGCCCAGTCTCATCGCCGGCCTGACCCGCGCGGTCATGGCGGAGTGGCGCGTGGACGAGTCGCGGGTCTATGTGGCCGGACTGTCGGCTGGAGGCGCGATGGCGGCGACAATGGCCGCGACCTATCCGGAGCTCTATGCCGCGGTCGGCATACATTCTGGCCTCGCGCACGGCTCGGCGAGCGACGTCGCCTCCGCCTTCGCAGCGATGAGCGGCAATTTCGGCGCCGGCATGGCGCGCGCCTTTATGCCTGACGACGCCGTGCGCACAATCGTTTTCCACGGCGAGGCCGACCAGAGAGTGCATCCGATCAACGCGGAAACGATCATTGCACGGGCGCGCCTCGATCTTGCGGAGGCGCTCGCGCGCGAAACGCGCGAGACGGGATCGTCGGGCGGCCGCAATTACAGCCGCACCGTCATCGCCGACGCGCGCGGCGTGCCGCAGCTGGAGCATTGGGCGGTCGAGGGACTTGGCCACGCCTGGTCGGGCGGCAATCCGGACGGCTCCTTCGCCGATCGCCATGGGCCGGACGCATCGCGCGAGATGGTGCGGTTCTTTCTGTCGGATGTGGCGCAGACGCGCTAGCCGGGGCTGTCACACCAACGTCTTGCAGGCGCGCCATCTGCGCGCCATGCCTTATCTGCGCGCGCTCGCCTTCGTTCTCACGCTGGCGGGCGCTTTTCTCTTCCTCGTTCCGCTGCAGGCGCTGGCGCGACGGCGCGGCTGGCCGATTCAACACGCGATCCAGACAGGTTTCTGCCGCGCGGTTTGCGCCGCCATCGGCATAAAGGTCGAGAAGCGCGGCGCCCTGCCCTCAAACGCGCCGCGCTTCGTCGTCGCCAATCATGTGTCATGGACCGACATCATCGCGCTCTCGAGCCTCTACCCTTTCGTTTTCCTGGCGAAGCGCGAGGTCGCGAGCTGGCCCGTGCTCGGAATGCTCGCGCGGCTGCAAGGCACGGTCTTCGTCGAACGCGGCGCGAAGCAGGATGTCGCGCGCGTCAATGACGCGCTCGTCGATGTGCTGCGCGCGGGCGGCGATCTCGTCGTCTTTCCCGAAGGGACGTCGAGCGACGGCGCGGAGGTCCTTCCCTTTCGCTCGGCGCATTTCGCGCCGCTTGAGACATTGGCCGCGCGGGGCGAGGCGCCGACGCTCGCGCCCGTCGCAATCGCTTATTCAGACGGCATCGAGAGAATCGACGTCGGCTGGTACGGCGACATGACATTCCTGCCGCATCTGTGGCGCCTGATGAAGCGCGGCGACGCGCAGTGTCACGTTATCTTCGGCGATCCGGTCGAAGCAACCGGCAAGGATCGCAAGACGCTCGCGGCGGAGGCTCGCGCCCGCGTGCAAGAGCTGCTGGAGTCGCATGGACGAAATCGGAGATCATCGCAGTCCTCGTGCTTCGAGACGGTCTCTACGCAACCTCCTCAGCATGAGGACTGCTTTTAGCGGCATCAGTGAATTGCATTGCCCAACCAAGGCTCCTCATCCTGAGGAGCGCGCGCAGCGCGCGTCTCGAAGGACGAGGAGCCGCGTTCATTGGCGCGCTGCGCATTCCCATCGGCGTCACAAATGTTTGCTTCTGTCCTGGATTCCCAATCGCGCTTCGCGCCCGTAATGACAGAAGGGCTAAGCCGCGCGTCGGTGGGACGCGCCGCCGAAAAATTCGAGATAGCGCGCGTCGATATCGGCGACGGGCATCACCACGAAGACATCGGTCGTGTTGAATTTGCGATCGACGACGGCGCCGTCGCCGAAACGCGCGCCCACCCGCAGATAGCCTTTGATCAGCGGCGACAGCGCGTCGCGCGCCTTGCGCGCATCGAACGCGTCGCGCGCCAGCATCCGCATCGGCGTATGCAGCTCTTCTCGCGCGCTGACGCGCCAATTCTCTTCCGCAGGCGCATAATGCGCGAGGTAGCTCAACGACTGCGCATGGGCGAGCGGATTGGCGCCGTGGAGGCTTGCGCAGCCGAACATCACGTCGATGTCATGCCCCCGCACATAGGCGAGAAGCCCGCGCCACAGAAGTTCGATCGTGCGCTTGCCCCGATAGGGCGCGAGCACGCAAGAGCGCCCTAATTCCAGCGCGCGCTTGCCGGCGTGGCGGGAGAGAAGCGGCGCGACGTCATATTCGCCCTCCGAATAGAAGCCGCCAGCCTTCCTCGCCATGTCGTCGCGCATCAGCCGGTAGGCGCCCACGATCTTCGGCTTGATCCTGCCGCGCCGGGTCTGCGCCGCGTGATCGATGACGATGAGATGATCGCAGAATTTGTCGAACCTGTCCGCGTCGCGGCGGGTGAAGGCCGTGCGCGCGTCGGGAATCGCGCCGCCTTCCTTATAGAAGACCTCATAGCGCAGGCGCTGCGCCTTGCGCAGCTCCTTCTTGCCGCGCGCGAGCCGCACTTCGAGCGATCCCAGGCGGCCCAGCGTCTCGCCGAGCGTTCTTTTGCCCGCCCTCGGCTTTTTCGAAGCGGCTTGCGGAAAATTGACCAGGGCGAAAATCGACTGACCGAAATTCGCGTTGACCGTCCACATGTGCGACTCGCTCCGCTGCGATCTACGGGCTTGAAGATCACGGCGAGGCGAAGCTTTTGTGACGCGGACCGTTCCCGGAAAGGCTGCGAAAGTCCCGCTTGCCGAATCTGCCGAGATGGCCGAGCCTAGGGGCCCCCCGACTGGAATTTTCCCCTTTATCCACTAAAGTATCCACATATTGTCTCTCTGTTAATTCTCACCACTATATCTTGACGCCATCGAAAGACTCGCGCAGTCTGGAGGCATCACGCAATGGCGACGCGGCGAACGATCTTCAAGGCGTTCGGCGGTTCCCGGCGGCAGCCGGACGTGAGCGTCGCTTTGTGTGGGCGTGATCCTCGTTTTTGGCGTGCTTCAAATCGCGGCGCATCGGTCCGCGAGCGCGGAACGCGCGTCTTTCGAGTTTGGATTGGCAGGATGCGTCGTGGGCCGGCGGACGGTCGCGCGGGGGCGAAGGCTCTCACCGACAGAGGTGACGACTTAAATGTTCAGAGATCAAAAGACCGCTTTCCGCTCATATGAGACGCTGTTGGAGAGTGTGCTTAGACATCGTAATCGACTCGGGGTCGACCATTTATGCCAGCCACGATTTCGGTCGATGGTAATTGAGCCGTCGCTGTACAGTGAAGCTAATCCGTCCAAGCCAAAAATAGCCCTTTTTGACTACGACGGGGAACCGTTCTTCGACCGACGCACCTTTTCTATCAATGCACACATGGAACTGTGGAAAGAAGCAGGAGAAGGAGAGCCGCTAGCTTGCTTTAAACTTTTACACGAACTCGCTCATGCCCGCTTGCATCGTCACCCTCACCATGGGTTTACGACAGCCGAAAAATCACTGCTAAGCATAGCGCAAGACGAAGAAAGTTCAGAATGGCAAGCCAATGTGTTTGCAGCTCTGTCGATGGCTCCACCCTACTTAGCAATCGAATGCAATACTAGGCGATCCTTACATGAACGGTTCAACTTCCCCTCGGAATTCACAGATTTTTGGTTCGCCTTGCGTGCCAAGAGGCCAATACGTTTCGCGCACAGGCTTTGTCCAAAGTGTGGAAGTGACCGCATAGCCACTATCGGTTCACTGCTTCGTTGCGTTGATTGCGGTCTCATTGCGTGAAGAGTCTAGCAAGAACAAGAACTTAAGCGAAAGGATAGGATATGGCTACCAATCCGCCGAAAGGTGATGGACATCGAAATGGGCCGGTGCGCCAGCGCTCCCAGACCTTCAATCCCACAACGGAACAGTGGGTGAAGAGAAACAAGTCGGATGGCCGCTTCATGGACGTTAAGCAAGACGGGGCACCATTCAAGGGAGTCACGAAAGAGCCAACCAAACGCTGACAATGCCGCTGGCGCCAAAAACACAGGCGCCAGCAATCGCTATTTTTCCAACGACACGAGAAAAAAGCGCAGAAACGGTCGATCAGCGCCAAAAAGTCAGACTTGCCAGAATCGAGTTTTAGGGGTTCATTTATCCCCACTATCCACTAATTGTATGCCTGAGCCTCTTAGGCCCCACATATCTTGTGGATACCCCGCGGTGAATATGGACTCCTTAGGGTCAATCGGGGCATCAAATATACGACCTCTGCGACGTTCTGAAGGAACTCGCCGGATCACATGGACCCCCACCGCCACGGTTGCGCTTTGTAAGCGTTGTGCACCGGAGTGGCTAACCGCTCTCCACGAGGGGTTGTCGCGGTCTGTAGCAAAGATGTGGAGTAACTCACTTTTTTCGCTGGCCCGCGAAGGGCCGGGCGCGCGGGACTTCGTCCGCGCTTAGCAAGGATATATCGGGCATGAAGATCGAGCGGCGCTACACCAAGGCTGGCGAATCTCCCTACGCCAATATCGCGTTCCGCAAGACGAAGAGCGAGATCCGCAATCCCGACGGCTCGATCGTCTTTTCACTCGACAATATCGAGGTCCCCAACCAGTGGAGCCAGGTCGCCGCCGACGTTCTGGCGCAGAAATATTTCCGCAAGGCCGGCGTGCCGGCGCGCTTGAAGCGCGTCGAGGAGAACGCCATCCCCTCCTTCCTGTGGCGCTCCGCCGCCGATACGGAGGCGCTTAGCGAACTCCCCAAGGATCAGCGCCACGGCTCGGAAACCTCGGCCAAGCAGGTCTTCGACCGGCTCGCCGGCGCCTGGACCTATTGGGGCTGGAAGGGCGGCTATTTCGACGCCGAGGAAGACGCCCAGGCCTTCTCCGACGAGCTTCGCTATATGCTCGCGATGCAGATGGCGGCGCCCAATTCCCCGCAATGGTTCAACACCGGCCTGCACTGGGCTTACGGCATCGACGGTCCGAGCCAGGGCCATTTTTATGTCGACTACGCCAACGGCAAGATGGTGAAGTCGAAGTCCTCCTATGAGCATCCGCAGCCGCACGCCTGTTTCATCCAGTCGATCGAGGACGATCTCGTCAATGACGGCGGCATCATGGATCTGTGGGTGCGTGAGGCGCGGCTGTTCAAATATGGCTCCGGCACCGGCACCAATTTCTCCAAGCTGCGCGGCGAGAAGGAGAAGCTTTCGGGCGGCGGCTCGTCCTCGGGACTGATGTCCTTCCTCAAGATTGGCGACCGGGCGGCGGGCGCGATCAAATCCGGCGGCACGACGCGGCGCGCCGCGAAAATGGTCGTCGTCGACATCGACCATCCCGACGTCGAAGCCTTCATCGACTGGAAGGTGAAGGAGGAGGAGAAGGTCGCCTCGCTCGTCACCGGCTCCAAGATCGTCAAGAAGCATCTCAAGGCGATCATGCGCGCCTGCGTGAACTGCGAAGGCCCCGGCGACGACTGCTTCAATCCCGAGATCAATCCGGCGCTGAAGCGCGAGATCAAGCTCGCGCGCCGCAACGACGTGCCGGACAGTTACATCAAGCGCGTCATCCAGTTCGCCAAGCAAGGCTATAAGGACATCCAGTTCGACACCTATGACACGGACTGGGACAGCGAAGCCTATCTGACCGTTTCGGGCCAGAACTCGAACAATTCCGTCCGCGTCACCGACGAGTTCCTGCAGGCGGTTGAGAAGGACGGCGACTGGAGCCTCATCAAGCGTCTCGACGGCAAGGTCTCGAAGACGCTGAAGGCCCGCGATCTGTGGGAGAAGATCGGCTACGCCGCCTGGGCCTCCGCCGATCCCGGCATCCAGTTCCATACGACGATCAACGACTGGCACACCTGCCCAGCGGGCGGCCCCATCCGCGCATCCAATCCTTGCTCGGAATATATGTTCCTCGACGACACGGCCTGTAACCTCGCGTCGCTCAATCTGCTGCAGTTCCGTTCCCCCTCCCTTCCCTCCCCCGCAAGCGGGGAAGGGTCAGGGTGGGGGTTCGACGTCGACTCCTATGAGCACGCCGTGCGGCTGTGGACCATTGTGCTCGAAATCTCGGTGCTGATGGCGCAGTTTCCCTCGAAAGAGCTCGCGCAGCTGTCCTACGACTACCGCACGTTGGGCCTCGGCTTCGCCAATGTCGGCGGCCTCTTGATGTCGTCGGGCGTCGCCTATGACAGCGAGGCGGGCCGCGCCATCGCCGGCGCGCTGTCGGCGATCATGACCGGCGTCTGCTACGCCACCTCCGCCGAAATGGCCAAGGAGCGCGGCCCCTTTGCGCGCTTCATGGAGAATCGCGAAGCGATGCTGCGGGTCATCCGCAACCATCGCCGCGCCGCGCATGGCGAACGCGGCGGCTATGAAAAACTGGCGATTGCGCCCGTGCCGCTCGACCTCGCCGCCTGCCCCGATCAGGCGTTGATCGCACACGCGG
This sequence comes from Methylocystis sp., assembly GCA_051061385.1. GTDB lineage: Bacteria > Pseudomonadota > Alphaproteobacteria > Rhizobiales > Beijerinckiaceae > Methylocystis. Next base: position 97,608 of record JBPFDX010000024.1, read on the forward strand.
GCGCCGCATGGGACAAGGCGCTCGCACAGGGCGAACTCTACGGCTATCGCAATGCGCAGGTCACCGTCGTCGCGCCGACCGGCACCATCGGCCTCGTGATGGATTGCGACACGACCGGCATCGAGCCCGATTTCGCGCTCGTCAAATTCAAGAAGCTCGCCGGCGGCGGCTATCTCAAGATCGTCAACCGCGCGGTGCCGGAAGGGCTGCGCGCGCTCGGCTATCGCGAGAGCGAGATCGCCGAGATCGAAGCTTACGCCGTCGGCCACGCCTCGCTCTTCAATGCGCCGGCGATCAACGCCGCGAGTCTGCGCGCGCGCGGCTTCACCGACGAGAAGATCGCCGCGGTCGAGGCGGCGCTGCCGTCCGCCTTCGACATCAAATTCGTCTTCAACAAATGGACGCTCGGGCCCGACTTCCTGACCGAAACGCTGAAAGTTCCGGCGGCCTCGCTCGACGACAAGAATTTCGATCTTCTCTCCCATCTCGGCTTCGCCAAGTCGGAGATCGAAGCGGCGAATATCCACGTCTGCGGCGCGATGACTCTGGAAGGCGCGCCGCATCTGAAGCGCGAGCACTATCCGGTGTTCGACTGCGCCAATCCCTGCGGGCGCACCGGCAAGCGCTATCTCTCGGTCGAATCGCATATCCGCATGATGGCGGCGGCGCAGCCCTTCATCTCGGGCGCGATCAGCAAGACCATCAACATGCCGAATGACGCGTCGATCGAGGATTGCGAACAGGCCTATCTGCTGTCCTGGCGCCTCGGCCTCAAGGCCAATGCGCTCTATCGCGACGGCTCAAAACTCTCGCAGCCGCTCTCAGCGCAGCTCATCGCCGGCGACGACGACATCGACGCGATGGACGTCGTCGAGGAAGTCGTCGCCGCGACGATGCCGGCGGGCGCCGCCACGATCGCCGAGCGCATCGTCGAGCGCGTCGTGCATCAGGTGATCCGTGAACGCGAGAAGCTGCCGGATCGCCGCAAGGGCTATACGCAGAAGGCGGCGGTCGGCGGCCACAAGGTCTATCTGCGCACCGGCGAATATGAAGACGGGCGGCTCGGCGAAATCTTCATCGACATGCACAAGGAAGGCGCGGCCTTCCGCTCGCTGATGAACAATTTCGCCATCGCGATTTCGCTCGGCCTGCAATATGGCGTGCCGCTCGAGGAATATGTCGACGCCTTCACCTTCACCCGCTTTGAGCCCGCGGGTCCGGTGCAGGGCAATGACGCCATCAAGAACGCGACGTCGATCCTCGACTATGTGTTCCGCGAGCTTGCCGTCTCCTATCTCGGCCGCAACGATCTCGCGCATGTCTCGCCCGACGACATCGGCCATGACGTGCTCGGCAAGGGCCAGCATGAGGGCAAGGCGCCGGAGACGAATTCCGTCGTCTCGCGCGGTCTGCTGCGCTCGAAGACCGACAGGCTGATGGTGGTGCAGGGCGGCGGCGTGACGGCGCTGAAGGCGGAGCCGACGCCCGACGCCGTTCGCGACGCCGAGGCGCTGACGTCGCTCGGCTGGACCGAGCCGACGAAGACTGTGCAGGGCGTCGCCGAGAAACGCGCCGAAGCGCGCATGAAAGGCTATGTCGGCGAAGCCTGCCCGGAATGCGCGAACTTCACGCTCGTGCGCAACGGCACGTGCCTGAAATGCGAGACCTGCGGGTCAACGACGGGGTGTTCGTGATAATCCTTCTCTCTTGATGGATCAGTAATCGCCCGGCCATTTTGTTACGTACGATCAGTCGCGCAGTCCTCCTCCTTCGAGACGCGCCCTCCGATCTCGGGTTTACCCGAGATCGGCATTTGTAGCCCAAGTCGGGCAAGCCCGACTTGGGCGCAGGCTCCTTAGGATGAGGAAACTCATTGCCCCCGTAGGACGAGAAGGCGATTGCTCCGCAAGCGGTTTCTCAGAGACGTTTTGAGAATGGTTGCGACGGAGATAGGGCGTGATTCAAGCTGGGGATGTGGACCCGAGCGAATCGCGCCAAGATGGCCGCCATTGAGAAGAAAACCAAGCGTTACCCGACGGATTTGACGCCGGTGAGGA
>JBPFDX010000025.1:0-167634 GCA_051061385.1 Methylocystis sp.
TGGCGCAGCCTCGTGCAACTGTTCAGGTGAACTGCGAAAAGCGGACGGGGATCATGCCAGATACGGTGGCGACACCAGGAATCCAACGATCTCCCGTCCGCATTCTCAGTCTCTCACAAAACAGACACACAGGAATCCAGAGCAACCCCCAAGAACGCTGGTCTCCCGATCGCGCTTCGCGCGTCGGGAATGACTCAGGAGCCTCGCGGCCGTTCCCACGTTAGCCGCCCATGCGCTATAGCGCGCCATGGACCTTGCGCTTCTCGCTCTTCTGGCCTCGCTCGTCACCGCCATCTGCCAGTCCGTCACTGATCTCGGCACCAAGGCGGCGACGCGGACGGCCGACGACCGCGCCATCCTCGCCGCGCAGTGGTGCGCGGGCGCGGGTCTGCTGATCGTCGCGTGCTTCGTGTTTTATCCGACACTGCTCGCCACGCCGCGCGAGACGCTCGCGTCGCTGACGAAGCGGGAATTCTGGACGCTGCTCGCCTGGTCAGGCGCGCTCAACGTCGTCGCCTATGCGCTTTATATCCGCGCCTTTCGACTGTCCGACGCGTCGCTCGTCGCGCCGCTCGTGCTGCTCACGCCCGTGCTGATGCTGTTCACCTCGCCGATCATGACCGGCGAGATGGCGCCACCGATGGGCGTCTTCGGCGTGCTGTTCACCGTGCTCGGCGTCGGCCTGCTCGACGCCGACCAGGAGAGCGGACGGCGCTTCAACTTCCATGTCTTTGCGCGCGACAGAGGCGCGCGGATGATGATCGGCACCGCGGTGATCTGGAGCGTCACCGCCAACATAGACAAGCTGGGCGTCAGGGCGTCGACGCCGCTCATCTGGATAACGGCGGTGACGATCGTCATTTCGCTCTGCGCCCTGCTCTACTGGGTCGCGGGGCGCCGCGCCGCGCCAAGCGCCTTCCAGCTTCGCTACGCGATCGGCGCCGGATCGGCGATGGCCTTCGGCAATACTTTGCAGATGTGGGCGCTCACCGTGCTGTTCACGCCTTATGTGATCGCCATCAAGCGACTGTCGGCGCTCTTCACCGTGCTCGCCAGCGGCCATGTGCTGAAGGAAGACTCGAACGGGCGCCTGTTCGGCGCCGCTGTGATGCTTATCGGCGCGGTGATGATCGCGTTGGCGCGGGGGTGAGGCTGTAAGCGGCGCGCAAATGTCAGTAGTGGTAGCGACACTGAGCGATCAGTAAGTCGCCATCTTCCACGCGATAAACTAAACGATGCTCTCGATCGATGCGGCGCGACCACCAGCCGCGCAGGTCGCCGCGCAAGGGTTCCGGCTTTCCGAGCCCCTCAAAAGGTGTCCGGGAGCACTCCTTGATAAGCGCGTTGATGCGGTCGAGAGTCTTTTTGTCCTGCGTCTGCCAATGGAGATAATCGGCCCAAGCCTGTTCGGAGAAGACAAGCTTCATTCAACGAGCTTGCGCTCTTTGCCGTGACCGGAGTCAAGTTCCCTAATGGCTTCGCGCAGGCGCTCGGCGTTGCGCGGACTCTGCAACAGGTAGCTCGTCTCCTCGTAAGAAGCGAAGTCTTCGAGCGAGATCAGCACCGCCGCGGGTTTGCCCTTGTCCCGGGTGATCACCACCGGTTCGTGGTCTTCGGTGACCCGGTCGAGCGTAGCGGCGAGGTTCTTGCGGAGATCGCTGTATGAGGTCGTGCGCATGACGCTAATATGTACGCAATTGCGTACGCTTGCAAGAATGTCGTCATGGCCGGGCTTGTCCCGAACCATACCCACCGAGACGCTGCGCCAGAGCCGCAAGATCGGCGGCGGCCCCATCGCGTGGATGCCCGCAACAAGCGCGGGCATGACGGCGGAGACGGCTCGTCACTCTCCCCCGCAAAGAGAGAGGCCCCTACTCCTCCATCTTCAGCGCCGCGATGAAGGCCTCCTGCGGAATTTCGACGCGGCCAAACTGGCGCATCTTCTTCTTCCCTTCCTTCTGTTTCTCGAGAAGCTTGCGCTTGCGGGTCACGTCGCCGCCGTAGCATTTCGCGGTGACGTCCTTGCGGAAGGCGCGCACTGTCTCGCGCGCGATGATCTTGCCGCCGATCGCCGCCTGGATCGGCACCTGGAACATATGCGGCGGGATGAGCTCCTTGAGTTTCTCACACATCTGCCGGCCGCGTCCCTCGGCGCGCGTGCGATGCACGAGCATGGAGAGCGCGTCGACCGGCTCCGCATTGACGAGAATCGTCATCTTGACGAGATCGCCGGCGCGATAGTCGGTGATCTGATAATCGAATGACGCATAGCCCTTCGAGATCGACTTCAGCCGGTCATAGAAGTCGAACACGACCTCGTTGAGCGGCAGATCGTAGACCGCCATGGCGCGCTTGCCGACGTAATTGAGATCGACCTGAACGCCGCGCCGGTCCTGACAGAGCTTCAGGACCGAGCCGAGATATTCGTCGGGCGTCAGGATGGTCGCCCGGATCCACGGTTCCTTGATCTCCTCGATCTTCACCACATCCGGCATGTCAGCGGGATTGTGAAGCTCGATCTCGTCGCCGTTCGTCAGCGTGATCTTGTAGATGACCGAGGGCGCCGTCGCGATCAGATCGAGATCGAATTCGCGCTGCAGCCGCTCCTGAATGATTTCGAGATGCAGAAGACCGAGGAAACCGCAGCGGAAGCCGAAGCCGAGCGCCGCCGACGTCTCCATCTCGTAGGAGAAACTCGCGTCGTTGAGGCGCAGCTTGCCGATGGCCGCGCGCAAATCCTCGAAGTCGGCGGCGTCGACCGGAAAGAGCCCGCAGAACACCACGGGCTGCGCCGGCTTGAAGCCCGGCAGCGGCTCGGTGGTCGACTTCTTGTCGTCGGTGACCGTGTCGCCGACGCGCGTATCCGCGACCTGCTTGATTTGCGCCGTGATGAAGCCGACCTCGCCCGGCCCGAGCGAGGCGACATCCTGCATCTTGGGCCGGAAGACACCGATCTTGTCGACCTCATAATGGGCGTCAGTCGCCATCATCTTGATCTTCTGACCCTTCTTGAGGGTCCCATCGAAGATGCGCACCAGCACGACGACGCCGAGATAGGCGTCGTACCAGCTGTCGACCAGCAGCGCCTTGAGCGGCGCCTTTTCATCGCCGTTTGGGGGCGGCAGGCGCGTGACGATCGCCTCGAGCACGTCGGGGATGCCGATCCCGGTCTTGGCGGAAATGAGCACGGCGTCGGAGGCGTCGAGGCCGATCACCTCCTCGATCTGCTCCTTGATGCGGTCAGGCTCCGCCGCGGGCAGATCGATCTTGTTCAGCACGGGAACGATTTCGTGGCCCGCGTCGATCGCCTGATAGACATTGGCGAGCGTCTGCGCTTCGACCCCCTGAGACGCGTCGACCACGAGCAGCGAGCCTTCGCACGCCTTTAGCGAGCGGGAGACCTCATAGGCGAAGTCGACGTGGCCGGGCGTGTCCATCAGATTGAGGACGTAATCCTTGCCGTCCTTGGCCTTGTAGTTGAGGCGAACCGTCTGCGCCTTGATGGTGATGCCGCGCTCGCGCTCAATGTCCATGGAATCGAGCACCTGCTCGACCATTTCGCGCGCGGCGAGCGTTCCGGTCTCCTGGATGAGTCTGTCGGCCAGAGTCGATTTGCCGTGGTCGATATGCGCGACAATCGAGAAATTGCGGATGTTCTGGATTTTGTGGGCGGTCATGCGCGCGGGGATAGCAGCGCGCGCCCGGGAAGGAAAGGGCGCGTCGGGCGGCCCGCCGCCGGGGCGGCCGCGTGGCAGGGGTTTGCCGCCCGCCGAGCTCCGAAGCCCCTTCGGTGCACGCCGCTAAAGGCGCGGGCATGACGGCGCGTCGCGCCGTCAATTCACGCAAGCCGGCGTGTTGGGAGGCTATTTCTTCTCCATTCGCGCGTCGAGCTCCGCCTTGCCGCGGTTGAACAGTTCGATCGCCTTGGGCACGGCCCAGCGAATGAAGGCGTCGGCCGCCTTGACGGCGATGCAGCCGATCTGGGTGACGACCGCGACGGTTTTATCGAACCAGGGCAGCGCCGGGCTGTCCGCCGGAATCTTGCTCCTGACCCAGGCGACGCCCTGCTTTGTCTTCTCCGCGACCAGATTCCACAGCACCACGGCGGGATCGGAGGACGGCGCCGTCTCGATCGCGTGGCGCAGGCGCGCGACCTCCGCCGCCGCCTCGTCGGCGCGGCGGCTGGCGGCTTCGAGCTGGCGGGACGTTTCGGACGCTTTCGTGGACGCCTCGGCCTTCTCCGTGGCCAGGCGGTCGCGCTCCGCCGTCATCGCGGCGAGGCTATCGCGCAGGTCGTCGCGCTCCTTGGCGTAGGCGTTGGCCTTCGCAACGATTTCGGACTTCTCGAAAATCTGCCGGTCGCGCTCCATGCGCGTCGCCTTGAGCTGTTCCTGCAGATTGTTCAGTTCGGAGCGGGAAACCGTATCTTCGGATTGCGACGAAGTTTCTTCGGACATGGCCGCCTCCTTCAGGAGAGGATGGCTCGCAATGTGCGAACGGGTCGCGCGCGAGCAAAAGGGAATGGCCTCGGTGGCGGTTCGGCCTCAAAATCGCGCGCCAAGCGCGAACATGTTTAGTGTCAAAAAACTGATTCGGCAAAATCCATCGCAGCAGCTCTGCCATTGCACGCTACTCTATCGTGGATTGCCTGACTCAATGCGCGTGCCCAGCGGCCGACTGCGCGCGCTGGGCCGCCGAAAGGCAATCGCGCGGCGCCGCAATGCATTTGTCGCGCGCGGCGACCGCCAGCGCATCGCCGCCGGCGCGAACGAGCGAAGCGGCTCCGTCGATGACGCTCTGCACAAACCCGCCCGCGTCCTGCGGCGCAACGGCGCGCGCGGCGACGCTCTTTCGCGGATTGGGCGCATGATCGCCGCGCCACTGCAGCGCCACCAAGATCAGGAGAATGCAGATCGCGCATTTGGCGAGAAAGACCAAACCCGTCTCCTTCAAAATAGCAGCACTGCAAAAAGACATCTCGCGGCCGGGTTGACCCTTCGTAAACGCGCCATCGGATTCTTCGCGCTCTACGCTTCGGCAATAAACTGAAAACCATGACGACGCGTCGTCGATTGACTGTTGCGGCTCTCGCATCGGCTTAGCGGCTGCTTAAGGACGCTCTGCTATCCATCGCGCCGATGAGGAGCGTGCGCCTTGAGTAGCTTCGCCGACGAGAGCCCGTATGGATCTTGCGTAGACGCCGCGCTGCATGAGCGCGTCGCCGGACGGCCGGTGGAAGAGGCGCGTCATCGCGCCTTCATCATCGCGAGGCTTATCGTCGCCGCCTCTATCCTGCTCGCGGCGCCGCTGTTTCTGTTCTTCCACGGCGCGCCGAGCGCGAGCGAGTCGCTCGTGTTCCTTCTTGCGCAGATGCCGCTGATGTCAGTGATCGTGCTGTCGCGCACTGGAGATTTGCGCGTCGCGCGGAGCCTCTCGATCGGCGGCTGGCTCGCGCTGGCGACGGCGATCCATGCGCTGACGCCCGGCTATGATGCTTTCTCGGTCGCGCTGCTGCTCGTTGCGCTGATCGAGTCCGCGCTCACGCCCGAAGTCGGCGCGGTCATCGTCATCGAAGTCGTCGCGGTCGCGGTTCTGGCGCTGACCGCCGGGCAGAATCTGCGCGCGTCGCGCGAACTGCTGACAGAACACGCCGCCGCGGCCGGCTTCGTCGCGGCGGCGTTGCTGCTGTATGTCGCCGCGCTCGTTTTTGGCGCCGTGCGCGTGGAGAAGACGCGCGCCCAAGCTGAAGCGCAGCACGACCGGGATCTGCGGCTCCTGACAGGAGCCGTCGGCGACATCCTGCTGCATCTCGATCGCGCCGGCTTCGTCAACACCGTCGTTGGCGACAAGCATCGCGCCTTTGATCTCAACCGGCGCGACCTGCTTGGGCGCGAGTTGTTCCAGCGCATTCATGTCGCCGATCGGCCAATTTTCCTCAAACTCGTGTCGGATGCATTCGAGGGCAACGCCGCGACCGCAGCATTTCGTGTCCAGATCGGCGTCACGCGCAATGCTTCGAACGGGTTCGTCGAACCTGTGTTCAACTACTTCGAGGCGCGCATGCGCCGCGCCCAATCGAATGTCGAGAATGGCGCGCCGGATTCCGTCCTCTGCGCCTTGCGCGACGTGAACGTCGGAATCGAAGCCGATATCGCGCTGGCCGTGGCGCATTCGGCCGCCGAGCGCGCCGCAAGCAGCAACGTGCGCCTTCTCGCCAATGTCAGCCATGAGCTGCGCACGCCCCTTAACGCCATCATCGGCTTTTCGCAGATGCTGGCGACGGACGAGATTGCGCCTGCCGAGCCCGCCAAACAGCGGGAATATGCATCGATCATCAGCGACTCGGGCCACCATCTGCTTGAGATCGTCAATTCGATTCTGGACATGTCCAAAATCGACTCCGGCGCCATGCAAATCGCGCCCGAGGCCTTTTCCCTGCAAGCCCTCGCCGATCAGTGTTGCGACATGATGCGGCTGGAGGCTGACCGCCAAGGCGTGACGCTCGCGCGCGAATATGCGAACGCGCCTGCAGAGATCGTCGCCGACAAGCGCGCCTGCAGGCAGATCCTGATCAACCTGCTTTCCAACGCCGTGAAATTCACGTCCAGCGGCGGCGTGGTGAAGCTGACGATTCAGGCGGAAAACGATCAGGCGGTTCTCTCCGTCGCCGACGATGGCGCGGGCATCGACGCAGGCGATCTCGCGCGGCTCGGCGATCCCTTCTTTCAGGCGCGCGCATCATCCGATCGTCGGCGCGAAGGAACGGGCCTCGGACTATCGGTCGTGCGCGGACTGGTGGGTCTGCACGGCGGCTCGATCGCCGTCGAGAGCGGGCCGCAGGCAGGAACGGCGGTCACCGTGCGGCTGCCGCTCGATTGCCGCAGCGGCGCAGCCGGCGGTCCGGCGAGAATCGAAACGATCGCGCGACTCGGCGCGGCGCCAAACGTGGCCGCCGTCGTCGGCGCCGAACCAGCAACGGTGAAGAAAATTGCGTGACGCCTCGCTCTACGCCTCTCGCTTTCAGGCTTCTCCCACCGACCGCGCGCCGCCGCGCGACGGACGGCGCGGCGGTCGTCGCTCATTCCTGGCGCGCATCTTCGGCGCCAAAAGGATGGGCGCGACGCTCATCCTGAGCATCGCCGCCGTCGCGGCGATCGGCGTGCCGATGAACGCGCTGTTCTTTCAGGATGGACGCCATCCTGCGCCGCTCTTTTCGACTCAGCCTCCGGCCCCAGTTACGGCCGCCGCTCCGAAGCCGCCCGCGCGGCCGGCGGCGATCGAAGCTGCGCGTCTTGAGCGCGATGAGGATCTGACGCCGCGCCGCGCCGCGAAAGACGCCATCGCCGACAAGATCGAAAGGCTCGACGGCGGCAAGAGCGCCGACGCCGCAAAGAGTGCGGCGGCAAAGCCCGAAGCGCCGCGCGCGGCGGATAAGAAGCGGGACGCGATCGGCATGCTGCTGCTCGGCGAGGCGCCGCGGCCCGCCGCGAGCGCCGAAAAGACCGACAGAGCGGCGAGCGAAAAGGCGGCGAGCGGCGATAAGAGCGCGTCTGTCGACAAGAATGTGCTTTATGCGCAGCGTTCGCTGTTGAAGCTCGGCTATGTGGTGCGCCCCGACGGCGTTCTGAGCAGCGCGACGCGCCAGGCCTTGCAGAAATTCGAGCGCGATAGCGGCCTGCCCGCCAAGGGCCAGGTCACGCCGAAACTGCTGCGGCAGCTGGCCGAACGCTCTCGCCTGCCGCTCCCCTGAGACGCCGGCGTTCGACAACCACGCCGCTCAAGCGCTAGTTTCCATCTCATGCGCCTGAGGTCCGACATATTCGTCTCCGCCCTGATCCGTCGCGCGGAGACGCAAGGCGCGGTCGCCATGCTGCGCCGGCGCGGCGCGGCGGAAGCCGGCGCGATTTTCGTAAAGCTCGATCGGCTCGACGGACGCGCCGCGGTCTATGGCCCCGCGCCGCAAAGCGAAGAACCGCCAGAGGGCGTCGATCGGCTGTTCGCCCGGGTCCATGCGGGCGACTGGCTCGATCCGGCCGACGCCGAGCAGAGGCTCAAACGCGAGATCATGTTCGACCCGGACCTCTGGATCGTCGAGATCGAGGATCGCGCAGGTCGCGTCTTCGTCGACCTCGCCGCATAGCTCTAAGCGGACTGATCAACCTTACGCGTCGGTGGCGCCTGGGACTGCTTCGCGCGTCGCCGGATCCCCGCCGGTTCTTCTCGCACAGGACGGCGCGACGTCTCGCGCTCCGGTCGCGCGGCGCCTGTTATCGCGCCCACGATCCGCGCCGCTGCGCGCTGCGGCGTCGAGCGCATCAGACCGATCAACGCGCGCACGACTTCGGCGTCATGTCCGATGCTCTTGTCGGCGCCAAGAATCCGAGCCGCGGACTCGAGTGGGACGCCGATCGCGTTGAGCGCCAAGGCGAACGCCTCCCCGAGATGGTCCGCGACGAGCGCGCGCGCGCGATCCTTTCTGCAGTCGAGCGCCTCTGCGAGGAGAGCGGGCAGCGCGCCGCGATCATGGCGTTGCGCCGCCGCTTCCAATTTCGCGACGAAGTCGGGGGCGGCGCGAAGCGGCGCCTCGGTCACCCCAGCCGCCAATATTTGCCGGCAGGCGTTGAGCACGATGGCGGTTCGCTCGAGACGGGTAGCCGCCAGAAACAGCGGTTCAGGATCGAGATCAAGATCGTCGCGATCGAGCAGCATGCGCGCGAGCGTCAGATCGTCCCGCGCCGCCATGATTAGCGCGCGCCTCGACGCCGCATCGAAATGCGCTGAGAGGTTGCCGGCAAGCGCGCGCAGCACCTCGCGCTCGCTGCGCGAGGCGAGCGCCAGCATCGTCTCGCGGTCGAGATCGCGGCGCCTCGCGATTGCCGCCGCGAATTGCGCAGTCTCGTGCTCGGCGGCGGCGGCCATGTCCTGCCGCAGATCAGGCGCGAACTGGAAGGCGAGCGCAGCCGCCGCGCCGCCCTTGTCGAAAAGACGGCCAAAGATCGAGGGCGGCGTTTCGGGATGAAAGCAGAGCGGCAGCGCTACGCGCGCGACGGTCTCAGAGTCGATAATGTCGATGAGGCCCAGGGCGAGTTTTTCAAACTGCCGGATGTCAGCCGTCGGATGCAGCGATCGCTCGACAAACTGGTCGACGACCGCGCGAAGCAACGACGCGTCGTTCCGACGCTGTTCCCTATCGGCGCCCATCACAACACCACTCGAACCCACACGCAACTCGCAGAAAATTTAGCATCCGGTCGTTGACGGAACATTAACCCTCGCCAACTCCTAATCGTCGAGACGGCTGATTCATCGTCGGCGAAAGTGAGCTTGGAGGGAATCGCCATGGGGAAGGTCATCGCCTTCCAGCCGCGCAAGAGAACCGGATCTGCGCACAGAGTCGCGCAAGAGCGCGACGCCGAGATCCTTTTCTTTCTTGGCGTGCGCTACGAGCGCATGGACGACGCTCTCGCCGACCGAAAGAAGAGCACCGGACCGGCGTCTCGCGGCGCGACGCCGAACGGCGGTAAGCGCGGGCGGCGAATCCCCGCCTGACTCAGTCGGCCAGGACGAGCGCCCAATAGACCTTGTATTTCGCATCGGGCGCGTAAGCGGTCGCAATGCCCATTCGTTTGACGCGCTTGTCCAGCATGCGCGCATTATTTGGCGCCGAATCCCGCCAGCCGGAAAAGGCTTCGGCCAGCGTGCGATAGCCAGCGGATACATTCTCCACGGCGGCCGACGTTTGAACGCCGGCGCCAGCAAGGCGGTCGCCAAGTTCGCCGCGCGCCGCAAGATCCCCGCGCCGCGCCATGTCTCGCGCCTGCGCCTCGGCGACGCCTTGCAGACCTTCGTCAAGCGACAGGGCGCCGAGCCCGCTATTGCGGCGATAGAGCGAGATCATGTCGCGCGCCGCCATAGCGTCGACATGCGCTTCGCTCGCCGCCAGAGAGCGATACATCGTCGGCTCCGCCCCGCTCGACCTGGTCGCAGGCTCTTGGCCGGCGTTGCAGCCGACGAGCATGCCGAACGCCAGGAGAATGACGACGCGAAAAAAAGGCGGCCGAGACATCAACGCATCTCGCTCCCCATTCTTTGAGAAACAATGAACGCGCAGGAGATTTATTTCGCCGGCGCGCTGTCGGACCGGGCGGTCTCCTCCATCGAGTCGTCGGATTTTGCGGCTGCCTCGTCGTCGCTCTTGCCGCCCACAAGATTGGCCTCGATCGCGAGGGCGCTCGCGGCGGCCGCGGCGGCGAGCTTGTCGAGTTCGGGTATATTGACGATCGTCGGCGGCGGGGGCGCCGCGGCCGCCCCGATCGATATGCCGGAGTCTTTAAGCCGCTGGTAGAGATCGAAGTGCAGGTCGCTGCGCACGCGCGCCGACTGCTCGACATCCTCGACATAGCACCAGAGCTCGAATTTGAAGGCGTTCGCCTCCATGCCGAGGAACATCACCTGCGGCGCTGGAATCCGCAAGACGCCTTCCTGCGCGCGGGCCGCCGAAAGAAGGATGTCGCGCATCTCTTCCGGATCGACGCCGGCGTGCGGGGCGAGGGCGATCTTGATGCGCCCGACCTTGTCGCCGCGCAGCCAGTTCTTCACGACGCCCGCGACGAGATTGGAATTTGGCACGATCATCGTCGCGCGGTCGAAGGTCTCGATCTCGGTGGATCTCACATTGATGCGTTTGACATAGCCCTGTTCGTCGCCGACCACGACCCAGTCGCCGACGCGAATGGCGCGCTCCCAGAGCAGGATGAGGCCGGAGACGAAATTGTTGACGATCGACTGCAGGCCAAAGCCGATGCCGACGGAGAGAGCGCCGGCGACGATCGCGAGCTTTTCGAACCCCAGTCCGACATAGGACAGGGCGAGCGCCGCCGCGAAAATGAATCCGGCGTAGCCGAGCGTCGCGCTGATCGAATTGCGTAAACCGAGATCGAGACGCGTGAGCGGCAGGAAGCGCGCGTCCAGCCAGCGCCGGAGGCCCTGGGTCGCCGCGAGCGCCGCCGCGAAAAGCAGCATCGCCACCAGCGCGCTTGAGGGAGAGATCGTGACGGTGCCGATCTTGAACGAAATGAACGCCGAGCGAATATTCCCGAGGAAGTCGCCGGAGTCGTAACCGAGCGGCGCGATCGTCACCAGCGCCGCCGCCAGAAAGCAGAGCAGCGTAACGGCGCCTGAGAGCAGCACGGCGAGCGGCGCAAGCTGCTCACGACGCAGGCCAAGACCGCTGATCAAGTTGCGGCCGAGGAAACTCGTCGGCGCGAACGCCGCCTCGACGCCGCCGCGCAACAGGGTGACGACGACATAGAGGATCGCCAGGACCGCCGCCGTCCACCCGATTTGCAGAATGATGAAATTCGCGAAGGTGACATAGCCGGCGGCGCTCGCCGCCAGCAGCACAAGGACCAAAAGAGCGCCGAAGAAGCGGGCCGCGCTCATCCAATCGCGACCCTCAGGCGTCGTAACGACGGCGCCTTCTTCGACTTCGGCGCGGCTCGGCAGATCAAAAAGCGCGATCGCGATGAGCCCTGCAACGAGCATCACGCCGAGTCCGCGCGTCACGATCACGAGCGAGAGACCAGCCTGTACGGACTCTTCCAGCTGCTCCAGGAAACGGGCCGCAGAAAGAACCAGCGCAGCCAGCGTGACGAGTTCCGTGAGATGTCTCGCAAGCCGATCGCCGGGATCGATGAGCCGCCACTTCGGATGCGAGGGCGCGAAAACCGCGCGTGCGATCGCATAGGCGAAGGCGACCCGCGCGACGCCCTCGACAAAGCGGCGCCAGATCGGCTCGAGCGCGGCGTCGATAAGATCGAAGGCGTCGAAGGCAAGGCTCAGAGCAGCCACCGCCGCGATCGGCGCCGACGCGAGGACGAGCGCTGTCCATCCGGCGGCGGCGGGCTTGCGCAAGGGCGTCGGCGCGGACTCGTCATTCGAACGCCAGGCCACGCGCCTCGAAAAAAAGAGCGCCAGGGCGAGGCCAGCTGCGATCAGGAACAGAAGGGCGAGAATCTGCGCGCGCCGGCCGCTGTTGACGCGGTCCACGACATTGGAGGCTCGATCGGAAAGATAGCGCGCCGAATCGCTGATGACGGCTGGCGCGCCGTCGAGCGCGGCGCTCCACAGCGAAGGAGAGAATAGACCGCTCGTGCGCAGAAACAGATTCTTGGCGAAGAGTCCGCGCTGGCGGGCGACGATGGTCACCGCGACCTGCCGCGCCTCGAGCAACATGGCGCGCGCCCGCTTCACAGTGGCGTCGAACGCATCGTAAAGGCGTCGCTGGTCTTCCAGCTCCGCATTGGCGCTGACCCGCGCGGCGGCGTCGGGAGCGGCGGATTCGGCCGGCTTCGCATCGGACGAGTCCGGCGCGGCCGGCGGTCCTCTTCCTGGCGGCGGCTTCTCGACGCCGTTCTTCGCCGCGGGCTTTGGGGGCCGCTTATGCTCAGCCGGCGCCTCGGGCGCTTTCGGAGGCTCCTTCGGAGCCTCCTGCGGTTTCGCGGCGGCGGGCGCGAGCTCCTTCAGTCGCGCTTCAACCGCGACGAGATGCGGCGTCAGCTTCTCGATCGTTGCTTCGAGTTCGTGCGGCAATGGTTCGATACGCGCGCGCAGACTGCGCAGCGCCGCGTCGGAGAGGTCAGGCTGCTCCAGCGCCTTCTGCACTTCGTCGAGCGTGTCGCGCGCGCGGTCGAGACGCGCATTGAACTGTTCGATCGAATCTGGCGCTTCGTCGGCGCGCAGTCCGGGAGCGATGATTGTCACTATGAGAATGGCGATCAGGAGCGTGAGTTTACGCACATGCGTTCCTTAAGTGGATCAAGCCGATAAGGTCGTCTCGAGCGCGTGGCGAAAGATCAATCTTGCGGCGATTCGATGTCGTCGCGGTACGACCGCTTCTCGCCATTCCGGTCGAGGACGGTCCAGCCACCCTGCCCATCCGGCGCGGCGGCCCCCTCGGCGACGCGCGCCTTACCGAAGCCGCCCGGGATGTCGAGCACATAGGCCGGCAGCGCGACGCTGGTCACGCGACGCGAAAGCTCCGCGTAAATTCGCCTGCCGGCCGCGAGGCTGAGCCGAAAATGCGCGGTTCCCGGCGCGAGATCTGGATGGTGCAGATAATAGGGCCGAACGCCGAGACTCGCCAAATCGCGCATCAGGCGCTCCAGAACGTCGGCGCTGTCGTTGACGCCCTTGAGCAGCACGGTCTGAGAGAGGAGGATCGCGCCCGCCTCACCCAAGCGCGCGATCGCCGCGCGCGCCGAGGGGGTGAGTTCGCGCGCGTGATTGACATGCAAGGCGACGAACAGCGTCTTGCCGCTCTCGCGGAGCGCCGCGAGACGATCCTGCGTCACTAGATCTGGAGCGACCGTCGGCGCGCGCGTGTGAACGCGCAGCAAGTTGACGTGCGGAATCTCAGCAAGCCGGCGCGACACGCCATGGAGCCGGCGCGCAGACAGGATCAGGGGATCGCCGCCGGTGAGGATCACTTCGAAAATCTGCGGTCGCCGCGCGATATAGTCGAGCGCCGCCTCGACGTCGCGTTCAGCCAGCAGATCGCCTTTGCCGCGTCCCACCGTCTCGCGCCGGAAACAGAAGCGGCAATAGACGGGGCAAACCGACAGGAGCTTCAGAAGCACGCGATCGGGATAGCGATGGACGAGCCCCGGCAGCGGCGAATGCGCGTCATCGCCAATCGGATCGGCCCGCTCCTGCGGCGTCGTAACGGCCTCGCGGATGTCAGGGATGAACTGTCGCGCGATCGGATCGTTCGGGTCGTCGCGGTCGATTATCGCCGCGACTTCCGGCGTGACCGCGATGCTGTAGCGCGCCGCGACGTCAGCGAGATTCGGGGCGCTGTTTTCCGCTAGGAGGCCCGCAGCAACGAGGTCGTGGAGTGAAACGAGCGTGGGCGAGCTGTCTCGATTCAGTGGAGCCGCGGCTTGATCTGGGGGCGAACTTTCCGCCACAGCGCGATCGCACTTTCTCCCGCGAAGCGGGGGAGAGTTGGAGAGGGGGCGATAGGATTTGCGCTCGGCTCGAATTTATGCCCCCTCCCTTGCCCTCCCCCGCTTCGCGGGAGAGGGAGGCGTCAGCCGATCCGCCAGATAAAACCTGACTGCGTCTGCTATTGCTTCGCCCCCCGCGCGGCGCGCTTGGCCAGCGTGCGCAGCCGCAAGGCGTTCAGCTTGATGAAGCCTTCGGCGTCGCGCTGGTCGTAGGTTCCGCCTTCCTCGAAGGTGACGAGGTCCTGATCGTAAAGCGACCAGGGGCTCTCGCGGCCGACAAGCGTCGCCGAACCCTTGTAGAGCTTGAGGCGCACCCGTCCCGTGACATGCTCCTGGCTCTTGTCGATCGCGGCCTGCAGCATCTCGCGCTCCGGCGAGAACCAGAAGCCATTATAGATGAGTTCGGCGTAGCGGGGCATCAGCTCGTCTTTGAGGTGCGCCGCGCCGCGGTCGAGCGTGACGCTCTCGATTCCCCGGTGCGCGACGAGCAGAATCGCGCCGCCGGGCGTCTCATACATGCCGCGCGACTTCATGCCGACGAAGCGGTTTTCGACGAGATCGAGCCGCCCGATCCCGTGAAGACGACCGAGATCATTGAGCTTGGCGAGAAGCGCCGCGGGCGAGAGTTTGACGCCGTCCACGGCGACCGCATCGCCCTTCTCGAAGTCGATCGTGACATATTGCGGCGTATCGGGCGCATCCTCCGGATTGCCCGTGCGCGAATAGACGTAATCCGGCGTCTCCTGGCTCGGGTCTTCGAGCACCTTCCCTTCCGAGGAAGTGTGCAGAAGATTGGCGTCCGTCGAGAACGGCGCTTCGCCGCGCTTGTCCTTCGCGATCGGTATCTGGTTCTTTTCGGCGAAGGCGATGAGATCGGCGCGCGAGACGAACGTCCATTCCCGCCAGGGCGCAATGACCGTGATGTCCGGGTCGAGCGCGTAATAGCCAAGTTCGAATCGCACCTGGTCATTGCCCTTGCCGGTCGCCCCGTGGCAGACCGCGTCGGCGCCCATCTTGTGCGCGATCTCGATCTGCTTCTTGGCGATGAGCGGACGCGCGATCGAGGTGCCGAGAAGATAAAGCCCCTCATATTGCGCGTTGGCCCGAAACATCGGGAACACATAGTCGCGCACGAATTCTTCGCGCAGATCCTCGATGAAGATGTTTTCAGGCTTCACGCCGAGCAGCAGCGCCTTTTCGCGGGCGGGCTCGAGCTCTTCGCCCTGCCCGAGATCGGCCGTGAAGGTGATGACTTCCGCGCCATAAATCGTCTGCAGCCACTTGAGGATGATGGAGGTGTCGAGCCCTCCAGAATAGGCGAGGACGACGCGTTTGATTTCTTTTTTGGGGCGGTTCATTTTCGGCTCTGGCTCGGCGGGAAGCGAATGCGCGCGGACTATAGGCGCCGCGCGCGCGAGCGCAAGGCGGCGCGGCGTCCCCAAGCCTGCGCAGGGAGAGACGGCGTGCAGCGACCATTAGCCCTGGCGGGCGTCCTTTCTGTCCTGGCGATGTCGGATCTCTGCGCGCAGACCGAGCAGCGGGTCTGGACGCTCGGCGGTCTGGAGGAAAAAGACGCCGACAGCATCTATCTCGGCTATGGTGTGCCGGAGACCGACGACAGCCTGGGCAGCTTCACCTGCGCGCCGGGGAGCGGCGTGGTCAAGATCTGGGTCGCCGAAACCAGCGCAAAGCTGAAAGCTGGCGATAAGGCCACCGCGATCCTTTCGGTCGGCGAAAAGTCGGCGAAGGTCGCCGGCAAGCTCGTCCCCAATGAAGAAGCGGGCGTCCCGAGCTTCGAAGGGCGGCTACCCGCCAAGGACCCAGTTTTTGCGGCAATGTCGGGCGGTCAGACGCTCGACGTCGCGATCGGCGGGACGAAACGCTCGGCGCCGCTCGCCGACGCGTCGGAAAAGTTCAAGAAATTCGCCGCGGCCTGCGCCAAGCGCTAAAGCCTCGTTTTTTGCGCCGGAGCAGCCTAAATTGACGTCAATGAGCAGCCGCACGACGAAGAACGCCACACGGCCCAAGGTCGCCGGTCTGACGCCTGCGCGCCGTCGGGCGCTCGACATTCTCACGGAAGCGAATCGGCCGGTCGGCGCATACGAGATGATCGACCTTATGGCCGACGACGAGGGCAAGCGCCCCGCGCCGGTGTCGGTCTATCGCGCGCTCGGCTATCTGATGGACAATGGCCTCGCCCACCGACTCGCCTCGAAAAACGCCTATATTGTCTGCGGCCACGCGCATGAGGCCGAGGAGCCGGTCGTTTTCATCATTTGCGAGCAATGCGGCGAGGTGAAGGAGGCGACGTCTCCTGGGTTTGCCCGCGAACTCGCGGCTCTTGTAGGAGCGGCGGATTTCAGCGCCCGGACGCGCGTCGTCGAAATCGCCGGGCGTTGCGCCCGTTGCGCGGGCAAATAGCGATGCGGGGCGCCGCGCGCTGGCTCGCGCCGCTCTTCTTTTTGCTCCTCGCCTCTTTCGCCTTAGCGGCGCCCAGCTACCCGCCGCTGACCGGTCGAATCGTCGATCAGGCCAATATTATTCCGCCGTCGACAAGAAGCGCCATCGAGACGAAGCTGAAGGAATTCGAGGACAAGTCCGGCATTCAGCTCGTCGTCGCCTCGGTCAATTCGCTCGACGGCCTCGACGTCGAGACCTACGCCAACGGCCTGTTCCGCGCCTGGAAGCTGGGAGAAGCGAAGAAGAACAACGGCGTTCTGTTTGTCGTCGCGCCGCACGAACGCAAGATGCGCATCGAAGTGGGCTATGGGCTCGAAGGCACGCTCACCGACGCGCTATCGAAGATCATTCTGACGAGCGCGGTGGCGCCGCGCTTCAAGGCGGGAGACTTTGGCGCAGGCGTCGAACGCGGCGTCGAGGGAATCATCGAGGTGCTCTCGGGCGATTCCGCCGAATGGACGAAGCGGGCGCGCGGCCCCCAGCCAACGGCTTTCGATCAGCTTTTCCCGCTTATCTTTTTTGCGCTGCTTCTCTTCATCTTCATCTGGATGGCGCGCAGCGCGCGCGGACGCCCGGCCAACTACCGGCGCTACCGACGCGGCGCGCCGCCCATCATCGTACTGCCCCCCAGCGGCGGCTATTGGGGCGACGACTCCTGGGGCGGCGGCGGTTGGAGCGGCGGTGGGGGATGGAGCGATGGCGGCGGATTCTCCGGCGGCGGCGGCTCGTCGGGCGGCGGCGGCGCTTCGGGGGACTGGTGATGCAGCTCACCGCGCAAGACGTCGATCGAATCGCGAAAACGATCCGCCGCGCCGAAGAGACAACGTCCGGCGAAATCGTCTGCGTGCTGGCGCGCCGCTCGTCCGATTACGCTTACGTGCCGCCGCTGTGGGGCGCGTTTGTGGCGCTGGCCTCGCCCTGGCCCATGTTGCTTTTTACCGATCTTTCCAGCCGAGAGATTTTTGCGGCGCAGATCGCGATCTTCATCGTCGCGACGCTCTTCGTGTCATGGGGCCCCCTACGCTTCCTTCTGACGCCGCGCGCGGTCAAGCGCGCGCGGGCCGCACGGGCGGCGATCGAGCAATTCCTCTCGCGCGGCGTGTCCGCCACCAAAGGCCGCACCGGCGTGCTGATCTTCGTCTCCTGCGCCGAGCGCTACGCCCGCATTGTCGCGGATGACGCGATCGCCGCCAAGATCGCCAACGAAGAATGGCAGGCCGCGCTCGATCCGCTGCTGCAGGACCTGCGACAGGAAAAAGTCGCAGACGGCTTTGTCGCGGCGATAGAAGAATGCGCGCGCCTTCTGGCGCACCATGCGCCTCCAGGCGAAAACGGCGACGAACTGCCCGACAAGATCTATGTGATCTAGCTCTGATTTATGTGATCTAGCTCTGGCGTTGCGACGGAGCTGACTGCGGCTAGCGCGACTTTTCCCGCGCGACTTCGCGCCAGCCGATATCGCGCCGGCAAAAGCCGCCGGGCCAGTCTATGAGATCGACGGCCGCGTAAGCGCGGCTCTGCGCTTCAGCGACGCTTTCGCCGAGCGCCGTGACATTGAGGACGCGGCCACCGGCTGCGAGAAGGCGCCCATTTTCCTCACGCGTGCCGGCGTGCGTGATGATGACGCCCTTGGCTGACTGCGCGCGCTCCACGTTCCGAATTTCCGAGCCGGTCATCGGCGTTCCCGGATAATTCTTGGCCGCGAGCACCACGGTGAGCGCCGCAAGCGGGGAAAACCGCAGCCGCTCCCCCGGCAGATCGCCGCGCGCGGCGGCAAGCATCAGCGCGAGAAGATCGTCCTCGAGACGCGGCAGGACGACCTGCGCCTCCGGATCGCCGAAACGGCAATTGTATTCGATGAGCTTTGGCCCGTCCTTCGTCAGCATCAGCCCCGCGTAGAGGACTCCTGTGAAAGGCGCGCCCTTTTCGCGCATGGCGCGCATCGTCGGCTCGATAATTTCGGCCATGATGCGCCCTTCTATTTCCGGCGTCACCACCGAAGCCGGCGAATAGGCGCCCATTCCGCCCGTGTTTGGTCCCGTGTCGCCATCGCCGACCCGCTTGTGATCCTGCGCGGTCGCGAACGGCAGCGCCTGAACGCCGTCGCAAAGCGCAAAGAACGACGCCTCTTCGCCCTCGAGATATTCCTCGATCACCACCTCGGCGCCCGACAGGCCGAAGGCGCCCGCGAACATGGCTTGAACGGCGCGCTCAGCTTCCGATAGCGTCTCGGCGACGACCACGCCTTTTCCGGCGGCAAGCCCATCGGCCTTGACGACGATGGGCGCGGCGTTCTCCCGCAGATAGCGCAGCGCCGGCTCAAGCGCGGCGAAGCGCGCATAGCGCGCGGTGGGAATCGCGTAGTCGCGACAGAGATCCTTTGTGAACCCTTTGGAGCCTTCGAGCTGAGCCGCGGCCTTCGTCGGACCGAAGGCCAGAATGTCATGCTTCGTCAGTTCGTCGACGAGGCCGCCGATCAGCGGCTGCTCGGGCCCCACGACCACGAGCGCAATTCCGGCGTCACGACAGAACTCGATCACCGCCGGGTGGTCGCCCGCGTCGAGGTCCACATTATCTCCGACATGCGCGCTGCCGGGGTTACCCGGCGCGACATAGAGCCGCTTCAGCATCCGGCTTTTCCGTAACGCGTTCGCAATTGCGTGTTCGCGGCCGCCAGATCCGATCAAGAGAACATTCATATCGCTGCGCTCGCCCGATTGCCTCGTTTCCGCTTCTTGTACGCGGGAGCGCGAAAAGGCAATCTGTCCCCGGAAATGCTGGGCTTGCCCTGTGCGTAAGCGCCGCTAGCTAGCCGACGGGGGGCTTGCGGCCGGAGTATCCCACATGTCGATTACCCGAGACATCGCATCGCATGAAAATGCGGTCGCTTATGGCGGCCTTATCGACGCCATAGGGGGCGTCGCCACGATCGTACTTGTGATTTGCGGTCTGGTTGGAATTTCGCCTCCCATGATGGTCGCCATCGCGACGATCGTGTTTGGCGTGGCGCTTTTGATTCAGGGCGGCGCAATGCTGTCCGAATATGCGCAGATCGTGTTTCCCGGCGGCGTTCGGAGCGCCATGCCGGAACAGATGGGCGGCAACAGCCTCGCGCTTGTCTTCCTCGTCGGCGCAGGCGGCATCGTGCTTGGCGTCCTTTCGCTCCTTGGAATCAACGCCGCGATCCTGTCGCCGATCGCCGTGATCGGATTTGGCACCGCTCTGCTTCTGAGCAGCAACGCGGTGTGGCGCCTCTATGTGCTGCGGCGCAATTCCGCGCTGATGGATACCTCGGTTGCACAGTCCCAACACGTCGGCGCGGAAATGCTCGCGAGCGAAATGGCGTCGGGTTCGGCTGGCATTCAGGCGCTCGCAGGCTTGGCCGCGATCGTCCTCGGCATTCTGGCGCTGGCCGGGAGCCCTGCCGATCTGACGCTGAATCTCGTCGCGCTGCTGGCGCTCGGCGCCACGCTCGTGCTCACCGGCAGCACCCTCAGCGCTACGGTTCTGAGCTTCATGCGAACCTGAGGAACGCCTCGAAATGCCCCCGGCCGCCCGCCGGGGGTATTTTTATGCCCGGCCCAAGGCGCAAACGGCTTCCCTCGCGCAGTGAAAATGCTCTAAAGACAGCGCCAATTCCATCGTTGTGAGGCGATATGGCGCGCCAGTTCATCTATCACATGCAGGGCCTGACCAAGACCTACCCGGGCGGCAAGAAGGTCCTGGAGAACATCAATCTGTCCTTTTATCCCGACGCTAAGATCGGCGTTCTCGGCGTCAACGGCGCGGGCAAGTCGACTCTGCTGCGCATCATGGCCGGCATCGATAAGGAATATACGGGCGAAGGCTTCGTCGCCGAGGGCGCGCGGGTCGGCTACCTGCCGCAGGAGCCGCACCTTGATCCGCAGCTCGACGTGCGCGGCAATGTGATGCTTGGCGTAGCCGAAAAGAAGGCGATCCTCGACCGCTACAACGATCTCGCCATGAATTATTCGGACGAGACCGCCGATGAAATGACGAAACTGCAGGACGAGATCGAAGCCAAGGGCCTGTGGGACTTGGACAGTCAGGTCGACCAGGCGATGGACGCGCTCGGCTGTCCCCCTGACGACGCAGACGTCACCAAGCTTTCCGGCGGCGAGCGGCGTCGCGTGGCGCTGTGCAAGCTGCTGCTCGAACAGCCCGAAATGCTGCTGCTCGACGAGCCGACGAACCATCTCGACGCCGAGACGGTGAACTGGCTCGAGGGGCATCTGCGGGCTTATCCGGGCGCGATCCTGATCGTCACCCACGACCGCTACTTCCTCGACAATGTCACGGGCTGGATTCTGGAACTCGATCGCGGCCGAGGCATTCCCTATGAGGGCAATTACACGAGCTGGCTGAAGCAGAAGCAGAAGCGACTCGCCCAGGAATCTTCCGAAGACAAGGCGCGCCAGCGCGCCCTCGAAGCCGAAAGCGAGTGGATCGCGGCTTCGCCGAAGGCGCGACAGGCGAAGAGCAAAGCGCGTATTCAGCGCTATGAGGAGCTCGTCGCCAAGCAGAACGAAAAGGCGCCGACGACCGCGCAGATCATCATTCCGGTCGCGGAGCGCCTTGGCGCGAATGTCATCGACTTCGATCATCTGTCGAAAGGCTATGGCGACAAGCTGCTGATCGACGATCTCTCGTTCAAATTGCCGCCCGGCGGCATCGTCGGGGTGATCGGGCCGAACGGTGCCGGCAAGACGACGCTCTTTCGCATGATCACCGGACAGGAGAAGCCCGACAACGGATCGATCGAGATCGGTGAGAGCGTGCAGCTTGGCTACGTCGACCAGTCGCGCGACGCGCTGCACGCCAATAAGACCGTCTGGGAAGAGATCTCGGACGGCAATGAGGTGATCTATCTCGGCAAGCGCGAGATCAACTCGCGCGCCTACTGCTCGGCGTTCAATTTCAAAGGCGCCGATCAGCAGAAGAAAGTCGGACAGCTCTCAGGCGGCGAACGCAACCGGGTGCATCTCGCGAAGATGCTCAAGAGCGGCGCCAATGTGCTGCTGCTCGACGAGCCGACGAACGATCTCGACGTCGAGACGCTGCGCGCGCTCGAAGAGGCGCTCGTCGATTTCGCCGGCCGCGCCGTCATCATCTCCCACGATCGCTTTTTTCTCGATCGCATCGCGACGCATATTCTCGCCTATGAAGGCGATAGCCATGTCGAATGGTTCGAGGGAAATTTCGCCGATTACGAGGAGGACAAGAAGCGGCGGCTGGGCGTCGACAGCGTCATTCCGCACCGGCTGAAATATAAGAAGTTCACGCGGTGACGGCAGGTGGATACGTGCGTCAGGCAGGCGCTACGACTGCGACCATGGGGAAGTATGTTGCATAGCGCCCGACATCCCGAGTTAGAAGCGGAATGCGAAGCGTTTCCGCCTGCGCGCCGATGAAGAAGTCGGCGAGCACGTTCGTTTTGGCGCCGCCACGCATTCGATAGTCGCGAAAGGCCCGTCCCGCGCGCCAGAGCGCCTGCCGCGACATCGTGGAATGTTCAACCCCGAGCGCGTCGAGAAAATCGGAGCAATCGGCCTCCGTCGCAAAACCGGTGGCCAGCTCGGCAAAAACAGCATCAACGATCAGAATCGACCCGAGCGACATTCTGCGCTCGAGCGCGCGATAAGACGCTTCGAACCAATCCGAATTGCGCGTGAGCAAGTCGATGAAGATGTTCGTGTCGACAAGCGTCAATCGTCGCCTCGCAAGAGACGGGTCCACTCGTCAGCCGTCATTTCAAATTTCAGGCCTTTTCGATCCAGCGCGGCCAGCGCCCGCTCAATCTTGTCCCTGGCGGCCTTCTCCGCGGCTGCGTCGGGGCGCTCATACACGCTGCGCTCAACCAACACCCCGCCCTCGGGTCTTGCGCGCACGACGACGCGATCGCCGGGACGGATGCCGGCCGCCTCACGGACCGCCTTGGGCAAGGTGACCTGTCCCTTAATGGTGACTTTTGTGCTCATTACCTCAGGTATTACCTCTGGACTGAAAGTAATACCGGTAATGTGAGAGCGTCAACGCCGTGCCTTCGCTCTCACCTCGCCGGCTTACCAAACGCCTTCCGCAGCTCATCCTTGGCCTGCTCCAGCACTTTCCGCCGCGCCTCGGGCAGGTTCTTGCCGGCCCTGTTGATGTAGAAAATCAGCATGGACATGGCGGAGCGGAACGGCGACGCCTTGCGCCGTTCGCTCTCTTCGGCCGACCGCTTCAGCGACCGCGCGATCTTGCCCGGATCATCCCAGGTGAACACGCCCTGCTCCAGATCCAGCGCATTGCTGTGGCGCGTCACCTCGCCCGACCAGTAAACAGCCGCGTCTTTAGAGCTTTTTGCCGCGCCGCGGCTTGTTGGCTGCTTTTGCGCCATCGCCGACCTCGTATTGGGGGCAGCTAGTCGACAATCCCCGAAATTCAACGCGACCCAAGCTTGGCCGCCACGAATTCGCCATTTGCGCATGGCGCATTCCCAACTGGGAAACGTGTGGCCAAGAGGGATTGGGCGTAATGAGACTGTTCGGGTGTGTCGGCGCCTGCGCCGTTCTGAGCGGGCTGGCGCTTGCCGGCTGTGCGCCGCAGGAGTCGCCGGTCGCGTCCGCTCCGGCTGCCTACGAAGACGCCGCGAAGCCGACCGAACTGACCGGCCAGGATGCGCTTCACGCCCGGATCGCTCACTACGCCCGCGTCTACGACATTCCCGAGTCCCTCATTCACCGCTCCATCCGCCGCGAGAGCAATTACAATCCCAGCGCCCGGCACGGACCCTATTGGGGGCTGATGCAGATCCGTCACGATACGGCGCGCCACATGGGCTATCAGGGCCCGGCAAGCGGGCTTCTCGACGCCGACACCAATCTCGCCTTCGCGGTGCCTTACCTCGCAAACGCCTATAAGGTCAGCGGCGGCAATGAAGCGCGGGCCATCAGACTTTACGCCGGCGGCTACTATTATGAAGCCAAGCGCAAGCACCTGCTCGATCAGCTTGTGACCTCAGCCGCGCAGTAGAAGCGCTACTGGCTTTTCGGGGTGAAGGTGCTGCGCACGCGACCGCCCTGAGCCCCGCCGCCTTGAACGGTCGCCATGCCCGTCGCGACGTCATAGACGAGCCTCTCGCCCTTCACGATGTTCTCGCCCTGGGTGAGCGTCACATTGCCTGTGAGATAGACCTTGTTTTCGGCCTTGTCGTAGCTGCCGCGATCGCCCGTGCCGATCTGGTCCTTGGAAACGAGCGTCACCGGACCTTCGACATCGATGTGTTTGACGCGGTCATTGGTTGTCGCCGCGGGCTGGCCGTTGCCCTTGCCTTCGAGAAAGATGATCAGGCGGGCGGCTTTGAGCGTCGACGGCCCCTGCGTGACGATCACGCTGCCCGAATAGATCAGCTTCTGCTCCTTCTCGAAATAGTCGAGCTTGCCGGCGTCGATGTTGAGCGGATCCTTGGCGGAGGCGCCGGGCAGAATGCCGCCCGAACGGCCGGCGGCGCTTGCGGGCGTCGTCGTGACGAGGGCGGCGAGGAGAAGAACGAAGACGTGACGGCGCATTTATTCCTTGGCGGCTGCGCCCGGCGTTTGCGGGGGCGCTTCGCCCTCACCGTATAGCACCGAATGGACGCCGCCCGCGAAAGTCGCGCGCCTCTCTTTTTGGGAGAATTCGACCGATTGCGCGGTGACCTCGCCGCCGTCGATCTTCAACAGCACCGGCTTGTCGGAGGTCATCACGCTGGATTTGAAATCCATCACGGCCGATTCGAGCTTCATGTCGAAGTTCTTGTCGTCGCGGATGTTGACGCCGCCGATCATGTCCGCGTGATCGGCCTTGCGGTTGTAGACGCCCTTTTCCGCCGAGAGGACGATGGAATTGTCCTTGGTGTTCTCGACCCGAACTTCGAGCTGCTCGAGTTCGAAGATTTCGGGCTTCGCAAGATCCTGCACGCCCACGACGGCGCGGACCTCATAGGGGCGCCCATCCTTGCGATAGCCGACGAGTTTGGGGCTTTCGATCACGATGCGCGAGCCCTTGAGCGCCACGCGGGCCAGGCTCAAATCGGCGGGCAGAAAGCGCAGCGAGCTAATGAGCAGGCCGAGGCCGACGATTCCGACGACGCCGCCCGCCCCCCACAGGATCCAGCGACGCAGCCGCGTGACCCGCGCCGTATGGCGCAGAGCCTCCGGGAAGGCGGTTTGGCGCGGCGCAACAAGGGCGCCGAGGCGATCGCGCGCGTTGGGCGTCGGGAACACGTCGGTCATGCCGAGATCATGCGGCGCGCAGGTGGCGAATTCGAGGCGAAGCCAGAGCCTTATTCATGAGCGAAAATATCGGTCTCCGGCCAGCCGGCGAGGTCGAGCCGGGCCCGCGTGGGCAGGAACTCGAAACAGGCCTGCGCCAGCTCGGCGCGGCCCTCGCGCGCCAGCATGGCGTCGAGCCTGTCCTTGAGCTGATGCAGATACAGGACGTCTGAAGCCGCATAGGCCTGCTGCGCGTCGGAGAGAACGGGCGCGCCCCAGTCTGACGACTGCTGCTGCTTGGAAATCTCGACGCCGAGCAGCTCCCGCACGAGGTCCTTCAGGCCATGCCGGTCGGTATAGGTGCGGGCGAGCTTGGAGGCGATCTTGGTGCAATAGACCGGCGCGGGAACGAAGCCGAAGGTCTTGGCCAATATGCCAATGTCGAAGCGCGCGAAATGGAAGAGCTTCAGGACCCCCGGGTCGGCGAGCAGGCGCTCCAGATTGGGCGCGCGTGTCTGACCCTTGGCGAACTGGACCAATTCGGCGTTGCCGTCGCCGAAAGAGAGCTGCGCGAGGCACAGACGGTCGCGGTGCGGATTAAGGCCAAGGGTCTCTGTGTCGATTGCGACGATGGCGCCAGCGCCGATCCCCTCGGGGAGATCGCCCTGGTGAAGGCGGATGGTCATGCGGCTCGAATCGTTAGCATGGAGCCGACAGTCTATGGCAGAATGCGAAAGGCTTGTCGAAGCGCGGCCAGCCCTGCATCGCGCCCACACGTGAATCATGCTAAGCGTCGGTTGGGCCTTGGCCGAGGGACCGTCTGGCCCAGGGAGTAGCCCATGCGTTACCTTCTTGCGGCAATTATCGCCTTGGCAATGGCCGCGCCGGCGGCGGCGGCGGCCTCATCGTCAAAGTCCAGCGGCGGCAAATCCGTTTCGGCGTCAAAGTCCGACCAGGCGAGCAGATCCGGCAAGCGCAATCGGCAGAACGCCGATTCCAAGGGGCTTGGCGGCATTCATCCGTTGGTCGGAAGCGGCGACTATTAGACAGCAAGCCGAGCAGTAGCGCTCCGGGCGTTCCCGCACAAGCCGGAGCGGCGCGGCGACACGCAAAGTTCTCTTGTCAGACGCCCGCCAAATCTTCACTCTATTGCGGCGCAATGTCGGAGAATGGCAAGGAACGCCGGTGATTGATCTGCCCAATGGACTTAACGGTTCCGACCGCCGCTTCAACGCGCTGGTCATCGAACTGGCGATCCGCCTGTTCGCGATCGGCGCGCTGATCTACTGGACCTTCATCATCATCCTGCCTTTCGCGGCGATCATCCTCTGGAGCGTCGTGCTCGCGGTGGCGCTCTATCCCATTTTCCGCGTGCTCGCCGAAATGTTGGGCGGCCGGCCGATCACGGCCGCCGTCTTGATGACCGCCGCCGGCCTCGTGCTGATCATCGGGCCGGTCACCTGGATGGCTGTCGGCGCGATCGATCCCATCAAGAGCATCGTCGCCGGCTTCGACAATGGCGACATCGCCATCCCGCCGCCGCCGGTCTCGATCAAGGACTGGCCCCTCGTCGGCGATCAGCTCTATTCCTTCTGGCTGCTCGCTTCGACCAATCTGCGCAGCGCTTTCACCCAGATTCTGCCGCAGCTGAAGCCCGCCGGAGAGTTCATGCTCGACATGGCGAAGAGCGCCGGCGCAGGCACGCTCAAATTCCTCGTTTCCGTGCTGCTGATGGGCTTCATTCTCGCCGCCGCGCCGCAGATGCTCGCCGGCGCGCGGGCGCTGTCGCGCCGCATCGATCCGTCAAGCGGCGAGAAATTCGTCGATCTCGCCGGCGCGACGATCAACGCCGTTTCGCGCGGCGTGATGGGACTGTCGCTGCTGCAGGCGGTCGTCGGCGGCGTGGGCATGTATCTCGCCGACGTGCCGGGCGCGAGCCTGCTGACGATCGCCATTCTGGTCCTCGGCATCATCCAGATCGGCCCGCTGCTCGTCGTCGCGCCCGTCATTTTCTGGGCCTGGACGACTATGGCGTCGGGTCCCGCGCTGGCGCTGACGGTCTGCATGCTCTCCGTCAACTACATGGACAACGTGCTGAAGCCGTTCATCTTCGCGCATGGCCTGTCGACGCCGATCCCGGTGATTTTCGTCGGCGTCATCGGCGGCGTTCTCGCGCATGGAATCGCCGGCTTGTTTGCGGGGCCGGTGGTGCTCGCCGTCGTTTGGGAGCTGACGAAGGCCTGGATCGCCGACGACCTCAAAGCGGTCGAGGAAACGACCGCCATCGAGCCCGATTTCGACGTGGACACGCCGTCGGCCCTACCTTCCGCGCAAGGCGTTGAGAACCTTTAGGCTGGCGCGGCCGTTGCGCTGCAGGCCGGCGCGCGACTGAAAATCGGCGATCGCCTCTTTGGTCTTCGTCCCGATGACGCCATCCGAGTCGCCGACGTCGTATCCGCTGCGCGTCAGCAGCGCCTGCAATTCGCGGCGCTCGGCGCGCGACAGGCCCGGATCGTCGGTGGGCCACGGCGTCTGAATGCCCGGCCGGCCGCGCAGCATGTCGGACAGGACGCAGATCGCGAGCGCGTAGGATTCGGCGGCGTTATAGGCATAGATCGCATCGAAATTTTTCGTCACCAGGAACGCTGGTCCATTGCGCCCCGCTGGCAGCAGCAGCGCCGCCGCTCCCTCGCCGAGTCCGCCGCCGTCGAGGCGCGTTACTCCGTGCGACTGCCAGAAGCCCATCGGCTGGCGGCGCGTGCGTCCGGAAGGCCCCGAATAGCCGTCCGGCAGGCGCACCTCGAAGCCCCAGGGCATGCCGGACCGCCAGCCGCTCTTGCGCAGGTAGTTCGCCGTCGAGCCGAGCGAGTCCGCCGCCGAGCTGGCGATGTTGCGGCGCCCATCGCCATCGAGATCGACGGCGGCGCCAAGGAAGGTTGACGGCATGAATTGCGTATGGCCGAAGGCCCCAGCCCAGGAGCCGTAGAACTCCTCCCCCGCGATATCGCCGCTGTCCAGGATTTTGAGCGCGGCGATGAATTCCTTGCGCCAGTAATCATTGCGGCGCGGCGCCTCGCAGGCCAGCGTCGCGAGGCTTTGAACGACCGGGCGCTTCCCGAAGCTCTTGCCGAAGTCGGATTCGACGCCCCAGACGGCGACGATGGTCGGCGCGTCAACGCCATAGCGGCTTTCGGCGGCGTGCAGCGCGCGCGCATGCTGGCGCAACATCGAGCGCCCTTCCTGGACGCGCTCCTCGTCGACCAGCCCCGCGACATAGTCCCATACCGGCGTCGTGAACTCGGGCTGCTTGTCCATGAAGCTCACGGCGTCATTGGGCGCGAGCCCGTTCGTCGCCGACGCGATCGTTCGCTGGCTCACGCCGGCTCCTGCCGCGGCGGCGCGCAGGCCGGAGAGGCAGCTTGACCATTCGGCGCGGGCGGGCGTCGCCGCAAACAGCAGCGCGGCGAGCGCCGCGAGGAGATGATTTGCCTTCATGCCGGTAATTCTACCGTCAGGACGCGGCTTTTTTGAGCCGCGCCAATCGTCATCGGCGTCACTCGCAGACGCGGCGCGGACGCGAGCCGATCACCATGCCATACTCATCGAAGACGGGCCGAGGCTCGACCCAGCACACGGGCGGCGGCGCGACATAGACGGGCGGGGCCGCATAGACGACGGGGGGCGCCGAACTGGCGAGCGCCCCGCCGGTGATGGCTCCGAGCGCGAACCCGCCAATGCCCGCCGCGATAGCGGGGCCGGCGGAATCGGCGTGGGCCGGCGCGACCGGCGCCAGCGCTGCGGCGCCGAAAGCCAAAGCCGCTGAAAGCGTCGCGAAAACTCTGCGCATCATACTCTCCCAGGACTGGGCGAGCCATACGTCCGCGCGCGCGGCGCCGACTGGCTCGCTCGACCCGGACAATAGGAGCGATCCCGTACACGAATCGTTAATGGCCCGGCGGCGCCGCTTCAGAGCTGAGAAACCCGCGGCTTTCCGGACGGCTGCTTCGTTGTCGGTCTGATCGGCGCCGGCTCTCTTGCCCCTTCGCGTGCGCCCTCGCCGCCGCCCGTCCTCAGCGCCGGCGCGTCATTCGCCTCCGGCGCCGGCGCTTTGACGCGAAACGCGGCGGCCAGCGCCTTGGCCGCCGCAAGCTCCTTGGAGTCGAGCCGGGCGCCGATTTCGTCCCGCTTTCTTGCGGCGTCCTCGTCGCCCTGGTCGGCGGCGGCGGAAAACCAGGCGTAGGATTGCTGCAGGTTGCGGCTGACGCCGAGCCCACGGGCGTAGAGGATGGCGAGATTGAACTGGCTGTCGCGAATGCCGTATTCAGCGGCCCGGCGGAACCATTCCGCCGCAGCGGCGTAGTCCGGCTTGCCGTCGCCGCCTTCGGCGAGCAGCACCGCGTAGTTATGCATGGCGCGCGCGTTGCCGGCCTCGGCGGCGCGCTCGTACCAGAGCCGCGCGCGGGCGTAGTCGCGCTCGACTCCAACGCCCCGCTCGTACATCGAGCCCAGCCGGTATTGCGCCGGCGCCAGGCCCATTTCCGCGGCCTTTTCGAACCAGTGCGCGGCGGCCTTGGCGTCGCGCGGCGCGCTGCGCCCCTCGGCGAGACGCGCGCCCATCTCATATTGGGCGGCCGGATCGCCCTCGACGGCAAGGCGTTTGATCGTCGCCAGCGCGTCGCCGGCCGACAGCGGCGGCGCTTCGATCGCTCCGGTCGGCGTCGGATCGATGTTCCGCTGCGCGATGGGCTGTTCCTGGGAGGCTCGAGAGGCGGCGACTGGCGCCTGAGGGGGCGTTGCTACGGGCGCCGCTGGGCGCTGGGCGACGACGACCGACGGGGCGCTCTTCGAGGCCAGAGCCTTTTCCGGCAAAGGAGCGGAGCGAAGCGCCTTGGCGGGCGCTCTCGCCTCCTGCTGCGGCGCATTCAAACCGCTCTGAACGCCCATCCGTGCGATCTGATAGGCGCTGATCAGCAGCATGACCGCGCCCAGTCCGAGAAGCAGCGGACGCTTGCGCTCCTGAAGGACGGCGCTCAGCTTGACCACGCCGCCCTGCGACTTTTCCTGAGCATTTTCGGCGTTGCGGGCCGCTTCCCCTGACTGGGCGTCCGCCTCTGCGGGAGTTTGCGCGGCGCGGCGCGCGGCGGCGATAAACTCCGACCGGACGGAGCTGCGATGGCCGCCACGCTCGGCTTCCTGTCCAGGCGACGAAAAGAAAGGCTCGCGCCCATCGGCGACGCTCTCGCCGATAGGCAGAAGGAACGCCATCGGATCCACCGCCGCGAGATCCTGGCTTTCGGCGTCTTTCTTGTCAGCGGATTCCGGGGAGACGGCATCCTCGCCTATCGGCGCGCGCTGCGCGACGCCGCGCGTTTCTTCCAAGTCGTTCTCGGACATGCCGAGATGGCTGACGACGCGTTCGAGCGTTTGATGGAGCGCCGTCAAGGTCTCATTCGTGCGCTGACCGCTCGCATCCTGCGTGGTGCGAATGTCGATCAATTCGGGTTGCAGAGCTGCGCGCACGGCGCCCGGCTGAAGGTTCGCGGCCTCGCGGAGAATGTCCGTCGCCGCGCGCCGGACGGCAGCTTCCGCCGCCTGCGTCGTCGCCGATCGCGAGTCCTCAAGCCGCGAAAAAAGATTGTTGATCGTCGACTCGAAGCCAGCGAGCGCGCCGTGGCCTGCGTCGAGCCGCTCGAGACGTTGCGCCAGGGCGCCGATCTGAGCTTCGAGCGACTTAAGCGCTTCGTGATCCGCCGCCTTGCCAACCGACCGATTCATGCGCTCCGCGAGCGACTCGACGAGAACCGCAAGTTCGCTCTCTCGTTTTGCTACGCGTGCGCCATCTTCGACCTGCTGCGAAAATGCGGCGTGCATCCGGTCCAGTCGCTCGGCGATTTCGTCGAGCGAAGAATTCTGAGCCGCCATTCTCGGCGCGGAGAATGGATCATCGAGCCGGTCGATCTTGAACGAAAGCTGTGCGAGCTGGCGCTCGACCGCTTCCAGATCAAGACGCCGCGTGTCGGCGTCGAGCGCCGCGTCGATCTTTCTGTCCAGACCGCGCACCAGATTCTCAAGGGCGGCCAGATGCTCGGCGTCTCCCGCGCGTGCGCCGCTTTCTGTCTGCGCGGCGATCGCCTGATGAAGCTGATCGACGCGATGCGCGAGTTCGGCGAAGTATTTCTCCGCGTTTTGCTCGGCGAGGATGGCTTCGATGCGCGCGAGCGACTCCGTCGGCGCGCTTTCGGCGACGTTGGACTCGAGATGGTCGAACCTACGGCCGATCTCCTCGAACGCCGAGGCGTGATCGTCGCGCTCCAACGCCCCGTCGATCTTCTTGGCGAGCGATGCGATGAGCGCTTCCAGCGGCGCCACATTCGCGGCGCCGCGATCGATTCGCTCCGCCAGCGTCCTGCCGAGTTCGTCGATGCGCTCGCCGATTTCATCGAACCGCGCCGCCGCCGTTTGTGCGGCGACGACGTCAAGTTTGCGCGCCAGCCGCTCCAGGCTTTTGTTGAAGGTCTCGACCCCCTTGCCGGTTTCTGTTGCGACAATGGCGCGGATCGCCTTGACCACCTCGCCGAGATCAGAGCCGGACGCGCCACGTGAAAGCGCCAGCGCGTCGACGCGCTGCGTGACGTCGATGATGCGCGTTTCGATCTTCTCAAGCGGCAGCGGCCGCGCCATGAGCGCCGCGAGCTGTTCCTTGATGTCGTGCGTATCGCGCGCAAGGTCGTGCACGGCCGTCGCATTGGCGACGTCGCCGGCCTGCAGCTTCTCGAGCCTGATGCCGATGGTTTCGACGTCGGCCCGCAGATTGCGCACGATGGGCGTCGGATCGAGATCTTCGATCACGGCCCGCACTTCGCCGATCATTCGTTCGGCGGGCGCCAGCGTCTCGTCGGGAACGCCGCGGTCGCGTTGCGTTTCGATACGCTCGCGCAGATCGTTCATCGCCGTCTCGATGGCGGCGAGCGATGCGCGCGGCGCGAGTTCGCCGATCGCCTGCGTCATATCCCGGATTTCGCGCCGGACGTTTTCGATCTGTCGCATCATGACGAGCTGCTGGTCGCTGCGCTCGCCGGCGTCCTCGCGGAAACTGTCCAATCGCTGCGTGACCGCGTCGATCGCGCGTTGAAGTTCTTCAACGTTCGAACCAGGCACGGGTTCCGAAACGCCGCGCGCGTCATTGAGCGCGCGCTGACTCCGGCCAAGCTGCGCGACCGCTTCGAGAAGCGCGCGCCGGCCGGCGCCGTTGCTGCGCGCCTCGGGTTCGGGAGGGTTGGCGCCGGGCGGATTGGCGACGTTCCCGCGGCTCGTTCCCGCCTTCGCTTCGCGCGCCAGCGGCGCATGTTGTTCCGCACGCCGCGCGATGTCGGCGAGTTGCTGCTCGAGTCCGCTCAGACTTTTTCCGACGTCCACGCGGCTATCGCCGCTCGGCTGACCGGCCAGTCGCGTTTCAAGCTCCGCCAGCGTGCTGCGGATCGGCCGAGCGTTCGCGGAAGGCTGCTCGCCGAGTTGGCTCTCGATGCGGCGTCTGGAGAGCGCGGCGATCGAGCGCCAGATGAGATCTTCTTCGACCGTCTTTTCGCTGACCTCATCGTCGCCGGCTGTCTGGGCGCCGCGGGCGTCCTGTGCGGGAAGATTTCCTCCCCGGCGCATGGTTTCGCGATTCTCTTCCGGCGGCGCGGAATCCGGACGACCTTGATCAGGAGTTTGCGCCTTGCTCATGTGGCTGTCCGGCGGGCCGACCCGTGGAGAATGGGACAAAAACTGTGGGAATCGACGCGGATCTGCGAATCGCGCGACGTCGCCGGCGGGAGCCCGCCGACCGCAGCGACTTTCCGTCAATCAAGGTAAAGAAGCCGTTAAGGAACCGCTCTGTAGCGCCATCGCCGTTCACGCGTGTCGCGAGACCGCTCGCTTGCGCCCTCGGCGGCGCCTCTCTACCTATGACGGAGCCCGAGAGAATCGCGGCGCGACGGCGTAGCCCCAGCGCCGGCCTGCAAGGAGGCGTTGATGCCGAGCTACAAGGCGCCAGTGGACGATACCCTCTTCCTCCTGAACGACGTCTTGAATTTTCAGCGTTTCGGCAATCTGCCAGGCTTCGCGGACATGACCCCGGACGTCATGTCGCAAATCCTCCTCGAGGCTGGAAAAATCTGCGAAGAGGCGCTCGCGCCGCTCAACCAGTCGGGCGACGAAAAGGGCTGCACGCGCCATGACGACGGCGCCGTCTCCACCCCGCCGGGTTTCAAGGAAGCGCATGACGCTTTCGCTCAAGGAGGCTGGATCAGCCTCGCCGTGCCCGAGGAATATGGCGGACAGGGCCTGCCCTATACGCTGTCGATGGCGATGAACGAATTCGCCTCCTCGGCCAATATGGCTTTCGCCATGTATCCGGGCCTCACCCAGGGCGCGCTCGCGGCTCTCCTGCGCCACGGCAATGACGAGCAGAAAAAGCTCTATGTGCCGAAAATGGCGGAGGGCCGCTGGTCGGGCACGATGAACTTAACCGAGCCGCAGTGCGGCACCGATCTCGGCCTTTTGACGACCAAGGCGACGCCGCGCGGCGACGGCTCCTATTCGATCACCGGACAAAAGATTTTCATTTCCGCCGGCGAGCACGATCTGACCGAGAACATCGTGCATCTCGTGCTGGCGCGCATCGAGGACGCGCCCGCAGGCGTCAAGGGCATCTCGCTCTTCATCGTCCCGAAGTTTCTCGTCGACGGCGACGGCGCGCTCGGGCCGCGCAATGGCGTCAGCTGCGGCTCCATCGAAGAAAAGATGGGCATCCACGGCAACGCCACCTGCGTCATGAACTACGACGGCGCGCAGGGTTTTCTCGTCGGCGAGGCTAATCGCGGACTGAACGCCATGTTCGTGATGATGAACGAGGCGCGGCTTGGCGTCGCCATGCAAGGCCTCGCGCTCTCTGAGGTCGCCTATCAGAACGCGGCGCAATACGCCAAGGAGCGCCTGCAGGGCCGCGCGCTTACCGGGCCCAAGGATCCGGGAAAGCCCGCCGACCCGATCATCGTGCATCCGGACGTGCGGCGCATGCTGCTCGAGATGAAGGCCTTCAACGAAGCGGCGCGCGGCTTCGCGCTCTCGGCCGCGCTCGACAGCGACATCGCGCATCGTTCGGACGACGCCGCCTCGCGCCAGGCGGCGGAAGACCGGCTCGGCCTGCTGACGCCCGTGCTCAAGGGCGTCCTCACCGACGTCGGCTTCGAAAACACCGTGAGGGCCCAGCAGGTCTTCGGCGGACACGGCTATATTCGCGAATGGGGCATGGAGCAGTTCGTGCGCGATGCGCGCATCAGCATGATCTACGAAGGCGCCAACGGCATCCAGGCGCTCGACCTCGTCGGCCGCAAGCTGCCGCGCGACGGCGGCCGCGCGATCATGACCTATTTCAAGGACACGACGGAGTTCCTGACGCCGCTCGTCGCCGACGACGCGATGAAGCGCTTCGCCGCGCCGGTGAAGTCGGCGCTCGACGATCTGCAGAAGGCGACGATGTGGCTGATGCAGAACGCGATGGCGAAGCCGGACAATGCCGGCGCCGCGTCGTATGACTATATGCATCTCTTCGGACGCGTCGCGCTCGGCGTCATCTGGGTGAAGATCGCGCAGGCGGCGGTGGAGAAGAAATCGAAAGAGCCGCACGAGGCGGCGCGCATGGACGCCAAGCTGCTCACGGCGCGCTTCTACATGGAGCACATGCTGCCCGAGACGAGCCTGCGGCTGACGCGCATTTCAGCCGGCGCCGACACGATGATGTCGCTGACCGAGGAGATGTTTTAAAGGCAGTCGGATTTCGGCCGTCGGCGAACGTTCTTCCCGACTGCCGAAGCCCGGTTGCCGATCGCCGCTACAGGAGACGACATGGCTGACGCCTTTATATACGACGCCGTTCGCACGCCGCGCGGCCGCGGCAAGCCGGATGGTTCGCTGCATGAGGTCTCTTCGCTCGGCCTCGCCGTCACGGCGCTGCAGGCGATCAGGGAGCGCAACAAGCTCGAAGGGCCTGAAGTCGACGACATCATTCTCGGCTGCGTCGATCCGGTCGGCGAAGCCGGCGGCGACATCGCCCGCGCGGCGGCGATCTCGGCTGGCTACTCGCACAAAGTGCCGGGCGTGCAGATCAATCGTTTCTGCGCCTCGGGCCTGGATTCGGTCAATTTCGCCGCTGGCGAGATCATGTCAGGCCAGCACGATCTCGCGATCGGCGGCGGCGTCGAAAGCATGAGCCGCGTCGGCATCGGCGCCTCCGGCGGCGCCTGGCCGATGGATCCCTCGATGGCGGTACCGGCCTATTTCATGCCGCAGGGGATCTCGGCCGATCTGATCGCGACCAAATACGGCTTCTCGCGCGACGATGTCGACGCCTATGCGGTCGAGTCGCAAAAGCGCGCCGCGAAGGCCTGGGAAGAAGGCCGTTTCAAACATTCGATCGTTCCGGTGAAGGACGTCAACGGCGTCACGCTGCTCGACCGCGACGAACATATGCGGCCGGGCACCGACATGCAGGCGCTCGCGAGCCTGAAGCCGTCATTCGCCTTTTACGCGGAACAGGGCGGTTTCGACGCCGTCGCCATTCAGGCGCATCCCGAAATCGAGAAGCTCAACTACGTCCACCACGCCGGCAATTCGTCGGGCATCGTCGACGGGGCGGCGGCGGTGCTCGTCGGCTCGAAGGAGGCGGGCGAGAAACACGGCCTGAAACCCCGCGTGAAGATTCGCGCTTACGCCAATATCGGCTCGGAGCCGGCGCTGATGCTGACCGGACCTGTCGACGTGACGAAGAAAGTGCTGCACCGCGCCGGCATGACCGTCGGCGACATCGATCTCTTCGAAGTGAACGAGGCTTTCGCCGCCGTCGTGCTGCGCTACCTCGAGGCCTTCGATCTCGATCCCGCCAAGGTCAATGTCAATGGCGGCGCTATCGCCATGGGCCATCCGCTCGGCGCGACCGGCGCGATGCTGATGGGAACCGCGATCGACGAACTGGAGCGCACGGGGAAATCGACCGCGCTCGTCACGCTCTGCATCGGCGCCGGCATGGGCACAGCGACGATCGTGGAGCGGGTGTAAGCCTCGCCGAACCGTGATAGGCTGGCCGTATGAGCATAACTCTCTCGCCGCAGCAGGAAGCCCATATCGCCGCTCTGGCGGCGCGTTCAGGACGCAGTCCAGGCGATCTGGTGACAGAAGCCGTCGCGCTATGGGAGGCGCGCCGCGGCGTTCACGCGCAAGAAGACGCCGACCGGCCCAGTATGGCCGCCACCCGGATACTGGAATTGCGGCGCGGCGCAAAGCTGCCGCCGGGCGAGAGCATCAAGAGCATGATCGAACATGGACGCGGATGAGCTTCGTTCTCGACAACTCGATCGCGATGCGCTGGTGTTTCGAGACGGAGGCTCATCCTTACGCCGACGGGATTTTGCGAATGATCGCGGCGGGAACGATCGCCTTCGTGCCGGTTTTGTGGTTTTACGAAGCTAGCGCGGTCATCGCGCGAGCGCAGATCAAAGGATCGCTTGCCGCTACGACAGCTGAAGAGATTCTCGTCGAGCTTCAATCTTTAAGGATCGTGGCCGATGAGGAAAGCGGCGCACGCGCGTTCACCGATGTGCATCGATTGGCGGTCGCTTACCGCCTCACGTCATATGACGCGGCCTATCTCGAACTCGCCATGCGACGAAACCTGCCGCTCGCGTCGCTCGACGCCGATCTTGTTCGCGCCGCCAGAAGCGCTGGTCTTCAACTCGTTGAAGAGGCCTGACACCATTGAATTCGTCTCGCTTTGCATCAGCATCGGCGCGGCGACGATCGTCGAGCGGGTGTGAGCGTATGCAGAGTTTCCTCGCCATTCGAGACGCGAACTTCGCTCGCTCTTCAGGGCAAGGACGCGTTTCGAACCTCATCCTGAGGAGCCCGCCCAGCGGGCGTCTCGAAGGACGAGGTTCATAACAGCGCAAAATCTTTCGGGAGCCAAACAATGAACCTCGTCAATTTCCGCTTCGAGACCGGCGCCGACGGCGTCGCGCTTGCGACCTGGGACATGCCCGAGCGCTCGATGAACGTCATCACGCCGGACGTGATGGACGAGCTGGAAAAGATCATCGACACGGTCGTCGCTGATCCCAACGTCAAAGGCTGCGTCATCGCCTCTGGCAAGAGCGCCTTCTCGGGCGGCGCCGATCTTTCCATGCTGCAGCATGGAGCCGCGCAATACGCCAAAGCGCTCAAGGAGCAAGGCGAAGAAGCGGCGAACAAGCAGTTCTTCGAATTCTCGCGGCGGCTCTCGCTGCTCTATCGAAAGCTGGAGACCTGCGGCAAGCCCTTCGCCATCGCCATTCACGGCGTGTGCCTTGGCGGCGCTTTCGAACTTGCGCTCGCCTGTCACTATCGCGTGATGGCGGATGACGAGAAGACCAAGGTCGGCCTGCCGGAAATCAAGGTCGGCCTGTTCCCCGGCGCCGGCGGCACGCAGCGCGTCGCGCGCATCATGCAGACCGGCGACGCGCTGCAGTTCCTGTTCAGGGGCGATCAGATCAAGCCGAAAGCGGCGCTCGGCGCCAAGCTCGTGCACGAAATCGCGCCGAAAGCCGAGATCGTCGATCGCGCGCGCGCCTTCATCGCCAAGGGCGGCAAGGCGCAGGCGCCGTGGGACGCGAAGGAGTTCAAGAATCCTTCCGGCCGCGTGTTCTCGCCGACAGGCATGATGATCTGGCCCGCCGCCAACGCCATCTATCGTCGGGAGACCTACGACAATTATCCCGCCGCCAAGGCCATTCTGCACGCCGTCTATGAGGGCCTGCAATTGCCGATGGACCAGGCGCTGACCGTCGAGTCGCGCTGGTTCGCGCATATTCTGCGCTCGAAGGAAGCGGCGGCGATGATCCGCTCGCTGTTTCTCTCGAAGAACGAACTGGACAAGGGCGCGCATCGCCCCAAGGACGTCGGTCCAACCGATCTCAAGAAGATCGGCATTATCGGCGCCGGGTTCATGGGCGCAGGCGTCGGCTATGTTTCAGCGCTCAATGGGCTGGACGTGGTTCTGATCGACCGCGACCAGGAGAGCGCCGACAAGGGACTGGCGACCATCGACAAGCTCATATCGGGGTCGGTGACCAAGGGCCGCGCCACGGCGGCTGACAAAGATGCGCTGATGGCGCGCGTCGTCGCCACGGCCGACTACGGCGCGCTCAAGGGATGCGATCTCGTGCTGGAAGCCGTGTTCGAGGATCGCGCGGTCAAGGCCGATGTCACGAAACGCGCGCAGGACGTCGTTGGCGGCAACGTGATCTTCGCCTCCAACACCTCGACCCTGCCGATCACGTCGCTGGCCGAGACCGCGCAGAAGCCGGAGAATTTCATCGGCATTCACTTCTTCTCGCCGGTCGAGAAGATGCTGCTCGTCGAAGTGATCCTCGGCAAGAAAACCAGCGACCGCGCGCTGGCGACGGCGCTCGACTTCGTCCGCGTCATCAAGAAGACGCCGATCGTCGTCAACGACTCGCGCGGCTTCTTCGCCAATCGCTGCGTGCTGAATTACGTGCGCGAAGGGCAGATCATGCTCGTCGACGGCGTGCCGCCCGCGATGATCGAAAACGTCGCCCGCATGGCGGGCATGCCGGTCGGGCCGCTGTCGCTCAATGACGAAGTCGCGCTCGATCTGGGCTGGAAAATCCTGCAGGCGACGAAGAAGGACCTCGGCAAAGGCTCCGTCGATCCTGCGCAGGAGCGCGTGCTGCGCTTCATGGTCGAGGAAAACGGCCGCTTCGGACGCAAGAACGCAAAGGGCTTCTACGACTATCACGCGAATGGGACGAAGAGCCTCTGGCCCGGCCTCTCGACGCTGGCGCAAAATGAGCTCGATCCCGACACGCTCGACGTCGCCGAGATGAAGCAGCGCTTTCTCGTGACGCAGGCGGTCGAAGCGGCGCGCGTGATGGCGGAAGGCGTCGTCACCGACCCGCGCGAGGCCGACGTCGGCTCCATTCTCGGCTTCGGCTTCGCGCCATTCACCGGCGGCGTCATCTCCTACATCGACGGCATGGGCGCGAAGGCGTTCGTCGCGCTCTGCGACAAGCTCGCCGCGACATACGGACCGCGCTTCGAGCCGCCGCAACTGCTGCGCGACATGGCGGCCAAGGGCGAGACCTTCTACGGGCGGTTCATGCCGCAGAAAATGGCGGCGTGATCTCCGGCGCGCGCGTGTGTTTGGGGGAAGGCGCCCGCAGGGGCATGACATCCTTAAGGGCGGCGGGTAAAAGACAGGCAGGGCGTGTAGGTTCGACTCGCGCGCCCGCGCCCGGACCTACTTGATGCCGATCTTCGTGCTTCCCTTTCCGATGGTCGATCCCGTCGCCGTGAACATCGGCCCCTTGCCGCTGCGGTGGTACGCGCTGGCCTATATCGGCGGCTTCATCTTCGGCTGGCTCGGCGCGCGCGCGCTCGTTTCCAACGACGCGCTGTGGAGCCGCGGCCAGCCACGGCCAACCCGAGAGTCTCTCGACGATCTTCTCGTCTTTCTCGCCTTCGGCGTCATCATCGGCGGGCGCCTCGGACATGTGCTGATCTACGATCCGGCTTTTTACCTGGCGCATCCGCTGGAGATCTTTCAGACATGGAAGGGCGGCATGGCCTTTCACGGTGGCCTTATCGGCGCGATGATCGGCATGGGCCTATACGCCCGCCGCAGCGGCGTTCCGCTCCTCACCGCGAGCGACGTCTGCGCGGCCGTCGCGCCGATCGGCCTTTTCTTCGGCCGCCTCGCCAATTTCATCAAGCCCGAGATGTGGGGGCGCGAGACCGACGTTCCCTGGGCGATGATCTTCCCCGGCGCCGGCGACGTTGCGCGCCATCCGAGCCAGCTCTATGAAGCCGGTCTCGAAGGCGTAGCGCTGGGCCTGCTGTTATGGTTCGCGGCGCGGCGCGGCGCGCTGAAGCACCCCGGACTCGTCACCGGACTCTTTGGCGTCGGCTACGGTCTCGCCCGCATTTTCTGCGAATTTTTTCGTGAACCCGATCCGGTGCAGGAAGCGCTCCCCAATGGCCTGACCATGGGCATGGCGCTTTCCGCGCCGCTTGTTTTGCTTGGCGTCGCGGCGATCATGTTCGCCCTGCGCCCGAGGAGCGCGACCGCATGAGCGCCTTAAAGAGAGAGATCGTCGAGACGATTGCGCATGACGGTCCGATGACGCTCGAGCGCTACATGTCGCTCTGCCTGACCCATCCGCGCTACGGCTATTACATGACGCGCGATCCTTTCGGCGCGAACGGCGATTTCGTCACCGCGCCGGAGATCAGCCAGATGTTCGGCGAATTGCTCGGCGTCTGGGTCACGGAAGCGTGGCGCGCGGCGGGCGCGCCGAGTGAAGCGCGGCTCATCGAACTCGGACCCGGCCGCGGCACGCTGATGTCCGACGTGCTGCGCGTGACGCCGATTGCGCCGAACTTCTTTTCGGCCGTGAGCGTGCACCTCGTCGAGACCAGTCCGGTTCTGCGCGAGACGCA
This sequence comes from Methylocystis sp., assembly GCA_051061385.1. Taxonomy (GTDB): domain Bacteria; phylum Pseudomonadota; class Alphaproteobacteria; order Rhizobiales; family Beijerinckiaceae; genus Methylocystis. The sequence continues at coordinate 40,250 of JBPFDX010000025.1, forward strand.
ACGCCAGACGCTCGCCAGAGCCGCAAAGCCGGTGCAGTGGCATCTGAACTTCGACGAGACGCCGCACGGACCGGCTTTCATTCTCGCCAATGAGTTCTTCGACGCGCTGCCGGTCAGGCATTACGTCAAGACCGCTGGCGGCTGGCGCGAACAACTCGTCGGCCTCGACGCTCAGGGCGAACTCGCCTACGGGCTGTCTGATCAGATTGAGACGGCGCTGAACGTTCCAGCGCGCGACGGGTCGATCATCGAAGTGAACGCCGCTGGGCAGGAGCTGATGGGCGACATCGCGACGAGGCTCGTCGCTGAGGGCGGCGCGCTGCTGCTCATCGACTACGGCTACGAACAGACCTCGCTCGGCGACAGCCTGCAGGCGGTGTCGCGCCACGCCTATGTCGATCCGCTCGCGGCTCCGGGAGAGGCGGATTTGACCGCGCACGTCGATTTCGCGGCTCTCGCGCGCGCCGCGCGGGCGCGCGGCGCCAAGGTGTTGGGCCCGGTGACGCAGGCGCATTTTCTGCTGCAGCTTGGCATCGAACGCCGGGCCGAGACCTTGTCGAAAAAGGCGACGCCCGAGCAGGCGCAGGCGATCGTCGACGCGTTCGAACGCCTCGCCGGGGTTGACGACGCTCGCCATCAGATGGGCGGACTGTTCAAGGTGATGGCGGTCACGCATCCCGAAATGCCCGACCTGCCGGGATTTTTCGTGTAATATCGGCGCGATGTCGGTCGATACGCCCGCGCTCACCGCGCAAAATCTCAGCCTGCCCAACCTGCGCCACGCCTTTTTCACCCGCGATGGCGGCGTGTCCGAAGGGGTCTACGCCTCGCTCAACGGCGGCGTAGGCTCGCGCGACGCGCCGCCGCATGTCGAGGAGAATCGCGCCCGCATGGCGGCGCGGCTTGGGGTCGACGCCGAGCGCCTGCTGGTGCCGTTTCAGATCCATTCCGCGGACGCGCGCGCCGTTCAAGAACCGTGGAGCGCCGAAGCGCGGCCGCGCTGCGACGGCGTCGTCACCGCCGAAGTCTCACTCGCGCTCGGCGTCACGGGCGCGGACTGCGGCATGCTGCTGTTCGCCGACGCGAAGGCGCGCGTCATCGGCGCCTGCCACGCCGGCTGGAAGGGCGCGCTCGGCGGGGTGATTGAAGCCACCGTCACGGAGATGGAAGCCCAGGGCGCGCGGCGCTCGGACATCCATGTCGCGCTTGGACCGGCGATCGGCGCGACGAGCTATGAGGTCGGGCCGGAATTCGTGGCGCGGTTTCGCGAGGCGGACGAATCTTTCGTGCGCTTCTTTACGCCGACGGACCGCGAGGGCCACGCGACTTTCAATCTGCCGGGCTTTATCGCCTCGCGTGTCGAAGCGCTGGACGTCGCTTCCTTCGAAGACCTCGGCGTCGACACTTATGCTGATGAGGCGCGCTGCTTCAGCTACCGCCGCAGCGTCCACCGCCGCGAGCCTGACTATGGGCGGCTCGTCTCGGCGATCGCGCTGATTTAGTCGAGCGTTCCAAGAGAGCCGCAGGCGCTACTTCGTCGCGTAGCTGAACAGCATCGAACGCGGCAGACCCCGCGGCGGCGGCGGGAAAGGCGCGGCCCGGCGCACCGCGGCGAGCGCGGCGGCGTCGAGATCGGGCGCGCCGCTCGATTGCTGCAGAGCCTGATGGGTGAGATTCCCCGACTCGTCGATGTAGAACACGACCGCGCCCCTGCCGATTATTCCGCTTCCCCGCACGCGCGGAGGAATGCGCATGTGCGGCATGATCATGCCGTAGAGGATCGTCAGATAGGTGGTCTTCGCGTGGCCGCCGCCGACTGGCGAAAACTTGCGCGGCGCCGCGAGCTTGTAGTCCGGGATCGGCGCGAGCGCGGCGAGCTGATCGGCGATGGAGTTGGCCTCGCCCTTTTTGACCCGCCCCTTCTCATTGGGGTCCGGCTTCTCCTGCGGCTTGGCTTCGGGGGCGGCCCGCTCGATGATCTCGGCGTCGCTCTTTTCATCGGGCGGGGCCTCCTTGGCCTCCTCGGGCGCCTTCGCCTTTGCATCCTCGTCCTCGCCGTCCTTCATGCCCTGAGGCTTCTCGTCCTTGGGCGCGTCCTTCTCCGGGGCGTTCTTCGGCGTCTTGAGGTCCTTCTCCTCAGGCGCGTTGACGTCGGACTTGGTCTTGCTTTCGGCCTCGGGGGCGTCGAACGCGGGCTTTTCGTCCTCGAGCGGCGGCGGGGGCGGCTTCTGCTGCTGTTTTTGCTCCTCCGGCGGCTTTTCAGCCTCGGGCGCAGGGGGTTGCTGCGGCGGGGGCGGCGGTTCGGCGATCACCTCGACCGGGATTTCCTCGACGACCGCCGGCGCTTCGCGGGCGAGCCGCCAATCCTGCCAGAGCAGGAACGCCAGCACGCACAGATGCGCGAGGAGAACCAGGAGCAGAAACAGCAGGAAGCGCGGGCGCACGAAAGCGCCGCGACGTCGCCGAAGAAAATCTACGGCCAGGGTCGCGCTGGAGGCATGTTGTCCGCTGCTGTCGTTCATAGCGAAGGAAAGCCGCGCTCCAGCGCCGCCGCTGTTTGCATCGTCGATCTGGGTAAGTGATCGGGCCGCGCCACTCGCGGAATTATAGCCGCCTTTAAACGAAAACGCGCCCCCGTGAAAACGATGACGCCTTTTGCCGCAGTTATCAATGGTTAGAGAGGCGTTTATATAAGAAGCATCTAATTTTAGCGGCGCTCGAACGCCGCTAAGGGGGCATGATGGAGCGCTTCAGGCCATTGTCGCGGCGGGGATTTCTGCTCGCCGCCGGCGCAGCGGCGGCGACCGCCGGTGCGGCTTTTGGACAGGGCCAAGGACAGGGTCATGGGATGCGGCGGATCCCGCCGAACCGGGCGTCCGACGCCTTTAACCCTGACGTCGACCTCGACCTGATCTGCAAGCGCGACGAGGCGCGGATCCTGACCGGCGCGCCCACGCGCGTCTGGCGCTACTCCGGCAATCTCATCAAAGGTCCGCCAAATGCGCTTACGGCGGCGCCGGATGCTTATCTCGGCCCGCTGCTGCGCTTCTCGAAAGGACAGAAGGTCCGCATCCGGCTGCGAAACGAACTGCCGGAGGAGACGATCACGCATTGGCATGGGCTGCATGTGCCGATGCTGATGGATGGCCATCCGGCCGCGGCGATCGATCCCGGCGAGACTTATGTCTACGAGTTCGAGATCCGCAATCGCGCCGGCATGTATTTCTATCATCCGCACACACACGAAAAGACGGCGACGCAGGTCTATCGCGGCCTGGCTGGCGCAATCATCGTCGAGGATGATGAAGAGCGCGCGCTTGGTCTGCCGTCCGGCGAATTCGAAGTTCCGCTCGTCATCCAGGATCGGTCATTCGACGACGACAATCAGCTCGCCTATGGCGACGACATGCATACGAGCATGTTCGGCTTTTATGGCGACCGCGCGCTCGTCAATGGACAACGCAATTTCGCGCTCGACGTCGCGAGCCGCGCATATCGGCTTCGGATCCTCAACGGCTCGAACGCCCGCATCTACAAGCTGTGCTGGGACGACCGGACTCCGCTGACCGTCATCGGCGTCGACGGCGGACTGTTAGAGAAGCCGGAAAAGCGTCCCTATGTGATGCTCGCGCCCGCCGAGCGCGTCGATCTTCTGGTCGATTTCAGCGGCCGCGCGCAAGGCGCGAAACTGACCATGCTGAGCGGCGAGTTCTACGGCCTCGTTCCGCCCATGGCGATGGGAAGCGATCTCGCGATGGGCGAGGAATTCCCCCTGTTCACGGCGCGGGTGACAAAGGCTTCGAACGACTCATGGAAGCTTCCGGAGAGGCTCTCCACGATCCGGCGCATCCGCAGGGAAGACGTCGCCAATTTCGACAATCCCATCCCGATCGCCATCACCATGGCGCATATGGCCATGTTCCTGAACGGGCGGCCCTATGGTCACGATGACCTTCAGCCTAAGGAGCGCATTCCCGTTGACACCACGCAGCTCATCGAAATTTTCCATGAGCACGGCATGGGCATGGGCATGGGCATGGGCATGGGAATGGGCGACATGGGCGGCGGCATGATGCGCGGCCGAATGGGCGGAATGGGCATGGGCCGAATGGGAATGGGCCGCATGGGAATGGGCGGCGGCATGGGCATGATGGGAATGATGTCGATGGCGCATCCCATCCACCTGCACGGCCAGCAGTTCGAGATCGTCGAGCGCAGCTTCGAAGGCGATGAGGACGCTTACGCCTCTATCCGCGATGGCTTCATCGATAGCGGCCTGAAGGACACCGTGCTCGTCGCGCCGGGCGAACGCCTGCGGATCGTCAAGCCGTTCGGCGATTTCAAGGGCCGCTTCATGTATCACTGCCACAACCTCGAACATGAGGACGCAGGCATGATGCGCGAGTTTTCGGTGGAGTAGAGGTTTCGGGGCGCGCGCTCTTGAGCGTCGTTAATCTTTAAACAATTTATCAAAACTCATCCCGGCCGGGCCCGCGCCCAGCCGGGAATCATCTCTTGCGATCAGTGCTGCATGCCGCCCATGCCGCCGCCGGAATGCGACATGCCGCCCATCATTCCACCCATGCCGCCGCCCATCATGTCGCTCATGGATTTGCCGACCTTCATGATGCCGGTCAGGGTCGCATTCGCGGTCTTCTTCTGCTCATCGCTCAAGGCGGTGAAGAGCGACTCGATGGCCGCCTTCTGCGCGCGCACGACCTCGAGATGGTCGGTCATATGGTTTTCCATCATCGTGAGGTGGTTCAGCACTTCGGACTTGGAATGATCCATGCGCATGTCAGCGGCGTCGCATTTTTGCTTGGCCTTCTGTGCGACGGCGCGCCACGCCTCTTCGAAGGCGTTCCACGGACCCGTCTGCGTGTCCGTCAGCTTCAATTCCGCCTTCAAATAAGCGAGCCGCCCATCGAGATGTTCGGCGAAGCCGCAAACCATCTTGTTCATCATGCCGCCGCCCGAATGCGACATGCCGCCCATCATGCCGCCCATGCCGCCGCCTTTGCCGCCCTGCATGCCTGACATTCCGCCCATCATTCCACCCATGCCGCCGCCGCTTTGACCGCCGCCATGATCCATGCCCGACATGCCGCCCACACCGCCGCCGCTCTGGCCGCCGCCATGGCCCATGCCGGACATGCCGCCCATCATGCCGCCCATGCCATGATGGCCTGCATGACCTTCGTTGGCCTTGCCTGTGTCGCCTTTTTGCTCTTCGGCCTTGCCGGATTCAGAGGCGCCCGACTGAGCCTTGCCTGGGTCCGCCCACTGCGTCGGCGCAGCGGCGCCGCCATGCTGCATCGCGCCGTGGTCCATTTTGCTGTGGTCCATGCCGCCGTGATCGGCGCCGCTCTGTTGCGCCTGCGCCGCGGAGAATCCGGCGGCGAGGAGCAAAGCGGCGGCGCTCGCCGCAAGCATTTTTCCGCGCGAGGTTTGTTTCCGCGTCGTCATGGGCGCCCTCCCTGGCGATGGTTATCGCGAATGCTCCATTCGGCGCAGGCGCGACGAATCATTTGTGGAGCTTCGCGCATTTGGCGCGCCTAGCGAACGCCAGGCACCGTTGAACGTCTGCAACTTTGTCACAGATCAGGCCGCTCGGCGATAGGCGAATCGTCACGCGCGAGCGCGTGAATATCGAAAGCTGTCCCGCGCCTTTGCGAGCGCATCCCATGCGCTGACGAGTCTTCTCGCAACAGCGAAACGAGCTGTTAAGCCGCCTTCTTCTCCGCGATCTCGACAAGGGTGCGCAGAAGTCGGCGCGTTCCCGCGAGGCGCTGTTTCATACTGTCGAATTCGCGGATGAACACCACGCGCATGTCGGGACGAACTTTGGCGCCTGTCCCCTGCTCCGCGACAAAGCGCACGAGCCCGGCGGGATTGGCGAATTTGTCTTCGCGGAAGGCGACGATGACGCCCTTCGGGCCGGCGTCGATCTTCTCGACATGCGCGCGCCGGCAGAGCGCCTTGATCGCGACGATCTCCAACAGCTGCTCCACCTCCGGCGGGATCGGGCCAAAACGGTCGATCATCTCGGCGGCGAACGACTCGATGTCCTGATCCGTTTCGAGCGTCGACAGACGGCGATAGAGCTGCAGGCGCAGCGTCAGATCCGCGACGTAGTCTTCCGGTATCGTGACGGGCGCGCCAATGGCGATCGTCGGCGACCAGGCCTCCTCCTGCGGTTCCTCGATGCCGGCTTTCAGCAGCGTGATCGCGTCGGCGAGCATCTGCTGATAAAGCTCGTAACCGACTTCCTTGATGTGGCCCGACTGCTCTTCGCCGAGCAGATTGCCTGCGCCGCGGATGTCGAGATCGTGGCTCGCAAGCTGGAATCCTGCGCCGAGCGTATCGAGCGACTGCAGCACCTCGAGACGCTTTTGCGCCTGCGGCGTGATCGTGCGGTTGGCCGGCGTGGTGAAGATTGCATAAGCGCGAAGTTTCGATCGCCCGACGCGGCCGCGCAATTGATAGAGCTGCGCGAGGCCGAACATATCGGCGCGCCAGACGATGAGCGTATTCGCGCGCGGAATGTCGAGACCCGATTCGACGATCGTCGTCGACAGCAGAATGTCGAATTTGCCGTCGTAGAAGGCCGACATCTTGTCTTCGAGCTCGCTCGCGCTCATCTGCCCATGGGCGATGATGAACTTCGATTCCGGCACGTTCTCGCGCAGAAACGCGGCGGCCTCTTCGAGGTCGTCGATGCGCGGACAAACGAAAAAGGCCTGGCCGCCGCGATAGCGCTCGCGCAGCAGCGCCTCGCGAACGATCAGCGCATCGAAGGGCGAAACGAAGCTGCGCACAGCGAGCCGGTCGATCGGCGGCGTGGCGATGATCGAAAGCTCGCGCACGCCCGTCATGGCGAGCTGCAGCGTGCGCGGGATCGGCGTCGCCGAGAGCGTCAGCACATGCACCTCGGCGCGCAATTCCTTCAGCCGCTCCTTATGCCCGACGCCGAAATGCTGCTCTTCGTCAATGACGACGAGTCCGAGATCCTTGAAGCTCACGGTCTTGCCGAGCACGGCGTGGGTGCCGATGAGGATTTCGACTCGCCCGTCGGCGAGGTCCTTCTTGGTCTGGCGCGCTTCGGCGGCGCCGACCATGCGCGACAGCCGGCCGACTCGCACCGGCAGGCCGGCGAAGCGCTCGGTGAAGGTCTTGTAATGCTGACGCGCGAGCAAAGTCGTCGGCGCGACGACCGCCACCTGCTTGCCGTTGATCGCGGCGCAAAAGGCGGCGCGCAGCGCGACCTCGGTCTTGCCGAAGCCGACGTCGCCGCAAACGAGTCGATCCATCGGCCGGCCCGCGGCGAGATCGTCGAGCGTCGCCTCGATGGCGGCGAGCTGATCCTCGGTTTCGTCATAGGGAAAGCGCGCGCAGAACTCGTCGTAGAGTCCTTCCGGCGGCATGAGTTTCGGCGCCTCGCGCAGCTGCCGTTGCGCCGCGATCTCGATCAGGCCTTTCGCCATTTCGCGGATGCGATTCTTCATCCGCGACTTGCGCGACTGCCAGCCCGCGCCGCCAAGCCGATCAAGCTGCGCTTCGGCGTCCTCGCCGCCATAGCGCGTCAGGAGTTCGATGTTCTCGACCGGCAGATAGAGCTTGTCGCCGCCCGCATAGTGGAGTTCGAGACAATCATGCGGCGCGCCGGCCGCGGAGATCGTTTCAAGGCCCACGAAACGGCCGATGCCGTGATCGACATGCACGACGAGATCGCCGGCGGATAGCGCGGCGACTTCGCCCAGTAGATTTTCGCTCGGCTTGCGCGGGCGACGGCGACGGACGAAGCGATCGCCAAGTATATCCTGCTCGCCCAGAACCGCGTAGGCGTCCGTCTCGAAACCACGCTCGATTCCGAGGACCCCGATGGCGACGGCGTGCGACAGCGCCTGGGGAAGCGAGGCCACGCGCGGCAGATCCTGCAGCCCATGTTCAGCGAGCACATGGCCAAGCCGCTCGCAGGAGCCTTCCGACCAGCCGGTCACGACGACTTTTACGCCGTCGTCTCGCAGCTTCTCGACATGGTCTGCGGCCGCCTGAAACACATTCACGTCTGGCGTATTGCGCTCCGGCGCAAAGTCGCGGCCGGGCCGCGCGCCGCAATCGATCGCCTTCTCGCCTTCATGCGCGGCGAAGGGCGAGAATTGCGCCGCCGCGCGCTGCTCGATGGCTCCCCGCCATTCTTCGATCGACAGATAGAGTTCGCGCGGCTCCAGCGGCTTGTAGTTCGAGGCGGCGGGATCGAGATCATGCGTATATTTGCGCGCGTCGTAATAGTCCTCGATCTGCTTGACGCGCTCCGTCGCCGCGTCCTCGACGAGCGCATCGAGCAAGATCGGCGCGTCGCCGAGATAGTCGAAGAGCGTATCCATGCGCTCATAGAAGAGCGGCAGCCAATGCTCCATGCCGTGGAAGCGCCGACCTTCGCTCACCGCCTCGTAAAGCGCATCGCCGCGCGTCTGGCCGCCAAACCGCGCGGCGTAGGACTGCCGGAACCGGCGCATCGTTTCGCTTGTGAGGCGCAGTTCGCTCATCGGCGTCAGGTCGAGCGCGCGCAGCTGCCCCGTCGCACGTTGCGTGTCCGGATCGAAGGAGCGGATCGACTCGAGCGTGTCGCCGAAGAAATCGAGGCGGATCGGCGCCGGCAGGCCCGGCGGATAAAGATCGACGATGCCGCCGCGCTGCGCATATTCGCCGGTCTCGCGCACGGTGCTCGCGCGCACGAAGCCGTTCGCCTCGAGCCAGAGCGCCAGTTCGTCGAGCTTCACGACGTTTCCCGGCGCTGCGGCGAAGCTTTCGGCGGCGACCAGCTTCTGCGGGGGAACGCGTTGCAGCAAACAATCGACCGTGGTCGTGACCACGCGCGGCCGCTCGAATGAGGATTTGGCGCGGGTGAGCCGCGACAGCGCCGTCATGCGCCGCGCCACGACGCCCGCGTGCGGCGACACACGGTCGTAGGGCTGGCAATCCCATCCGGGAATGTCGAGGATTTCGGCGTCGGGATTGGCGAAGCGCAAGGCGGCCCGGAAGGCCGCCGAACGCGCGGCGTCGCGCGCGACATGGACGAAGACGGCCGCCCGCCCCTCGGCCTCGCGCGCCAAAACCCGCGCAAGATCGGCGCTGACGAAGGCGTCGAAGCCGTCCGGCGCATGGGCGAAGATCAGCCGTTCGCCCTTAATGAGCCCCGAGCGCGCGGCCTCAATCCCCGCCGCCGCCTTCTTGAGCTTTGTCGCCGCCACGCTCAATGGATGGGCCCGTCATGGCGATGGAAGTCGATGATCTGCCGTAGAAGCGGCGTGTCACGCTCGGCGGGGGGCTGTTCAGCCCCGGACAGCCACCGGTAGACCGCGTCGTCCGGAAGGTCGAGCAGTGCCTCGAGTTCGGCGAGCGCCGCCCCGGGAAGCGCCTCGACCCGCGCGTCCACGAAGCGGCCCATCAGAATGTCCATTTCGCGCATGCCTCGCCGCCAGGCGCGCACCCGGATGCGCCGCCTGCGCATGTCATCGTCCAACGTCCGTCTCCCTATATGGCGCGAGGCTTAATGCAGGCGCGAAGGAAAGGCAAAGAGGCGTGACAAAGCGGATGCAGGCAGTCGCAGCGCTCGCATAGCACGCCCGATGACTCGCGCATATGTTCGATCTATCGATCGCCGAAACAACAGCCTGCTTTGACAACGCCATTGTCAAAGCTCAGGACGGCGATTTGTGAAGATCAGAAGTTGTGCGAGCCATGGCGAGAGAGACGGGGCTCGAACCCGCGACCTCCGGCGTGACAGGCCGGCGCTCTAACCAACTGAGCTACTCCCCCGCGAGCGCGCACGCGAGACGCGCCAGATAGCGCAGGCGCATCTTGAGGTCAAGGAAGTTCGCTGCGCTACGTCAGCGCGCTTGCATTCCGCCGCACACAAATACTCAGCCCGAGCCCCACCGTTGCCCGTCATGGAACAAGCAAACTGGTCTCGCGTTACGCGGTGTGGCCGGGGCGGCGTCAGCATGGATCTGGAGATTCCACAATGAAAAGCTCACGCAAGCTGCTTACGACGGCCCTCGCCGCAGCGACGATCGCGGGCGCGCTGTCTGTGTCCACTCCCGCCTCCGCCTGGCATCGTTGGGGCTGGGGCCCGGGATGGGGCGGCGCCGGTTACTGGGGCTATGGCGGATGGCGGCGCCCGGGCTGGGGACGCTGGGGCTATGGCGGCGGCGGATGGGGCCTCGGCGTCGCGGGCCTCGCAACCGGCCTGGCGCTCGGGGCGGCGGCAAGCGCGCCTTACGGCTACTATGGCTCCGGCTATTATGGCGCGGCCTACCCCGGCTACTATGGCTATAGCGGCGGCTGCACCTGCTGGTGACGGCTCGTCCAATCAGGCCTGAGGCCGCATGTAATGGAGCTCAGCGCGATCACGAGATGCGTGGTTGCGCTGTGCGGCGGGGGCCTGCCGGCGCAGGCGCAAGGCAGGCCTTCCGCAAGACCTAATCTTGGAAGCGCGGCTACATTGCTTTTGTTCTGTTCTTTGCGTCTCAAATAGCCCTAAGAGTTCGCGAGAGGCCAAGCGCCCGAAATTTTCCGGCGCTATGAGAAACCGACGTTTCTCTCTTGTCCCGGGCGGCAGGCCCTAGCAACCTCGCCCTTCCTGCCACTGACCCGCTGTGGCTTTTGCCGGCGCGCGCTACTTTCCTCTCGAGCGCGATGGGCGGCGCTTCAGGGGGAAGGCGACATGCAACGCAAATGGGCCTGGCGGCTGTCGCATTTTTTTCAGCAGCTGTGGGTGCGCGTCACGCTTTATGCGATCGTCGCCTGCGCCACCGCCTTCGCAGCCTTTCTGTTGCGCGGCCATGTGCCGGAATGGTTCGACCGAGAACTCGGCGCCGACGCTCTCGAGAGCGTGCTGACGATCCTCGCCTCCTCCATGCTGGCGGTGTCGACCTTCTCGCTCGGCATTATGGCGGCGGCGATCGCGAGCGCCGCGTCCAGCGCAACGCCGCGCGCAACGCAGATTCTGCTCGAAGAAAAGACGTCCCAGAAGGTCATCGCGACCTTCCTCGGCGCATTCGTCTTCAGCCTTGTCGGAATCGTCACGCTGAAAGCAGGCGTCTACGGCGGCGCCGGACGGCTTCTGCTGTTTTTCGTCACGCTGATCGTGATCGCGCTGATGTTTTGGAATTTCATTCGCTGGATCGATCTGCTGCGCGAGTTCGGCCGTTTTTCCGACCTTCTGCCGCGCGTTGAAAAGGCCACCGCCGACGCGCTGAAGGAGCGCCTCGAATCGCCCTATCTGGGATGCCATCCTTCAACGGCGCCTCAGCCGGCGAGCGCCACGCCGATCCACGCCCAGCAGCCCGGCTATGTCCTTCACATGGATCTCAAAGCGGCGCAGGAGGCGGCCGAAGAGACGGGCGCGACCGTGTGGATCGAAGTCAATCCGGGTTCCTTCGCGCATCGCACCAAGCCGCTTTGTTACATCGCATGTCCGAATGTCGATCAGCAGCGGCTCAAGCAGCTGAGCGAGACGGTGCGGAGCGTGTTCTCGATCGGCGACAATCGAACCTTCGAGCAGGATCCGCGCTTCGGCCTCATCGTGCTCAGCGAAATCGCCTCACGCGCCCTCTCGCCGGCGATCAATGATCCCGGCACCGCCATCGAGGTGCTCACGCGCGGCGCCCGCCTTCTGGCTCTCTGGGAGACGCGCAGCGCGGCGGAAGTGACCTTCCCCAATATTCATCTGCCGCCGCTCGACGTCGGCGACATGTTCGAGGATTTCTTTCGCCCCATTGCGCGCGACGGCGCCGCGATGGTCGAAGTGCAGATCTGGCTGCAGAAAATTCTGCTCGGTCTGACGCGCGACGATCCGACGACCTTCGGCAAGGCCGCGCTTCGTCAGTCCGCCGACGCCCTGGCGAGCGCCGAGGCGAAACTCACGCTCGAGTCGGAGAAGCAGCAGATACGGGCGTTCGCGGCGGAGATCGCCGAAGCCGCCCGCCTGGTCGAGCCGCCGACGATCTGACCGCGTCAGCGAACGTCGATCTCGCTTTCGACGACGTGGTGGAGCGGCGTGTCTTCCGCCGTCAGCGTCATGCGCAGCTTCAAGCGGTCGCCCGAAGCCTTATGTTCGCGCACGATGCGCTCGATCTCGCGCTGCGAGGTGACGCCCACCTCCTTGAGAAACTTCCGAATGGCCATGTTGAAAGCGTCTTCGTCCATCGTGCTCTCCCTGTCCTAGCCATATCTAGCGTCATTGAGGGAGAACGTCATGGCCGGGCTCGTCCCGGCCATCCACGTAATCGTGCGGCGCTGAACGTGGATGCCCGCGACAAGCGCGGGCATGACGACGGGACCGGTCATCGCGATCGAATTATCAAACCGCCTTCGCCACTTCGCGCTGCGCGAAGCCCAGCCGAATGTTTAACTCGTACAGCAGCTTCTCCGCCGCCAGCGGAATATTGGTGCCGGGCGGGAAGATCGCGGCCGCGCCAGAGTCATACAAGGCCTGGAAATCATCGGGCGGAATAACGCCGCCGACGACCATCATGATGTCGCCGCGCCCGGCGCGCTTTAGCGCGTCGCGCAGTTCCGGCGTCAGCGTCAGATGGCCGGCGGTCATGGTCGAGACGCCAACGATATGCACGTCGGCTTCCTTCGCCTTCTGAGCGACCTCGTCGGGCGTCGCGAAGAGATCGCCGATGACGACGTCGAAGCCCATGTCGGCGAAGGCCGAAGCGATGACCTTCTGGCCGCGATCATGGCCGTCCTGACCCATCTTGGCGACGAGAATGCGCGGCTTGCGCCCGGTATTGTCCTCGAAGTCGCGCGTCATGCCGACCACGCGGCCGACCTGAACGCTCTCCTTGCCCGCCTCTTTGGCATAGACTCCGGAGATCACATTGGCCTTCGGCTTGTGGCGCGAGAAGACTTTCTCCAGCGCGAAGGAGATTTCGCCGACGCTGGCCTTCGCGCGCGCCGCCTTCACGGCGAGGTCGAGGAGATTGGCGCCCGACGTGGCGCCTTCGGTCAGCGCGTTCAGCGCTCCTTGTGTCGTCGCCTCGTCGCGTTCCGCGCGAAGCCGCTTCAGCTTGTCGAGCTGCGCGGCGCGCACGGCGGCGTTGTCGACCTTGAGCACATTCGGCTTGGCGTCGTTCACCGGCTGATATTTGTTGACGCCGACGACGACCTGCGTTCCGCTGTCGATGCGCGCCTGCGTCTTCGCCGCCGCTTCCTCGATGCGCTGCTTGGGCACTCCCGCGGCGATGGCCTTCGCCATGCCGCCCAGCGCCTCGATCTCTTCGATATGCGCCCAAGCGCGCTTGGCGAGTTCCGCGGTCAGGCGCTCGACGTAATAGGAGCCGCCCCAGGGATCGATGATGCGCGTCGTGCCGCTTTCCTCCTGCAGCACGATCTGCGTGTTGCGGGCGATGCGCGCCGAGAAGTCGGTCGGCAGCGCCAGCGCCTCATCGAGCGCATTGGTGTGCAGCGATTGCGTGTGGCCCTGCGTCGCCGCCATCGCCTCGACGCAGGTGCGGATGGCGTTGACGTAAACGTCCTGCGCGGTGAGCGACCAGCCCGAGGTCTGGCAGTGGGTGCGCAGCGTCATGCTCTTTTCGGACTTGGCGCCAAGATCCTTCATCAGCCGCGCCCAGAGCAGGCGCGCGGCGCGCAGCTTCGCCACCTCCATGAAGAAGTTCATGCCGATGGCGAAGAAGAAGGAGAGGCGCGGCGCAAAGGCGTCGATGTCGAGGCCCGCCGCAACGCCGGCGCGCACATATTCGACGCCGTCGGCGAGCGTGTAGCCCAATTCGAGATCGGCCGAGGCGCCGGCCTCCTGCATGTGATAGCCGGAGATCGAGATCGAGTTGAACTTCGGCATATGCTTGGAGGTGTAGGCGAAAATATCCGACACGATCCGCATCGAGGGCTCGGGCGGATAGATGTAGGTGTTGCGCACCATGAATTCTTTGAGAATGTCGTTCTGGATCGTGCCGGTCAGCTTCTCCGCCGGCACGCCCTGCTCTTCGGCGGCGACGATGAAGAGCGCGAGAACGGGCAGCACCGCGCCGTTCATGGTCATCGACACGGACATCTGATCGAGCGGAATGCCGTCGAAGAGCGTGCGCATGTCGTAGATCGAGTCGATCGCGACGCCCGCCATGCCGACGTCGCCCATGACGCGCGGATGGTCGGAGTCATAACCGCGATGGGTCGCGAGATCGAAGGCGACCGAGAGGCCTTTCTGGCCGGCGGCGAGGTTGCGGCGGTAGAAGGCGTTCGAGTCCTCGGCCGTGGAGAAGCCGGCATATTGGCGGATCGTCCAGGGCTGGGCGACATACATGGTCGGATAGGGTCCGCGCACATAGGGCGCGACGCCGGGATAGCCGTCGGCGAAGCCGAGACCCTCGACATCCTCCGGGCCATAGGCGTTCTTCACCTCGATCCCCTCCGGCGTCAGCCAGCGGCGGGGCTTCGCCTCCTGCTCGGGCGCGACGGGCGCGAAGGGAATCGATGCAAAGTTCGGTATTGCGGCCATTTTTTCCTCAAACTTTTTGCCGCTTTCTCTTAGACCAGAGCGGCCTCTCCCGCAAAGCCGCGCCCGCAAAGGCGAAGCGCGGCGATTTGAAGCGCGGCTGGCGACCGGCTGCTCGGCTGATCGGCCCCCTTGCCCTGGTCGCGCCGGGCGGGCCACAATCCGTCCATCGGGCGATCGCCTTCGTCCGGAACGTCAACCCCAGGATTGTCAAAATGCGCCGTTCCCTGACCCTGTTGCCGATCGTCCTTTGCTTCGCCATCGCGCCCGCGCAGGCCCTTCCAGGCAATCAGATTCCGGACGACGTGAAAGAAAGATGCAAGGCGGATTACTCGCGCCTGTGCAGCAATGTGATGCCGGGCGGCGGGCGCATCCTCGCCTGTTTTCAGGCGCATAAGGACGAAGTCTCGCCGGACTGCCGCGACGCGCTCTCAAAGATGAAGAACTGAGGGGGACAAAGCCCACTCACTCGGCGACGCCGTCCCCGGCTTTGGAGGAGAATCGCGCCGAGGCGTAGCGGATCGTCAGGACGGCGAGCGAGAGAATGAGCGTCGCGCCCGCGAGGATCAGTATGCCGACGTCCGGGACCGACTCCATCTGCACATAGCCGATCATGTGACGGGTGAGCGCGGTGATGCCGACATAGAGGAGGAAGCGCACCGGCATGTGGTTGGTGCGGAAATAAATGCCGACCATGGAGCCGATCTCGAGATAGATGAAGAGCAGCAACAGATCTTCGATCGTCGCGTGACCCTTCGTCGTCATTTCGAGAAAGGCTTTCGCCGCCGCCCAGACCGTCGCGCCGCCGATCGCGAAGAGTCCGAGAAGATGAAAGACTTCGGTCAGCAGGTAGCCGACTGGATCGATCAGATCCAACGCTCGGCGCACCGTCGGGTGTTCCTTCCTGTCCACGTCTTTCATCGAGCGCCTGCAAGTTTCATTCGTCGGACCGGCTCAAACGTCGCGCGTGCGGACGCGCGGCGCAAACTGCCGGGCGCCAAAAATCCCTACTCTCCGCCAGGCTATCCGCCAAGCCGGCGCGTCCAGTCTTCGACCTTGCGCGTTTCGATCCGCCGGCGCGCAAGCTCGCGCCAGTTCGGCGCAAGCTCCGGCAGCGCGGCCATCGCCGCGAGTTCGTCGAAGGCGCGCGCACGCGCATACAGCAAGGCGTAGAGTCGGGCGAGCGGCCAGTCCGGCTGCGGCCGCTCGATGAGCCGCAGCGAATCGCCGGGGCGCGCCTCGCCCGGCTCGAGAACGCGATAATACCACCCGCAGCGCATGGTCTCCTGCGTGCGCCGCGCCATATCGCGCCGGCCGAAGCGGAAATTGAGGGTCAGGCACGGCTGCCGCCCCTGGCTCACCTGCAGGCGCGCGCCACCGAACGCAAAGACGTCGCCGACGCAGACCGAATCTTCGGTGAGCCCGAACGTCGAGATGTTCTCGCCAAAGGCGGCGGGACGCCATTCCTGCGCAAGCTCCGGCAAGTCTGTCAGCCAGGCGTCGTAATGCTCGCGCGGATAGTGGTGCAGCGCTTTCTCGGCGCCGCCATGATGGCGCCGGTCCGCCTGCCGATCGCCGACAAGCCCCTCCGCCTCGATGCGCCAGGGCGGCGGAAGCGGCTCCTTGCGGATCGCGCTTTTGCGGCCCGGCGCGATCTCGCGCGGACGACCCGCGAACAGCCTGTCGATCGGAATATCAACCATCGCGTCCATTCGCGCCGGCAGTCGCGCCAGACGCTATTTCTGGATGGAGCCGAGATAGGCGAGCAGCGCGTCGATCTGCGCGGCGCTGAGGCGGAACGGCGGCATCTCCACTCCCTCGTGGCCGACCACGATGCCTTCGGCGAGCGCCTCTTCGAGATTGCTCAGCGGATACTTTCGCGCGAGCTGGCGAAACGGCGGCGATTTCGGATTGGCGCTCTCGCCGCGCGCGCCGACCGCATGGCAGCCGCCGCAATTTTGCTGCGCGATCGCCCGCCCGCGCTTCAGCAGCCGCGCATCGGCGGGCGCTTTCGCCGCGGCTGAGCCGCCGGCGAACAGGAGGCACGAGGCAATCGCGATAGGCGCGAATCGGAGCATCGGCGAAGTCTAGCGGCGGACCAAGAGAGTGTCACCGCGCCTATTTGCGCACCACGAGCACCGAGCATTTGGCGTGACGCACGATCGTCTTGGCGTTGGAGCCCAGGAGATAGGTGGCCATCGTCGGGCGGTGCGACCCGACCACGACAAGGTCGGCGCCCCATTCCTCGGCCTCGGCGAGCACTTCCGGATAGACGGCGCCAAAGCGCACGATCGAGGAGATGCGCTCCGCCGGATAGGAAATCTTCGCGCGCAGCGCGGTGAGGTCCTTTTCGGTCGCCTCGCGCATCTCTTCGTCGAAATTCGGCGGGATGTAGTCGATGAAGGCCACTGGAACGAGCGGCTGGACGTTGATGAGCCGCAGCTGCGCGTCCTGCTCCACTTTTGCGAGGGCCACCGCCGCTTCGAGCGCGAGCTGCGTGACGTCGGCCTCGCTGATATCGACCGCGACCAGAATCTTCTTATACATCCCCGCCTCCCGATGCGCGCGGCGTTAGCGCCGACTCGCTCCTTCATAGCGCGGCTGGGGCCGCCGGGCCACAACGACCGTCCGCAGAGAAATCACTCGTAGGACGGCTCTGCGGGCTCGGCGACGGAAGCGTCGCGCTCCCAGCCTTCGTTTTCCAGCACGAGTCGCTGGATGGCGACGGCGGAGCCATTGGCGTCGAGCGCCGGCAGCGCCTCGAAGCAGGACGGCCAGCAGCGGCGGATCACATAGGCGATCGCCACCTGGCCCGCTTCGTTGAGGAGTTCGAGGACGACGTCCTTGCGAAAATCCTTGAGCGAGGATTCGGCGCCCGCCGCGCCGTCGGGGCTCCAGACCTTGTTCACCCAGCGCTCGAATTCGAGATCGTGCGAGACGCCGCGCTCGACGACGACCGGCTCGAATTTGGTGACGCCCGGCAGTTTGCGCGCCAGTGAAGGGCTGGCGCCCTCGCGATATTCGATGACTTCGGTCGTGCGCCTCAGCGGCCCGACGCGCGAGACGCCGGCGACATAGCGTCCGTCCCACTTCAAGCGGAATTTGAAATTCTTGTACGGGTCGATGCGGTCGGCGTTGACGGTGAACTGCGTCATTGAAATCCCCTCGAGTAAGTTGCGCGTGTGACCCTGCGAGACCTTCCGGTCGAGCGAACCAGAAATGAGCGGTCCAATTTTGGCCGCTTCCAACTCGTGCTGCTGAAGAGCTTTGCTAATGAGCGCGCCCGATCTCCGGGAACTACAAGTCGGCTTGCTAACGCCAGATATGAAAGAGACATTTTAAGCTACAGCTTGCGCTTATCACTTGGCCTTGTCAGAAGAGGCTGAATAGGGTTAACCTTGTGCCTAATAGTTGTTTTTTGAATTCAACGCTGGTCTGAATGCAAGGCCATGCGCGCCGGGTAAACAATCAAGATGTATCCGATCGATCGTTTTGTTTGCAGAGCAGCTTTCGGCGTAAGGCAGCGTCGCGATCCGCGTCTGTGATCGACGCAGTTCAAGGGAGAAAATTGCGATGTCCAAAACTATGACGATGGTTCGGAGTTTTTTTATTAATGCGCTGGCGGCGCTGTCGATCGTCATCATTCAATGCGGAGTTGTCGCTGGCCTATCGTTGGGGAGCGCGACAATCGCCGCCGCTGAGGACGGGGACCGCGGGGATCGCGGCGACAGAGGCGACAGAGGCGACCGCGGAGACAGAGGCGACCGCGGAGATCGAGGCGACCGCGGAGATCGAGGTGACAGAGGGGGACGCGGCGACCGTGGCAGGGGGGATCGCGGGTGGCGTGGGGATCGCGGCCGCGGTTGCGGTTGGCGCTGGTGGCGTGGGGCGTGGGTGTGGCACTGCTGACGACGGCTTCCGGGCTCCGCTTCAGTTTCATATTTCCACTACGGGTTTCTCTTGCTGGGGCTGTTCGCCCGGGCGAGCTCGTTGCGTTCGCTGCGTGAGGGGTTTCCCTCGCCTCGCGCGCCGCCGAGAGAGCAATGACCAACAAGCCCGCCTATGTTTTGGGAATCAACGCCTACGATCATGACGCGAGCGCCTGTTTGCTGCGTAACGGCGAACTCGGCTGGGCGATCGCAAAGGAGCGCATCACGCGCGAGAAGCACGACGGCGGCTTTTACCAGGAGCCGGTCGAATATTGTCTGAATGCAGAGGGCGTTTCGATCGACGACATCGATCTCGTCGTGCGCAACTGCTATATTTTGCCGCCGACCGAAATGGAGCGGCGTATGCTCCACCAACCGCTGCGTTATTTCACGCCGGACGAAAGCTGCAAGCCTGCCGACTACCCGAAATTCTTCAAAGATGTTCGGGTCGAATACGTCTCCCATCATCTTGCGCACGCTTATAGCGCTTTCGCGCCTTCGCCTTTTGAAGAGGGCGTCGTGATGGTGGTCGATGGCGTAGGCAGCTATCGCTCGGACGTGACGGAGCCAGTTCCCAGGACAGATATCGCCACGCCCCTGGCGCGCGAATCCGAAAGCTATTACAGCTTTTCGGGCTCCCGCATCGAAACCTTGAAAAAGGTTTGGATGGAGCCGGTCCGCGGCTTCCTCAGCGAGGAGTTCTTCAACATGCCGGGGCTCGGCGCCTATTACAGCCGCGCCTCCACGTATATTTTTGGCGACTGGAACAAATGCGGCGAGTTGATGGGACTCGCGCCCTATGGCCGGCCCGGCAAAGTCGAGCCTTTACTGGAAATGGACGGGCAGAACTTGCGGGTTCTCGAGTGGCCGGCGTCGCTCGACAAGCCCTGGGGACCGATGAGCGGCCGCAAGTGGGAAGGCAATGCCGCCATCGAGCATTGGCAGGATCTCGCCTGGCGCGTTCAGGACGACGCCGAGCGCGTTCTGCTCGCACGCGCCAGATGGCTGCGAGAAACGACTCGCGCGAAGAACCTCGTTATCGCCGGCGGCGTGGCGCTGAATTGCGTCGCCAATGGCCGCATCGCCCGTGAGGCCGGTTTCGACAATGTGTGGATTCAGCCGGCTGCCGGCGACGACGGCATCGCCATCGGTTGCGCGCTCTATGGACGCTTGGCGCTGCAGAAGCATCCGCGTAATTTTGTCATGAAGCACGCCTATCTCGGTCGTGAATATTCAGGCGAAGAGATCTCTGCGGCGCGGAACGCCTTCCCCATCCGTTTCGAGACGACCGCCGAAACCTTCGACGACATTTGCGCCGAGACGGCCAAGCGCTTGTCCGAGGGCAAGGTGGTCGGCTGGTATCAGGGGCGGTCGGAATTCGGTCCACGTGCGCTGGGCAATCGCAGCCTGCTTGCCGATCCGCGCACCTCGGAGATGAAGGACCGCCTGAACAAGCGCATCAAATTCCGCCAAAGTTTCCGACCCTTCGCGCCGATCGTACTCGCCGAACGATCTAAGGAGATCTTTGAAGGCGATCATGATTCGCCCTTCATGCTGATGGCGCAGAACGTGCGGCCGGAATGGCGCGACAAGATTCCCGCCATCGTTCATGTCGACGGCACAGCGCGCGTGCAGACCGTGTGCGAGGAAACCAACCCTCGGCTTTACCGGCTGTTGAAGGAGTTCGAGAAGCTCACCGGCGTGCCGGTGCTTCTGAACACGTCGTATAATGTTAAGGGCGAGCCGATCGTCGAAACTCCGGCGGACGCGGTATACTGCTTCCTCAATACCAATATCGATTGTTTGGTGATGAAAGACATGATCGTCACCAAAGCGGCCCTCTACGATTTCATCTCGCCGGTGTTCAAATTTTACCGCGACGTGGCGGCGAAGGTGCGGGCGGGCGTGGAGGCGGGGTGACGCGGCCGTTCAAGGGCCGAGATCCATCTCGCCGCTTTCAAGCTTGTGGCATCTTGCCTCCTAGTCACGCCAAACCGAGACGCTCTATGAATTGTCGTTGAAAAACCAGGATTGTACAACTCGTGCGTTCAAAAGAGCTGAATCAATTTAAGTTCGCTCGGCTTTAAAATATCTTGGAGGAATTTATGAGGGCATGGTTTCGAGCCGCCCTTGTGGCGTCGATTTACACGTCGTCTCACGCCTATGCCGCCGAGAACGGCATAAATTACGATCCTGCGCACAGCGCCGATTATGTCGAGGCGCAAAAGACCAACAACTTTGGACTGATGACGACGATTATCGTCAATGATCTTGTGCAAATTCAGAAGCTTGGTTTCTCGCTCGTCAAGACCTTCTTCTCGACCTATTGCCCGGTCAATGGCCAGAATTGCGTGGACATCACGAAATTGGCTGCGGAAAGAAAAATCCGCCTGATGCTGGGCGTCTATGAATTTCCCGACCATCCCGACTGGACAAGCCCTCAGGTCGATGCGGCTGTTAAAGCCGTTCAGCGCTACCCCAACACAGTCGTGGCGGTCGTGGTCGGCAATGAAGACATGTTCGATTGGCAAGGCATTCCGCAACCGGCATTGCAGCAACGAATCATTGCGGACATGAACACGATCAGGAGCCGAACCAGCAACAAGGTGTTGGTGACCACGGCGCAACGCGAGCCGGACTGGATTCGCCTCGTGGCGAGCGACCCTCAAAAAGTGCTGCAGAACGTCACCGTCATCGGCGCGAATATCTATCCGTTCTGGGGCGGTTCTCCGGAAAAGGTGAACGGCAGGAGCGTCGCAAACGACATTCAGGCCACCGTCGCCGGCCTCAGAAGCAAGACGAATAAGCAGGTCATCGTCACCGAGGAGGGTTGGCCGAGCTGCGGTAACAATGCCGGCATGAAGGACATGAACATTGAGTCTGAAATTGATTATTTCAGCACGTGGAAAACGCGACCACATGACTTCGACAGCTATTATTTCGCGGCCTACAATAAAATCGCACCCCTCATCAACTGCACTCAAGGCGACGCGAACGATCATTTTGGCCTATGCGCCGCGGATGGTGCAACCAAGAGCGACCAGCTGATGAAATGCAGATGATCTGCGCCCGCGCGCAGCCGCCATTCTTCTCGGGGGAACGCTGTTCCCCCGCAGCCCTTTAGGATCCGTCCAAGCCTATTCGACCGCTTCGGCTTTGACGAAGTTCCAGGACGCCGTATCGACGATCCGGCTTTCGCAATCTTCGTTGGTCAGTTTGGCGCGAGTGCCTTCGACCTTCATCACCGTCCAGAAGTCGCTTTCCTCGTCCCAGGCGCCTTCGCAATTCACTAGCGTCGTGACTCTGTAGACTTTGCCCGCCTCAAGCATGTTGCAGTCCTTTGCTGAACCATCCCTCGGGAAGTTGCGCGGCATCGGCTCAACGCGACGATTCCCATCGTCGCCATGAAGCGGGCGAAAATAGGGAGAGCGGCGGGCGACATATAGAATAGCCGCGCAATAGACGGTCCAATTCCTAAGCTTACGGCGTATTGACGCCGCAGCGCATGTAAAGCGGGACCGTTAACGGCAGAGTCGGCGGATGCGCCCGCCATGCGTCCTCAAGCTCCTGATCGATCGGCGTCAGCGGATCGCTGCCGTAGCGCAGCCTGCATTTCTCGACCGCGGACCACGTCTTGAGAAAGCTCACGAGGTCGCTTTTCGAGCGCGCGATCGGCGTATGAAAGACCGGACTCTTGATTTCCTTGAACGGGAATTCCAGCGTTTCGTAGCGATTGAAGTAAAGTGAAGCATTCGCGCCCCAGAAGGGGCCGAGAATATCCTCCTTCAGTCTGCGCAGGATCGCATCGAGTGGCGCGACATCCGTCCATGGCCAGTCATAGGTCCATGCGGCGATGATCCCCCCGGGCCGCAGAACGCGCCGCGCGTTTTCATAAAAGCGCGGCAGATCGAACCAGTGGATCGAACAGGCGCAGGCGATGAGATCGACTTCTTCCCTCAGGCCAAGATCGTCTTCGGCGCGCGCGAGACGATAGTCGATGTTCGGCGCTTTCGGCGCGAGCGCCAGCTGCCGGGAATCGGGGTCCGTCGCGAGGACGCGCGCGAAATGATGCGCAAGGCCGACAGCCGCCTGCCCGCTCCCCGCCCCGCAATCCCAGGCGAGACGATTCTCCTTCGCCGTGCGCGCGAGCCAGGCGAAGAGGGCCTCGGGATAATGCGGGCGAAAGGCGCGATAGTCGCCGGCGTTGTCGCCGAACACCATCGTCTGGCGTGCGTCCATTGCTGCGGCCTATTCCCTCTCCGACAAGCCTCGCGGCCCGAGACCCCTTTGCTTGAGCCATTGCGCGCTCACGCGATCGTGCCACGGCGTCGGACTGTCCGCCGCATGGAAGCCCATATGCCCGCCGCCGGCGGTCAGAGCGGTCTCGATCGCAGGCAGCCGCGACCAGTCGACCGCCCTATAGCACGCCGCCGGAATCCAGGGATCGTCCAAGGCCTGCAGGATCAGCGTCGGCAGCCTGGCGCCGGCGAGGAAATTCTTGGCGGCGTTCGCTTCGTAATACTCCTGCGCACCCCGATAGCCGAAATGCGGCGCGACGAAACGGTCGTCGAATTCATAGACGCTGCGCGCGCCGGCGATCGCGGCGCGCTCCGCCGTGGTGAGGTCGGCGCCGGGCGCGAGCGCCTCGCGTTTCATATGATCGAGCATGTAGCGATGATAGGCGAAGTTGCGCGGCGCCATCATGCGGGCGCAGGTCGCCGCGAGATCGATCGGCGTTGAGACCGCGACGGCGGCGCGCACGGGTAAGTCATGGCCGCCCTCGCCGATGAATTTCAGCACGAGATTGCCGCCGAGCGAATTGCCGATGAGCACGATGCCATGTCGCACGAGATCGGCGGGCAGCGCGCGCAGCGCCGCGGCGAGATCATCGGTCTTGCCGGCGTGGTAGCGCCCGCCCGAGGTCGGGCGCGAAGGTTGCGCGCCTCTGAGATTGAGGCGCAGCACGGGCCAGCCCTCGCCGATGAAATAGCGCGCGGTGGCGACGCCGTGCAGGCTCGATTCCGAGCCGGCGAGCCCATGCGCGAGAACGATCAGCGGCGCGCCGGTGTCCGTCGCCGGTCGGTCGAGCCGCGCCGCGAGCCTGTCGCCGTCGGGCATGGCGAGCAGCAGCCGCTCGCCGCCGATAAGCTCCGGCGGCCCGCCGACGATGATGTTGCGCAGCGTCTGCAGATCGCCGCCAAACCACGGCGCCCGCTCGCGGAAGGGGGGAAGGGCGGGGGCTGATGAAGCGGCAGGTTCAATCGGCATACGCTTGGCCCACATCTAGAGGCTTTCTCCACGCCAGCCCTTCAACGTCGGTGTTTAGCTTTAACCAAGAAAGCGATGTCGCATCATTCGAACAAAAAAGGGTATTATGCACTTTACATAACGCAAATGTTCCGGTAGAGTTCCAGTCATTGGAGCTAAGGCAATGACGAATCTAACCGATCCGCTTTTCACGAACGAAGACGCCGCCCGCGCGCATTTCGAAAAAATCCGCTGGCCTGACGGCAAGCCTGTCTGCCCTCATTGCGGCGTTGTCGATCAGGCGACGCGCCTTGAGGGCAAGTCGCACCGCCCCGGCCTCTTTGTCTGCCGGGCCTGCCGTGAGCATTTCACTGTGACGGTCGGAACCGTCATGGAGTCCTCGCACGTCCCGCTTCACAAGTGGGCGCTCGGTTTTCATTTGATGGCGTCCAGCAAGAAGGGCATTAGCGCTCACCAGTTGATGCGCAATCTTGGGCTCGGCTCATATCGGACCGCGTGGTTCATGGCGCATCGCATTCGCGAGGCGATGGCCGATCGCGACCCGGAACCACTCGGTGGCAAGGGCAAGACGGTCGAAGTCGACGAAACCTACATCGGCAAGCCGGACTCGACCTTCGTCAATGGCAAGGGCTGGGTCGGCAAGCGCGGCACGGCGACAAAGCGGAAGGTGCTGACCATGGTTGAGCGCGGTGGACGCTGCGTCTCAATCAAGGTCGACGATCTGACCATCCCGACAATCAAGAAGATTTTGGGCGCTCATATCGTGTTGGACTCGACTCTCAACACCGACGAAGCGCAGTTTTACAAGAAGCCGGGCAAAGCGTTTGCGGCGCATGAGGCGGTCAATCACGGCGACGGCGAATATGCGCGTGGCGAAACAACGACGAACACGGTTGAGGGTTATTTCGGCATATTCAAGCGCGGGATGCGCGGTGTGTATCACCATTGTGGCGAACAGCACTTGCAGGCGTATCTGAACGAATTCGATTTCAGATATTCAAATCGCGTCGGCCTCGGAGTTGATGACGCAGAACGCTCACGCCGCGCGATCAAGGGCGCGGAAGGAAAGAGGTTAACTTATCAACAACCTCGTAAAGCGCGAGCGAGCTAAACGCCAGTTACGAAAGCTTAGGCGTCTTTTGGCTTGGATCGATCTCTTCGAATCGTTTTAGTGTCGCGCTGAGGTTGTGCACGACGCGCTTCCCCAACCGCTTCCTTAGTAGGCTTTGGCGGGGTGTTTAATGCACGTCGAATTGCGGCGTCCCGTCGTTGCGCAATCTCATCTTCTGGCACCTTGGAATCGTCCTGACGCATGAATAATCCCTCTTTGACACCGGAAGTGAGGCAGCAACTCCTAAGTGCCACGAAGGAGGCCGCCGTAGCCTTTCTACAGGACATGGAACACATACGAGAGATTGCAAACAAGGGCGCGCCGAATTCGGCAGAGCTTCGGCGCGTCAGTGGAACATTGCGCCGACTGTTAGTTGACCACGGCGGAGATATAAGAAAGCTCGCTCCCCCGAGAGTTGGGCCAATCTCATTAAGAACGCTAGATAATTCGGAGTATTATACCCTATCACATAAATTTCCATATGCACTTTTTATCAGCGGAAAGCTTGGCCCCCCATTTGATTGCAGAGGCATTACGCAGCATCGACCGCATCAGCCGGCTTTTAAACATCCAGCGGTAAAGGAGAACATTTTTATTGATGTTAGCTTGGATGGCTTTCTATCTAACAAAATATTATGTATAAATACAAGCTGGCTTACTCGACGGGACACTATTAAGTATATCGCTAACACTGCATGCGGCGTTCATTCCGGAAGGCATCAGGACAAACAAGACATAGATTTTCTTAGACTAAGAGGCTGCGCAAGCTTTTCCGTGGAAGGCAATGGTATGAGCCACACGCGTATCAATTTAGAAGCTCATTTACTCGCTCAGCCTGATTTTGTCTTTAAGCCAAACGAAGTTGACCCTGTTCTAAACGAGCTTTACATCACGTGCTATTTACTAACAATATCTCCAGATATTTCAAAACTTGAAGAAGCAATTAAATCAGAGCTGGGCGCATAGCTGCGCGCGCCAGATATTCGCAGCATTGAGTAAAATATCTCAGCCGCGATAGCTTCTGGATATCCTTCATACCCCACTTTTATCATCCTCTCATATGCCGCTGCCCCCGCATTCAACATCTCCATTGTTAGGGGTATATCGCCGGCCTGTCCTTTGTTTTTTAACATTTTGTCCTCGTTATGTGAAGTGCATAATTGGGACAAAAAAAGAACTTGGCAAAAAGAACAAATCGTGCACACTGGAGTTCAGGGTCGGAGCGCGCCATTCTCATTCTCGCCAACGCCCTTGACCCCGCGACGCCCTCGCAGCCGCCGTTGCCTGCGCCTAGCTAACCGTGTCAGAAGGAATTTTCAGCCGTGAGCCAAGCCAACCTCCGCCTCGTGGAAGGGACTTCCGTGGACAAGACCAAGGCGCTCGACGCCGCGCTTTCCCAGATCGAGCGCGCCTTCGGCAAAGGCTCGATCATGCGGCTCGGCAAGAACCAGAAGGCCGTCGAGATCGAGACGATCTCCACCGGCTCGCTCGGGCTCGACATCGCGCTCGGCGTCGGCGGCCTGCCGCGCGGCCGCGTCGTTGAAATCTACGGCCCGGAATCCTCGGGCAAGACCACCCTGACGCTGCATGTCATCGCCGAGGCGCAGAAGGCGGGCGGCGTCTGCGCCTTCGTCGACGCCGAACATGCGCTCGATCCCGTCTACGCCCGCAAGCTCGGCGTCAATCTCGAGGAACTCTTAATTTCGCAGCCCGACACCGGCGAGCAGGCGCTCGAGATCACCGACACGCTGGTGCGCTCCGGCGCCGTCGACGTGCTGGTCGTCGATTCGGTCGCGGCGCTGACCCCGCGCGCGGAAATCGAGGGCGAGATGGGCGAGGTGCAGCCCGGCCTGCAGGCGCGGCTGATGAGCCAGGCGCTGCGCAAGCTCACCGCCTCGATCGCGCGCTCCAACACGCTCGTCATCTTCATCAATCAGATCCGCATGAAGATCGGCGTGATGTATGGTTCGCCCGAGACAACGACCGGCGGCAACGCGCTGAAATTCTACGCCTCGGTGCGGCTCGACATCCGCCGCATCGGCGCGATCAAAGACCGTGACGAGGCGATCGGCAACCAGACCCGCGTCAAGGTGGTCAAGAACAAGGTGGCGCCGCCGTTCAAGCAGGTCGAATTCGACATCATGTATGGCGAGGGCGTCTCCAAGATGGGCGAATTGATCGACCTCGGCGTCAAGGCCGGCGTCGTCGAGAAATCGGGCGCCTGGTTTTCCTACGACAGCCAGAGGCTCGGCCACGGCCGCGAGAACGCCAAGACGTTCCTCAAGCAGAACCCCGAGGCGGCGCAGCTCATCGAGCAGGCGATCCGCGAGAACGCGGGGCTGATCGCCGAGCGCATTCTCGATGCGGCGCAGGATGACGACGAATAGGCCTATCCGGGTCCCCTCGCGATCCGGTCGACTGAAGCGCGCCTGGCGCGCGCTTCAGCGACGTCGCGACCTAGGGCGGGAGGCGGGCGCCGGCGAATCGGCGCCTGCCTCCCGCCATTGCCGTTTGGCCCTGAAACTGTCATATCGCGCATGACGAAGCGCGCGAGGCGCCGCCTGCCGCAGCCTTCGCCGCAACCTCGGGCCGTCGCCTGTTTCGTTGAAACGAAAAGCCGCTCCAGGTTATTGTTTTAACGCGTCTCCCGCATCGGCGCAGAAGCCGCTTTCGCGCGAAGACGCATTCAGCGAGCCGTGACCGCATGAGTGGCGTCAACCAGATCCGCACCGCCTTTCTCGACTATTTCGCGCACAAGGGGCACGAGAAGGTCCCCTCGTCCTCGCTCGTCCCACACAACGACCCGACGTTGATGTTCACCAACGCCGGCATGGTGCAATTCAAGAACGTCTTCACCGGCGTCGAGAAGCGCCCCTATGCGCGCGCCGCGTCGGCGCAGAAATGCGTGCGCGCCGGCGGCAAGCACAATGACCTCGACAATGTCGGCTATACCGCGCGCCATCACACCTTCTTCGAGATGCTCGGCAATTTCTCCTTCGGAGATTATTTCAAGGAAGGCGCGATCGAACTCGCCTGGACCCTGATCACGCGCGAATTCGGCCTCAACGTCGACCGGCTGCTCGTCACCGTCTATCACGACGACGACGAGGCCTATGATCTGTGGAAGAAGATCGCCGGCTTCTCCGACGAGCGCATCATCCGCATCGCCAGTTCCGACAATTTCTGGAGCATGGGCGACACCGGCCCCTGCGGCCCCTGCTCGGAGATTTTCTACGACCAGGGCGAGGCGCTCGCCGGCGGGCCACCCGGCAGTCCGGACGAGGATGGCGACCGGTTCCTGGAGTTCTGGAACCTCGTGTTCATGCAATATGAGCAGGTGGCGCCCGGCCAGCGCGCGCCGCTGCCGCGCCCCTCGATCGACACCGGCATGGGCTTGGAGCGCATCGCCGCGCTGATGCAGGGCGTGACCTCCAATTACGACATCGATCTTTTCCGCGCGCTGACCGGCGCCGTCGCGGATTTCACGGGCGTTGCCGCCGACGGGCCGCAGGGAGCGAGCCATCGCGTCATCGCCGACCATCTGCGCGCGTCGTCCTTTCTTGTCGCCGACGGCGTGACGCCCTCGAACGAAGGCCGCGGCTATGTGCTGCGCCGGATCATGCGCCGCGCCATGCGGCATGCGCAGCTGCTCGGCGCCAAAGAGCCGCTGATGTGGAAGCTCGCGCCGACGCTCGTCGCCGAGATGGGCCAGGCCTATCCGGAACTCGTTCGCGCGCAGGCGCTCATCGCCGATACGCTGCTCACCGAAGAGACGCGCTTTCGCGCGACGCTGGCGCGCGGCCTCGCGATCCTCGACGAGGAAACGGCGGCGCTCGGAGCCGGCGCGAAGCTCTCCGGCGAAACGGCGTTCAAGCTATACGACACCTATGGCTTCCCGCTCGATCTCACCGAAGACGCGCTGCGCCCGCGCGGCATCGGCGTCGACAAGGAGGTCTTCAACGCCGCGATGGAGCGCCAGCGCGCCGAAGCGCGCAAGGCGTGGTCCGGCTCCGGCGAAACCGCGACCGAGGCGCTGTGGTTCGCGCTGAAGGAACGTCTCGGCGCGACCGAATTTCTCGGCTACGAGACGGAAAGAAGCGAGGGCGTCGTCACCGCCATCCTTCATGACGGCGCCGAGGCCTTTTCATTAAAGGAAGGCGCGCGCGGGGCGGTGATCCTCAATCAGACGCCCTTCTATGGCGAGTCGGGCGGCCAGGTCGGCGATGTCGGCGTGATGCGCGGCCGCGGCATTCGCTTCCGCGTCGAGAATACGCTCAAAAAGCTCGGCGACCTCATCGTTCACGAAGGCGTCGTCGAGGAAGGCGAGATCACGCCCGGCCTCGCGCTCGAACTCGACGTCGATCACGAGCGGCGCAAGCAGGCGCGCGCCAATCACTCGGCGACGCATATTCTGCATGAGGCGCTGCGCCAGGTGCTCGGCGAGCACGTCGCGCAGAAGGGATCGCTCGTCGCGCCGGACCGCCTGCGCTTCGACTTCACCCATCCCAAGCCCCTCACCGAAGAAGAGCTGGCGCGGGTGGAGACGCTCGCCAACGAAATCGTTCAGGACAATGCGCCGGTCGAGACCCGCGTGATGGCGCAGGACGACGCGATCCGATCCGGCGCGCGCGCGCTCTTTGGCGAGAAATACGGCGATGAAGTGCGCGTCGTCTCGATGGGTCCGCTGCGACCCGGCGCCGCGCATCCCTTCTCCGTCGAACTGTGCGGCGGCACGCATGTTGGCCGCACCGGCGACATCGGCCTCATCGCCATCGTCGGCGAGGGCGCGGTCGCCTCAGGCGTGCGCCGCATCGAGGCGCGCACCGCCGAGAGCGCGCGGAGCCAGCTCGTCTCGCAGTCGCGCGCGCTGCGCGACATGGCGGCGCTGATGCGCGCGCCCGTCGAAGACGCGCCGACGCGGCTTGCCGCGCTCATCGAAGAGCGCAAGCGGCTGGAGCGCGAACTCGCCGAAACCAAGCGCAAACTGGCGATGGGCGGCGGCGCGGGCGACGGCGCCGCGGAGAAGCCGCGCGACATCGGCGGCGTCAAGCTGCTGGCGCGGGCGGTGGAAGGCATCGAGGCCAAGGATCTGAAGTCGATGGTCGACGACGCGAAGAAGGCGATCGGCTCGGGCGTCGTCGCCATCGCCAGCGCCTCGCCCGACGGCAAGGCCGGCATCGTCGTCGGCGTCACCGACGATCTCACCGGAAAATACAGCGCCGTTGATTTCGTTCGCGTCGCGAGCGTCAAGCTCGGCGGCAAGGGCGGGGGCGGCCGGCCGGATCTCGCGCAGGCGGGCGGACCTGACGCCACGGCCATCGACCAGGCGCTCGCCTCGGTCGAGGATGCGCTGCGCGGAAAAGCGGCCGCGCCATGAGCGAGCCGGACCGGCGGCGCGGTCTGGCTTTATTGCGGCGGCGCGTCCACGTCATCCTGGATGGCGGCAGCCACGACCGCGTCGCGCGCATCGTTCATCGCGCGCTGATCGGTCTCGTCCTGCTGTCGGTCGTTTCGGTGATTTTCGAATCGGTGCCCGAATATGGCGAGCGCTACGCCCGCGTCTTCAACGTCATCGAATATGTCGCGGTCGCCGCCTTCACGCTCGAATATGCGCTGCGCGTCTGGTGCGCGCCCGAACATGCGCTTTACGCCGATCGCTCGCCGACGGCCGCAAGGATCGCCTTTATCGGATCCGTCTGGGCGCTGATCGATCTCGCCGCCTTCCTGCCCTTCTATCTTTCGTTCTACTTTTCCGCGGATCTGCGCGTCTTCCTGATGCTGCGGCTGCTGCGGTTCTTCAAATTCGCGCGCTATTCGCCCGGCATCCGCACCTTGCTGGCGGTGATCGAGGCCGAGCGCAAGGCGCTGCTCGCCTGGCTGATCATCCTGTTTGGCGCGGTGCTGTTCTTCTCGACCGCGATGCATCTCGCCGAACATGACGCGCAGCCCGAAAAATTCGGCACCATTCCCGACGCCATGTGGTGGGCGATCGAAACGGTGACGACCGTCGGCTACGGCGAAGTGATTCCGCTGACGCTCGCCGGCAAGCTCATCGCCTCCTTCGCCATGGTCACCGGCTTTCTGCTGCTGGGTCTGCCGGTCGGCATCCTCGCGACGGCTTTCGCCGAAGAGATCCACCGCCGCGAATTCGTCGTGACCTGGACGATGGTCGCGAGCGTGCCGCTGTTTCGCGGCCTCCATGCAACCGGCATCGCCGAGATCATGCGCTACCTTCGGGCGCAGTCCGTCCCCCGCGGCGCATTGATCGTGCGCAAGGGCGATCCGGCGCATTCGATGTATTTCATCGCCGAGGGCGAGGTCGAAGTCGAACTGGCTCAGGAGAATGTCAGGCTCGGGGAAGGACAGTTCTTCGGCGAGGTCGCCGTGCTGCAGAAGACGTCGCGGACCGCGGACGTGCGGGCGACTGCGGCGACGAAACTCCTTGTCCTTGACGCCTATGATCTGCAGACGCTGACGAACCGCAGTCCGGAAATCGGCGACGCCATACGCGAGGTGGCGCAATCGCGCTCCGAACTCGCGCCCGCGGAGCGGCGCGGCGACATCATCGACGCGGAGCTCGAAGAGTCGACGGCGCCGGCAGAGGCGAGCGAGGCGTAAATCGCGCTGCGCGTGATTGCGCAATCACGGGACCTTCAGGGCTTGCCCCAGCGCACCAACCGCCATGGCCGGGCTTGTCCCGGCCATCCACGCCGAGAGGATGCGCAACCGTCGACTAGGAGCGAAGCCGCGTCACGTGGATGCCCGCGACAAGCGCGGGCATGACGCGGAGAGCAAGTGGCCAACGCCGACCGAGAATTGGCATAGCAGGCGCAGCTAACGCCAGACGCTGGCGCGATCACTCAATTGTCATGGCCGGGCTTGTCCGGCCATCCATGCCGAGAGGATGCGCAAACCCTGATGGACAAGCGCGGCGGCCCCCGTGGACGCCCGCGACAAGCGCGGCATGACGCGGCGATGGGTTGCCAGGCGACCCGGATGAATGCCGGTTTGGCGGGCGCTCGATCAGCCGCCAATCGCCGCGCGCAATTCCTGCAGCTGCGCGAGCTTGTCGGACGCGGCGAGGCGCGCTTCGTCAGATTTGGCGTCGGCGATGTCTTCGCGCGCGTTCTGGATGTCGGCGTCCACCCTCGCGAGGTCGATTTCGGCGAGCGGGATCGCCTGTTCGGCGAGAATGGTGAAGCCGGAGGCGTTGACGTCGGCGAAACCGCCGCGCACGAACAGCTTCTCGACCTTGCCGTCGCCGCCGGCCACCGTCACGACGCCGGCCTTCAGCGTGGTCATCACGGGGGCATGGTCCTTGAGCACGGTGAACTGGCCGTCGGCGCCGGGCGCGACAACCGATTCGACCTCGCCGGAGAAGAGGTGCTTCTCGGGAGACACGAGTTCGAAGTGGAATGCGGCCATGACTTTCTCCGACGGCGCTCTGTGCTCTTGCCCGTCATGGCCGGGCTCGACCCGGCCATCCACGAAAACCGATCAGCGGATGACCGGAACAAGTCCGGCCATGACGCTTCTGAAAATTACGCCGCTTCCTTGGCGAGCTTCGCGGCCTTCTCGACAGCCTCTTCGATCGAACCGACCATGTAGAAGGCGGCTTCAGGAAGATGATCGTATTCGCCTTCGACGAGGCCCTTGAAGCCTTTGATCGTATCGGCGAGCGCGACGAGCTTGCCGGGCGAGCCAGTGAACACTCCCGCCACATGGAAGGGCTGCGAAAGGAAGCGCTCGATCTTGCGGGCGCGGGCGACGACGAGCTTGTCCTCTTCGGAGAGCTCGTCCATGCCGAGAATGGCGATGATGTCCTGCAGCGACTTATAGCGCTGCAGCGTCGACTGCACCTTGCGCGCGACGTCGTAATTCTCCTCGCCGACAATCGCCGGGGACAGCATGCGCGAGGTGGAGTCGAGCGGGTCGACCGCCGGATAGATGCCCTTCTCGGCGATCGAACGCGACAACACGGTCGTGGCGTCCAGATGCGCGAAGGAGGTGGCGGGCGCCGGATCGGTCAGATCGTCAGCCGGAACGTAGATCGCCTGCACCGAGGTGATCGAGCCCTTGGTGGTCGTGGTGATGCGCTCCTGCAGCGCGCCCATGTCGGTGGCGAGCGTCGGCTGATAGCCGACCGCCGAGGGAATGCGGCCGAGAAGCGCCGACACTTCCGAACCCGCCTGGGTGAAGCGGAAGATGTTGTCGACGAAGAACAGCACGTCCATGCCGCGATCGCGGAAATCCTCGGCGACGGTGAGACCGGAGAGCGCGACGCGCATGCGCGCGCCCGGCGGCTCGTTCATCTGGCCGTAGACCAGCGCGCATTTCGAGCCTTCGCCGCCGCCCTTCTTGTTGACGCCGCCCTCGATCATCTCGTGATAGAGGTCGTTGCCCTCGCGGGTGCGCTCGCCGACGCCGGCGAAGACGGAGTAGCCGCCATGCGCCTTGGCGATGTTGTTGATCAGCTCCATGATCAGCACGGTCTTGCCGACGCCCGCGCCGCCGAAGAGGCCGATCTTGCCGCCCTTGGCGTAGGGCGCGAGCAGATCGACGACCTTGATGCCGGTTTCGAGAATCTGCGCTTCGGTCGCCTGCTCCGAATAGGAGGGCGCCGGCTGATGGATCGCGCGGGTCTTGCCGGTGTTGAGCGGACCGGCCTCGTCGACAGGCTCGCCGATGACGTTGATGATGCGGCCAAGCGTCTCGTCGCCGACCGGAACCGAAATCGGCGCGCCGGTGTCGGTGACTTCCTGACCGCGCACCAGGCCTTCGGACGAGTCCATGGCGATGGTGCGAACGGAATTTTCGCCCAGATGCTGCGCGACTTCGAGGATCAGGCGATTGCCCTGGTTGGTCGTCTCGAGGGCGTTCAAAATCTCAGGCAGATGCCCGTCGAACTGCACGTCGACGACGGCGCCGATGACTTGGGTGATGCGCCCGCTGGGCTTGTTGGCGGCCATGTTTCGTCCTCGTCCTAAAATGCCTCAGAGCGCCTCGGCGCCCGAGATGATTTCGATGAGCTCCTTGGTGATCATCGCCTGACGCGACCTGTTGTAGATCGTCGTCTGCTTCTTGATCATGTCACCGGCGTTGCGCGTAGCGTTGTCCATCGCGCTCATGCGGGCGCCTTGTTCGGAGGCGGCGTTTTCGAGCAGCGCGCGGAACACCTGCACGGAGATGTTGCGGGGCAGCAGCGTCGAAAGAATCTCGTCCTGCGCCGGCTCGTATTCATAGGAAGGCTGCGGCCCTTCCACAGCCGGGGCGTTTTCGTTCGACGGAATCTGCGCCGGGATGAGCTGCTGCGCGGTGGGAATCTGAGAAATCACCGATTTGAAGCGCGAGAAGAACAGCGTCGCGACGTCGAAGTCGCCTTCCTCGAACATGCGGATGATCTTCTTGCCGATCTCGTCGGCGTTGTCGAAGCCGATCTGCTTCACGCCGCGCAGCTCGATCAGCTCGATAATGTTGCGCTCATACTGGCGGCGGAGCTGCTCGTAGCCCTTCTTGCCGACGCAGAGGATCTTGACCGTCTTGCCCTGATCCTGGAGCCGCGCGACATGCTCGCGGGCGAGACGCACGATCGAGGAGTTGAAGGCGCCGCAGAGGCCGCGCTCGGCCGTGGCGACGATCAGCAGATGCGTATCGTCCTTGCCGTTGCCGGCCAGGAGCGGCGGTCCGCCCGCCGTCACGCCGGAGGCGAGGTTGGCGAGCACCGATTCCATGCGCTCCGCGTAGGGCCGCGCCGCTTCCGCCGCGGACTGGGCGCGGCGCAGTTTGGCGGCGGCGACCATCTGCATGGCCTTGGTGATCTTCTGCGTCGCCTTGACGGAAGAGATGCGGTTTCTGAGATCCTTCAGCGAGGGCATATCGTTTTGCCTGTCTCGGTTCACCAACGCCCGTGATCGCCGGGCCTGTCCCGGCATCGGCCGGCACGTTCTGAATGCACCCAGAAAACGATGCGCCTGCACGCATCTTTTTCCGCTTCGTCGCGCTTTGACACGCGAGGATGGCCGGGACAAGCCCGGCCATTACGGCCGCTAAGCGAAGCTCTTGGCGAAGCTCTCGACGACGCTCTTGAGTTTCGCCGCCGTTTCGTCGGTGAGATCCTTCGTCGTGCGGATGCTCTCGAGGATGTCGCTGTGCTGCGAGCGCAGCAACGCCAGCAGGCCGTCTTCGAAAGCGCGCACACGGTTGACCGGCAGCGGATCGAGATAGCCGTTGACGCCGGCGTAGATCACGCAGGTCTGCTCTTCCATCTTCAGCGGCGAGAACTGCGGCTGCTTGAGGAGTTCAGTCAGCCGCGCGCCGCGATTGAGCAGGCGCTGCGTCACCGCGTCGAGGTCGGAGCCGAACTGCGCGAAGGCGGCCATTTCGCGGTACTGCGCGAGTTCGCCCTTGATCTTGCCGGCGACCTTCTTCGTCGCCTTGGTCTGCGCCGACGAGCCGACGCGCGAGACCGAGAGGCCGACGTTCACGGCAGGACGAATGCCCTGATAGAAGAGATCGGTCTCGAGGAAGATCTGGCCGTCGGTGATCGAAATGACGTTCGTCGGAATATAGGCCGACACGTCGTTCGCCTGCGTCTCGATGACCGGCAGCGCGGTCAGCGAGCCGGCGCCGCGATCGTCGGAAAGCTTCGCGGCGCGCTCGAGCAGGCGCGAATGCAGATAGAAGACGTCGCCCGGATAGGCTTCGCGGCCCGGCGGGCGGCGCAGCAGCAGCGACATCTGGCGATAGGCGACGGCCTGCTTCGACAGGTCGTCATAGATGATGACGGCGTGCATGCCGTTGTCGCGGAAATATTCACCCATCGCGCAGCCCGAGAAGGGCGCGAGGAACTGCATCGGCGCCGGATCGGAGGCCGTCGCGGCGACGATGATCGAATAGTCGAGCGCGCCGCGCTCTTCGAGCACCTTGACGAATTGCGCGACCGTCGAGCGCTTCTGGCCGATGGCGACATAGACGCAGTAGAGCTTCGCCTTTTCGTCGTCGCCGTCGTTCAGGGACTTCTGGTTGAGGATCGTGTCGAGCGCGATCGCGGTCTTGCCGGTCTGGCGGTCGCCGATGATGAGTTCGCGCTGGCCGCGGCCGATCGGGATCAGCGCGTCGACGGCCTTGAGGCCCGTCGCCATCGGCTCATGCACGGATTTGCGCGGGATGATGCCGGGCGCCTTGACGTCGACGCGCGCGCGCTGCGCCGTCTTGATCGGGCCCTTGCCGTCGATCGGATTGCCGAGCGCGTCGACGACGCGGCCGAGAAGCTCCTTGCCGACCGGCACGTCGACGATGGCGCCGGTGCGCTTGACCGTCTGGCCTTCCTTAATGTCGCGGTCGGAGCCGAAAATCACGATGCCGACGTTGTCGGTTTCGAGATTGAGCGCCATGCCGCGCACGCCGTTCTCGAATTCGACCGTCTCGCCGGCCTGCACATTGTCGAGTCCGTAGACGCGCGCGATGCCGTCGCCGACCGAGAGAACCTGGCCGACCTCGGTGACCTCGGCCTCGGCGCCAAAGTTGGCGATCTCCTTCTTGAGGATCGCGGAAATTTCTGCGGCGCGGATATCCATCAGCCGACCTCTTTCATGCGTGTGCGGATTGAGTTGAGCTTGGTGCGAACGGAAGCGTCGACCATGCGCGAACCGAGTTTGACGATCAGCCCGCCGATGATCGACGGATCTGTTTTGACGTTGAGATCGATGGTCTTGCCGCCGGTGACGCCGGCGAGCGCGTCGCGCAGCGCGGCTTCATGATCGGCTTTCAGCGGCGCCGCGATCGTCACGTCGGCGCGCACGACGCCCTTCGCCTTGTCGTGCAGCTGGCGATAGGCGGCGATCATGTCGGCGATGACGAAGAGGCGCCGCTTGGCGGCGACGAGCCGGATGAAATTGGCGGCGATGCCGGAGATCTGTCCCCTGTTGAGAACCGGCTCGAGCGCGTCGATCTGCTCCTTGGCGGAGAACACCGGGCTTTTGACCATGCGCTTGAGATCGTCGCTGCCGTCGAGCAGAACCTTGAATCGATCGAGCGCCGCGGCGACCTCATCGGCGGCGTGTTTCTCCGTCGCCAAATCATAGAGGGCGGAGGCGTAGCGACCCGCAACGCCCGATAGGGAATCTCCGTCTTGAGCCACCTGGTTCGCTCGTCAATCTACGCCGATTTGAGAACGCCGCTCGCTGTGCAAATCGCACGTTCGCGACGATTAAGCGGTTAGCCTCAAACGACGGATGCTGTAGGAAAAGGAACGGGGGCGGCTGCGCCCCAGTTCCAAGGCGAGCGTCCCCTAACACAGGCGTTTTAGGGGCGCAACCCTGTCACATTGCCGCGATTTTCGGCGCCGGCTTTTCGCCGGTCGAGCAATAGCCAGGCTAACCAGTAAGCAGGAGACATGATTCATGACCAAAGCGGTCGTCGGAATAATCGGCGGGTCAGGCGTTTATCAATTGCCGGGGCTTGAAAACATCCGCCGCGAGCGCGTCGCGACGCCCTGGGGCGAGCCTTCCGACGAACTTTGCTTCGGCGAGCTGGCCGGCACGCAGGCGGTCTTTTTGCCGCGGCACGGACGCGGCCACCGGCTCTCGCCCTCGACGATCAACTACCGCGCCAATATCGACGCCCTAAAGCGCGCCGGCGTCACCGATCTGATTTCGGTCTCGGCCTGCGGCTCGTTCAAATCCGAGCTGTTTCCGGGGTTGTTCGTGCTGATCGATCAATTCGTCGACCGCACCTTCGCCAGGCAGTCCTCCTTCTTCGGCGACGGCTGCGTCGCGCATGTGTCGATGGCGCATCCGATCGCCCCTCTGCTGTCCGCGCACATCGGCGCCGCGGCGAAGGCCGAGAACATCGAACACGTCGCCGGCGGAACCTATGTCTGCATGGAAGGCCCGCAATTTTCGTCCTACGCCGAATCGCTCACCTACAAGGCCGCCGGCTATGACGTGATCGGCATGACGGCGATGCCGGAAGCCAAGCTCGCGCGCGAGGCGGAAATCTCCTACGCGACGGTCGCCATGGTGACGGACTTCGACTGCTGGCATCCCGAGCACGACAATGTCGACATCACCGCGGTGATCGCGGTGGTTCAGAAGAACTCGGCGACCGTCGCGCGGCTGCTGGCGCGGGTGTTGGCGAAGTTTCCGCGCGAGCACGAACCCTGCCCGATCGGCTCCGACCGCGCGCTGGAGAACGCCATCGTCACCGCCCCCGACGCGCGCGATCCGGAACTGCTCAAGAAGCTCGACGCGGTGAT
Organism: Methylocystis sp.; assembly: GCA_051061385.1. Classification (GTDB taxonomy): domain Bacteria; phylum Pseudomonadota; class Alphaproteobacteria; order Rhizobiales; family Beijerinckiaceae; genus Methylocystis. Next base: position 78,340 of record JBPFDX010000025.1, read on the forward strand.
GAAGCGGGTGAATGGGGGGTAGGGCACGAAGGTTCGTATTCACCACCCGAAGCAGCACCGAGCAAGGTCTTGCTTTAACCTTCCCGAACCAAGCCTTCTCGAACCAATTTTGTTCGTTCTATGTTCCTGCATGGTAATTTCATGGAAGAGGTCATCAGTGGCTTTCGATCAAACAGTCGCGATTTTTGACAACGCTGCCCTTCGCATCCCTCAACGTGAAGGCTGGGCGAGCATCCAAACCTATTTTCAACAAAGCAGTCCACGGCGAGAGGTCGGGATTGTTCTTCCGGTTGGCTGCGGAAAGTCTGGCCTGCTTGCCATTTCACCCTATGCCTTGGGTGCGAGCCGTGTGTTGGTCATCGCCCCGGGCACTCGCATCCGCGACCAACTCGGGAATGACCTTAAGGCCAACAGCCCTACGAACTTCTATGGGCGTTGTCGGATCATATCCGACGATCAGGAGCTTCCGGAAACAGCGGTTATCGAAAGTGGCCGTGTCAATCTTGATGATATTCGCAACGCGGATTTGTCCGTAACCAACATCCAACAAATAGCAGGCGAGGAAAATCGCTGGCTCGACCAGCTTCCCCAGAACTTCTTCGACCTTATCCTTGTCGACGAAGGTCATCATAACACCGCCACTAGTTGGCAGCAGGTGAAGCGACGCTTTCCGAACGCTCGTATCATCAACTTTAGCGCGACCCCTACCCGCGCTGATGGCGGAGTTATGGAAGGATCAATTATATACAGCTTCCCAGTCTTGAGGGCGATTGAGGCGGGATATGTAAAGCGCCTACGCGCCAAAATGTTACGGCCCACTGCGTTACGCTACATCGATCGAAGCGATGGACAAGAGCGCGTTATCGACGCCGACGAAGTGCGGAGACTTGGCGAGTCCGACCCCGAGTTTCGGCGCGGGATAGTGATGTCGGACGAGACTCTGGCCTCGATAGTCGACCAGTCGATTAACGAACTGCGCCGGCTGCGTGAGCAGACCCAAGAGCAACGCCTGAAAATCATCGCGTCCGCGCTCAACTATGACCATTGCATACAAATCACACGAGCGTTCCGTGCTCGCGGACTTCAGGCCGATTACGTGCATTCCCGCGAGGCACAGGCCAACGATCGTGTCTTCCAACAGCTCGAAAATCACGAGTTGGACGTGATCGTTCAAGCGAGAATGTTAGGTGAAGGCTTCGACCACAAATTTCTCGCGGTGGCTATGGTTGGGAGCATTTTCTCCAACCTCGCTCCGTTTGTTCAATTTGTCGGTCGCATAATGCGGGCAGTTGTCCAAAACGCTCCAGGACACCCGCAAAATCAAGGCGTAGTCGTCTTCCATGCTGGTGCGAATGTCGCTCGCCGATGGAGCGATTTCCGAGAATTTAGCGAGGCCGATCAAAGCTATTTTGCCGACCTTCTCCCAGATGCGGAGGACGTTGACTTCATCGGCGATAGTGTCGAGCGGGAACCGAGCGGAGCGAGCGGCTTCGCCCCAGTGGAAATTATTGAGGAGCGAGGCGTTCGCGCCGCGGACATGTATCCGATTGGCGACCCACAAGCGGCCGCTCTCTTGCAGCGACTAGCCGAAATGGACGTAACGCCAGACCAAGCGGCCGAAGAAATCCGGCGCATAAGGATGACGCGACAAGATCAGCGCGAAGCCGGTCGCGCTGAATTAAATAGTCGCATCCAGAATGAAACTGGCGGGATTCTAGCCCGCCTAGGAATTTCTCCCCGTGGCCGGACGCTTGACCCACGTCGTCGAGACCACAATTTCGCGTGGGTGGTTGCCGAACTTCATCGTCGTGTCAATGAGCACGTCGGAGGCACGTCGGCCGATCGTCAAAATTTCACTCTTGAACAGATCGAGGCCGCTCTAGCGGCTCTACAAAATATTGTAACCACGTTAGAGGAGCACTTACGCAATGGCGCGGCCTAAATCACTGATTGTGACGATGGAACTTACCAGGGCAGGAAACTCCCATAACTGCCGCCACAACGACAATCATCGAATTATGAAAGGAACAAAGAGACTGACTATAAAAACAGAGGACGGTCCACAGCATTATTGTTTGCCGTGCGCAAAAATTTTTCTAACTCGTGACCTCCAACGGTTACAGCGCCTCCTCGCTGAGGTCGACACCCCAAGTACTTAGCTACACTGCATAGGGTTAGCGCTTTTTAGTGCAGCAGCTATCGCCAGCCATTGCCAAGACAGTTTCGTTTATCCTATTCGCGTTCCCTTTTGCGCGCTCATTGCGCGCACGGGCCGTAAGCGAAGACTGACCGTTTGCGAATCCCTCCCCTTTACGGGGAGGGTGGCCCCGCGAAGCGGGGTGGGGTGGGGTGACATCCACCCGATTTCGCGCGTCAAGAACCCCCACCCGTCGGCTCGCAGGCAAGTTTACGCAGGCTGCGTAAACTTGCCTGCGCCCGCCGACCTCCCCGCAAGGGGGAGGTATGAGCGCCAATTGCACAAGATCGTTGTATCGTTGTTCGCCCGGATGCCGTGATTGAGCACCCCCATTTGCGCCCTGCTCCGCCCTGCGTGTATCTCTGCGAGCGTGGCGGTTACGCCATCTCCATCCCTGCGCGGCGATCTTCGCCGCCGATCCGAAGGCTGTCTCATGCCGCTCGCCGACGCCATTCGCACCATTCCCGATTATCCCAAGAAGGGCATCCTGTTTCGCGACATCACCACGCTGCTCGGCGACGCCAAGGCGTTCCGCAAGGCCGTCGACGAACTCGTGCAGCCCTGGTGCGGCGACAAGATCGCCAAGGTCGCGGGCATGGAGGCGCGCGGCTTCATTCTCGGCGGCGCGGTGGCGCATCAGCTTTCCGCCGGCTTCATCCCTATCCGCAAGAAGGGCAAGCTGCCGCATCGCACCGTTTCGGTCGCCTATGAGCTCGAATATGGCGTCGACGAAATGGAGATGCATGAAGACGCGGTCTCTCCCGGCGAGCGCGTGATCCTCGTCGACGATCTCATCGCCACCGGCGGCACCGCCGAGGGCGCGGTGAAACTGCTGCGTCAGGCCGGCGCCGAGGTTGTCGCCGCCTGTTTCGTGATCGACCTTCCGGATCTTGCCGGCGTGAAGCGGCTCGAGGCGCTCGGCGTGCCGGTGCGCACCCTCGTCGCCTTCGAAGGCCACTAATCCGCCTTTTTCCGGTGGTCTTCCTCGGCCCAGGCTCAGGTTTGGAATCTCGGCTCAGAATCTCCATGAGAGGCTGCACAGGCGCATGACGCCGCGACAGACCCAATTGGCGCTGGCGGCGATCGCCGTCGCGGCGCTCGCCGGCGGAGTCGCGGCCTTCCGCTATTTCCCGACGAGCGGGAGCAAATCGCCTGTGCTCGGCCCGGCCGCGCTCAGCGCCTGGGGCGGCGCGCTGCCCACCGGCCTGCGCCGCACCGCGCTTCGCATGCAGCCCGGCGCCTTCCCGCCTGCGCCGCCGCCCACCCCGCCCGCCGAGGCCGAGCCTGCCGCCGAAGTCGCGGCGCTGCCGCCGGGCGAAGGCATCGAAGGCTCGATCTCCTTCCCGCCCGCGCCGGCGCCCGCGCGGCCGGAGACCGTCGAGAAGGTCGCCCCGCTCCCGCCCTCCAGGCCCGCCAATCTCGCCGAGCTTGCGGAAAAGTTCGCCCAGGCGGCCGCTGAGACGGCTGCGACGACTCCCGCCGAACAGCCGCAGGCCGCCGAACCCTCGGCGACGGCGCCGGCGCTGGCTAATGCGCCGCTGCCGCCGGCGCGGCCGCAGGAGCCGTCCGCGAGAGCCGCGCTGGAGGGGACGCCGACGGGCCCGGCGGAGCCGGCCCAGCAGCCCACCCAGGTGGCACGCGCCGTCGAGCCCTCCTTGCGGCCGGCGCCGGACGACGCTTTCCAGCAGGAAGCTCCGGTTCGTTACGGCATGGGCGACCAGGTCTTCGTGCGGATCTTCAAGCAGGAAGGCCAGCTCGAGCTCTGGCTGCGCAAGAACAATAGCCGCTTCTCGCTCTATAAGACCTTTCCGATCTGCAAATGGTCCGGCAAGCTCGGCCCCAAGCAAAAGGAAGCCGATTACCAGTCGCCGGAAGGCTTCTACAGCGTGTCGGCGAAGCAGCTGCATCCCCATTCCAACTACCACCGCGCCTTCAACGTCGGCTATCCGAACGCCTTCGATCGCCAGAACGGGCGGACCGGCGGGCTCGTGATGGTCCACGGCGCCTGCAAGTCGGTCGGCTGTTTCGCGATGACCGACCGTGGCATCGAGGAAATCTACGCCTTCGTCGAGGCGGCGCTGCGCGCCGGCCAGCGCGAGGTGCAGGTGCATATTTTCCCCTTCCGCCTGACCGAGCAGATGATCGCCCGGGAGACCGGCGGCAGCTGGCTCGCCTTCGTCGGCGCGGGGGGCAACTATCAGCACTGGGCCCCGTTCTGGCGCAATCTGAAGGAGGGCTACGACATCTTCGAACACACGGGCGAACCGCCGGTGGCCTTCGCCTGCGGCGATCACTACGCATTCGGCGCGGGCGACTCCTCCTGCCGCCGCATCGCCGGCTGGTGATCGGCGCGCTAAGCTGAGACGGGACTGTTCAGCTTGTTTTCAGCCGCCCTGCTCGAGAATGACCTCACAAGAGCGCTGGGGGGCGCAATCAGGGAAAACGCCCGCATGCGGCTCGTCACCTGCGTTCTTGCCGGCGCGGCTTGCGCCGTTCTTTCTGCGTCGATCGCCGAAGCGGCCAATGCGCCGCTCTGCCTCGCCATCGCGGCGAACTACAACAAATGCATGCGCCAGCATCAGCGCGGCGGGCCGGGCGGCGCTTACGAGGGTTACGGTCCGGGCTACGGACAAGGCTATGGCGGCTATCCCGACGACGATGACGGCGATGGCTATGGCGGCTTCGATGGATATGGCGGATTCGAGGGCGGCTATCGCCGCCGCCGTTACGAGCGCGCCAAGGGAGCCTGCGCGATCTGGATCGTTCAGATGCAGGCCAGCGGCTGCTTCGACTAGCCTACAGAATGGCGCGCGTTTGATTGCGACACGCGCCATCCGATAGACGCTTCATCTATACGATTTTTTGCACTCGCCGTCTGACTTTTTGGCGACCCGCGCGGCCTGCCGCTCACAGTCGTTCCCATAAGTTTTGTCGTTACAGCCGCAAACGGGAATAAACTCTCTCGTACACGCGTCAGAAATCTCCACGCATTTTCCCGAAATGTCGGCGCCGCCGCAATTGCCGGGATCGGGATCGCACCACAGGCCCTTGTCGCATTCGATCGGAACGATGCCTCCACACATTTCTCCGACCTTGGCGGCAAAGGCGCTCGTAGAAGGCAGCATGGAAAGCCCCAAGACGAGGGTCAATTTGCAAATCGTCTGCATGAATTTGTCCTCCCTAAAAAAAATTAATAGTTTGGTCGAGGCGCTTGCCGCCTCGCCGTCTCAAAGCAAGCTGTGCCATCTCAACAACGGGTTAACGCTCAAGGACAAGGACCGTTCCACGGCAGCGGGGCTCATCCGGCCAGCGGCTTTGGCCGCTTCAGCCTTACTGAAACTCGCATCTGCGCCGGCTCAGCTTTCCATTTGGCCCCGGCTCTATTACGGTGCTGGCCAGTTGGGGATGGAGCTCCCCATAACCGCCTGAACGAAGGCTGATGGCTCCTGCCGCAAGGACGCAGAACTGCGCCCGGTAGGAGCGTCTCAACGCCACCCCGCCGCAGCGCATTTGTCGTCCGCCTGGTCTTGAGGAGGACGCCATGGGCTTTTTGATTGTGTTTCTCGGCGGAGGATTGGGCGCGGCCGCGCGTCACGGCGTCCATCTTCTGATGGGCCGACTGGTCGGCTTCCCTCTCGGGACGCTGACGACGAACGTTCTGGGGTCATTCCTGATGGGCGCGATCATTGGCTATCTCGCCTTCAGGGGCGAGGCGTCGCAGCAGTGGCGACTGTTCCTCACGACCGGGCTCTTTGGCGGCTTCACCACCTTTTCGGCCTTCTCGCTGGAGACCGTCCTGTTTTTCGAGCGCGGCGAATTCGCGATGGCGTCTCTCTATGTCGCGGCGTCCGTGGGACTTGCGGCGGTTGGGCTGGTCGCGGGCCTGTCGCTGCTGCGTCATTTTTCGTGAGGGTCAGACGGTCCGCCCAGGACCAATCAGTCCCACGCATATTGACAGTCGCGGCGCATGAAGCGTAGATAAACCTCGCTTCGGCGCGGCGGTTTCGCCGCGTTTTTCGTTTGCGCGCCTTGGCGCCACATCGATGCGAAGCGCTCAACTGCAAAGAAGCCGGCCGGCGGAAGCGCCAGCGTCGGGACGAACACAGGAAAAAAAGATGTTCGCAGTCATCAAAACAGGCGGCAAGCAATATAGCGTCGCCGCTGGAGACGTGATCACCGTCATGGCGCTCGACGGCGCGCCGGGCGACGCCGTCACCTTCGACGAAGTGCTCATGCTTGGCGGCGACAGCCCCAAGATCGGCGCGCCGACCGTCGCGGGCGCGAAAGTCTCCGGCGAGATCGCCGAGCAGACGCGCAGCCCCAAGTCGATCGCCTTCAAGAAGCGGCGTCGGCAGAATTCAAAGCGCAAGCGCGGCCATCGTCAGGACCTGACGCTTGTGAGGATCACCGCGATCGAGGGCTGAACCTTCTCGCGATAGAGGAACAGGCGGCCCAGTCGCCGGACAGGAAAATCGGAGCGAAACAATGGCTCACAAGAAGGCAGGCGGCTCGTCCCGCAACGGCCGCGATTCGGACGGCCGGCGCCTCGGCGTAAAGAAATTCGGCGGCGAAGCCGTCGTCGGCGGCAATATCATCGTGCGTCAGCGCGGCACCAAGTGGCATCCTGGCCGCAACGTCGGGATCGGCAAGGACCACACGCTTTTTGCGCTCGTCGACGGCGTCGTCGAATTCAAGTCGAGCGGCGGACGCTCCAGCGTATCGGTCACGCCGACGCCGGCCGCAGCCGAGTAAGGCGGTAGGGACGACCTGCCGCCGGCCCTTCCGGCGGAACATGGTCGTCTCGACTCGCTCTCTCGCGGATCCAAGGCGGGAACGTTTCAGGCGGGATGTCCGGAAGAGCCGTGACGAGCCGGAAAGGAGCACGCTCCTTTAAGGCTCTTGGGCCAATTTCCGATGTCGCTTGGAGCAATGAATGTTTCCCGAAATTACCCGCGACGACGTTTTCCGGCTCGAGACCGAAAGACTGTGGCTGCGCTGGCCGCGCGCGGCTGACGCGGACGAGATTCGCCGGCACGTTGGCGATCCCGACGTCGCGCTGATGACGGCGAGCATCCCTCATCCCTATGAGACGCATGACGCTGACGCCTTCATCGCCCTGGCGCGGGAAGAGAACGGCGCGGGCGGCGGTCTGCACCTCGTCGTCACGCCCAAGAATCAGCCCAATGAAACGATCGGCCTGGTGAGTCTCCACGGGGCCGACCGCCGCGGCTCGGCGACGCTCGGATTCTGGCTCGGCAAGTCCTATTGGGGGCAAGGCTATACGACCGAGGCCGCCAGGGGGCTGATCGACCTCGCCTTCGGGATCACCTCGCTCGATCGGATCGTCTCTTCGGCGCGGCCGGACAACCGCTCGTCGCTGCATGTCCATGAGAAGCTCGGCTTCCGGCCGATCGGCCGCGGCGTGCGGCCTGCGCCGGCGCGCGGCGGCGACGTGGAGGTGGAGCTTTTCGAGTTGAAGCGCGGCGAAGCGCATACGCTGTTCGGCGCCCGCCGGCCGCGCTTCTTCACACCGTGAGCGCGATATGAAGTTCCTAGACCAGGCGCGCGTTTATGTCCGCTCCGGCGATGGCGGCGCCGGGTCGGTATCGTTCCGACGCGAGAAATTCATCGAATTCGGCGGTCCGGACGGCGGCGACGGCGGGCGCGGCGGCGACGTCGTCGCCGAATGCGTCGCCGGGCTCAATACGCTGATCGACTACCGCTACCAGCAGCACTTCAAGGCCAAGACCGGCGGGCACGGCATGGGCAAGAACCGCGCCGGCGGGCGCGGCGCCGACGCCGTGCTGAAAGTGCCGGTCGGCACCCAGATGTTCGAGGAGGATGGCGAGACGCTGATCGCTGACCTGACCGAGGTCGGGCAGCGCGTCGTCATCTGCAAGGGCGGCAACGGCGGCTTCGGCAACGCTCATTTCACGACGTCGACCAATCGCGCGCCGCGCCGCGCCAACCCGGGGCAGGACGGCCAGGAGCGCACCATCATCCTGCGGCTGAAGCTGATCGCCGACGCCGGGCTGGTCGGCCTGCCGAACGCCGGCAAGTCGACCTTCCTGGCCACCGTGACAGCTGCGAAGCCCAAGATCGCGGATTATCCTTTCACCACGCTGCACCCAGGGCTTGGCGTTGTGCGCAGCGACGATCGCGAATTTGTGCTGGCTGACATCCCGGGGCTGATCGAAGGCGCGCATGAGGGCCACGGGCTCGGCGACCGCTTTCTCGGCCATGTCGAACGCTGCCGCGCGCTGCTGCATCTCATTGACGCGACGGGCGAACATGCCGGCAAGGATTACAAGGTCGTGCGCGGCGAACTCGCCGCCTATGGCGCCGGCCTCGCCGAAAAGCCCGAAATTGTCGCGCTTTCCAAGATCGACGCGGTCGATCCGGAGCATCTGAAGAAGCAGCGGGAGCGGCTGAAGCGGGCGATCGCCTCCGCGGGGCCGCCGACGTCCGAGCGCCGCGCGCCGCAGCTCCTTTCCTCGGCGAGCGGAGCGGGCGTGAAGGAAGCGCTGCGCGCGCTGTTCGAGGTCATCGAGGCTCAGAAGGCGCTCGAAGGCGCGCCGGACGAAGCTCGGCCCTGGAGCCCCTGACCCTCGACAAATGCTTGCCGGCGCCCTGTCGCCATTGACCTTGACGGGATCAATGAATAGCTTCGATGGGCTATGAGCGCGCGCAGCGAAATCAAGACATGGCAGTGCGGATCGACGGCAGTCACCCTGCTCGTCGCCTATCTGTTTGTCTTGCAAGGGTTCGCGGTCGGCGTCTCGTTCGGCGGACGCGCGCCGGGCCTCTTCGCCAGCACGATCTGCTTCGACAAATCGTCTCAACCGCTTTCCGGCGATCCTTCGACCCCGGCGCGCCGGGGTCGGCATGGCGGCGACGCCTGCTGCGTCGTGCATTGCGCCTCGCTCGGGGGCGCGACGGCCGCCTCGCCCTTCGTCGGCGAGCCGCCTCCGGCGGCCTCCTATTCAACGATCAAGCTCGCCTTTGACGAGACCTCTCTGCGGCCAGAGACGGCGACGCCGCCTCTCGGGTCCCGCGCGCCTCCCGTCCTGATCTGACGCTCGCCGCGCCAGCGGCGCCACGCCCCGACCATGCGCAGCGCACGGCGGGGGAGAGTCAGAACAGCGTATCCGTCGTTTGTCCGCCTGCGTCGTAGATCGCGCGCATGCGCCGCTCAGCTCAGACTGGCGGTTGTGGCAAGCCATCGGAGCGCCCAGCGATTTGGGACCATGGAACAGAAAACATCATTGGCGTCGCGTGTCGTTAAGGCGACGCGCCGCGCCGCTTCTGGAGAGCGGCGCTGCTCCCAGAAGGGGAAGCTCACCGCCCCGAGCGATAACGACATACGCGTCGCCCCCGAAGCCATCGCCGATCCGGCGCCGATGCGCGGACGCGTGGAGGTCGTCGAGACCTACTTCGACCCCGCCGGACGGCCGATGAAGCGCAAAAGCCTGGGCGCCGCCCGGGTGGCGCGCTTCTACGACGCCAATGGCAATCAGGTCGAGGAGGCCTACTTCAACGCCGAGGGCAAACCCACGATCCGCAAGGATCTAGGCGCCGCGCGAATCTCCTGGCGCTACGACGACAGCGGCAATCAGGTCGAGGCGGCGCTGTTTGGCGCCGATGGCGCGCCGCTGCCGCGCAAGCGGCGCGGCAAACGGGCGTTCGACAACGCCTGACGCCGGCGGACGAGGCGGCTATCTGACGCGCGCGATCAGAAAGCCGTCCCAGCCCTTGGCGCCGACGGTTTGCACCGCCGTCGCCTCTACCCGCCCTTCCGCCGCGACCGCGTCAAACAGCGCCCGCGCGCCGAGCGCCCCGCTGTCAGTCGTGGAGGGGTCGGCGACTCCCCCTTCCCGCACGACATTGTCGACGATGATCAGGGCGCCGGGCCTCGACAGCCGCAACGCATGAGCGAAATAGGCGGCGTTGCTCGGCTTGTCCGCGTCGATGAAGGCGAGATCAAAGGGTTGTCCCCGCTCCGATTCAAGCTGCGGCAGCAGATCGAGCGCCGCGCCGACGCGCAGATCGACGCGCGCGCTCATTCCTTCGCGCGCGATATTGGCGCGGGCGACCTCGGCGTGTCGCGGATCGACTTCGAAGGTGACGACCTTGCCGCCTTCGCCGACGGCGCGCGCCAGCCAGATTGTCGAGTAGCCTCCAAGCGTCCCGATTTCGAGAATGCGTTTGGCGCCGATCGCGCATGCGACTAGATGCAGCAGTTTCCCTTGCGGCGGCGAAACGTCGATCGCCGGAAGATTCTCGCGTGCGTTGCACGCAAGCGTATCCTCCTGCGCTTCTTCTTTGGAAATCAGCGTCGCCGCGATGTAGTCGTCGACACGTCGCCAGTTTTCTTCAATCATTTGACATCCCTTTGACGCGGAGCGCTCAAACTTAAACTAAGCGAAATTGATTGACATCCTGCGGCATATCACGTGATGTGCCGCTGTCGTTCGCGTGCGCGTTAAAGCGCCCGGACGCAGAAAGGCTTGATAGCCGCATTTCACAAGCCCCAGTTGCTCTGCGGCCGATATGCTGCTCATCACCTCACTTTATGGGAGCACAACTAATGATCAAGCTTGCTTTGACGACGGCCCTTGCCGCCGTCGCCTTTAGCGCATCGGCCTATGCGGCGCAGTGGAATGTGACCGAAGCGAACAAGACGGGCATTAAGCGCGCGCAGGGCACCTGGACGGTCGCCACGGAAGGCGACAAGGTTTCCGGAAAGAGCGAAATGCAGCTCGATAACGGCTCGGTGCTGACCTACAAGCTTGACGGCGAACTTAAAGGCGGCGTTTACACGATCAAACTCGAGGATCGCACCGACTCCAAGAAGAACTGCGTGTGGACCGGCAAGGCCGTCGAGGGCGCGCGCGGCGTCTACTCGGGCGACGCCGCCTGCGATGGCGAAACCTTCACGATCCGCGCCGGCCAGCAATAAGCGACTTCCCGCGTAATCGACCAACAAAAAACGCCGGCTTACGCCGGCGTTTTTAATTTAGCGCATTCGTTCCAACGGACTATTGCGCCGACGTCCCGTCCTCCATCGCCTCCAGCTCCGAAATCAGGCCTTCGATCATTTCGAGGCCGATGTTCCAGAACGCCGGATCGCGCGCATCCAAACCGAAGGGCTTGAGAAGCTCGTCGTAAGGCTTTGCGCCGCCAGCTTCGAGCAGCGCGAAATAGCGCTCGGCGAACCCTTCATGCGCCTTCTGATAGACGCCGTAGAGCGAATTGACGAGGCAGTCGCCGAACGCATAGGCGTAAACATAGAACGGCGAATGGATGAAATGCGGAATATAGGCCCAGAAGGTTTCATATCCGGGCCCCAGGCGGATTGAAGGGCCGAGGCTTTCGCCTTGCACGCTCATCCATAATTCGCAGATGCGGTCGGCGGTCAGTTCGCCCTCGCGCCGCTCGTTGTGGACCTTTCGCTCGAAGGCGTAGAACGCCATCTGCCGCACGACCGTGTTGATCATGTCCTCGACTTTGGACGCCAGCAAGGCGCGCTTTTGCGTCTTGTCCGTCGCCTGCGCGATGAGCGCGCGGAAGGTGAGCATTTCGCCGAACACGGACGCCGTCTCCGCAAGCGTGAGCGGCGTCGGCGCCATCAGCGCGCCCTGTTGCGCGGCAAGCACCTGATGCACGCCATGGCCGAGCTCATGCGCGAGCGTCATCACGTCGCGCGTCTTTCCCTGGAAATTCAGCAGCACATAAGGATGCGCCGAGGGCACGGTGGGATGTGAGAAGGCGCCCGGCGCCTTGCCGGGACGCACCGGCGCGTCGATCCAGTTTCTCTCGAAGAACCGACCGGCGATCTCCGCCATGCGCGGCGTGAAGCCGTTGTACGCGGCAAGCACGATCTCGCGCGCCTCCGGCCAGGAGTAGCGCCTGGCGGGCGTCGCCGGCAGCGGCGCGCTGCGATCCCAATAGTCGAGCGCGTCCTTGCCGAACCATTTCGCCTTGAGCTTGTAGTAGCGGTGCGACAGGCGCGGATGCGCCGCGTCGACTGCTTGCGCAAGCGCCTCGACGACCTCCCGTTCAACCCGGTTGGAGAGATGGCGCGAATCGGCGACATCCTGGAAGCCGCGCCAGCGATCCGAGATTTCCTTGTCCTTCGCCAAAGTATTGGTGATGAGCGAGAAGGTGCGCAGATTGTTTTTCAGCGTCGCGCCGATCGCCTGCGCCGCCTCGCGGCGAGTCTCTTCGCGCGTGTCCTGCATGAGATTGAGCACAGGCTCGATCGCCAGATCCTCGCCGCGCACTTTGAAGCGCAGCGCGGCGATTGTCTCGTCGAAGAGCCGGTTCCAGGCGGCCGCGCCCGAAATGTATTTCTCATGGAAAAGCTCTTCGAGCTTGTCGTCGAGTTCGTAGGGCTTTTCCTTGCGGATGTCTTCGAGCCAGGGCTTCCAGCGCGACAGCGGCTCCTTCTCGGCCGCCGCCATCAACGCGGCGTCGTCGAGACGATTGAGCTCAAGCTGGAAGAACAGCAGCTGCGCCGAGGCGTTGGTGACCTTTTCCTGCACGTCGCCATAGAATTTGGCGCGCGTTGGATCCGTCGTGTCGCCGCTGTAAAGCAGGCCGGCGAAGGACATCAGCCGCCCGAGCAGGTCCTGCAGCGCTTCGTACCGCTTGACCGCTTCGCCAAGCTTGGCGCTGGCGTCAGCGCCCCGCGCGAGCGACTCCAGCTTGCCGCGATAATCCTTGCCGAATTGCGCGACCTCCTGCGCCGCCCTGGAAAGATCCGCGGCGAGCTGTGGAGAATCGATGCCCGGATAGAGATCGGCGAGATTCCATTCCGGCAACCGTTCGGCCGTTTGCGCGGCTGCGGCTTCGGCGATCGAATAAGGCGTCAAAAGAGCGCTGAACATGACGGAAAACCATGGGATAGGCGTCTCGCAAGCGGAGACGCGAGGATCGGAACATGCCTAAATATGGCAGGAGGGCGAATGGGATCAACCATCGTCGGGGTCGGCGCCGGCCCTGGGCGCCGCTATAACAATAGTAGAGGCGAAAGAATCAGCTTAGGTGCGCGCAATGGCGGGAGAGCCTGATTTTCTGAGTTCGGTCACATCGCGTTACGCGACGGCGCGCGAGATCTTCACGCGCATCTCCGGCTTCCTCAACAAGGCGACCTTCAAGATCAAGCGCGGGCCGCCGCTCGAAACAATCGACGAGATCGCGAAGCGATTCAAGACCGACGACTACGACCGTCTGACGCTGAAGGAACTCGCCGAAACCAAGGCGGGCGTGGCTTTCATCGACGAGAAGACGCAAGACATCAACCGCGCGAGCTTCCATCGCTCCGCCTTCGCGCTCAACGCGTTCACGCAATTGTTTTTCGTCGACCTCGCCGGGCAGCTGTCCTTCTCGTTTCCGCAGCTCAAATTTGCGCTGGCCATCGCCAACATCATTCTCGCGCTGCTCGCGCATTCATCGGTGCGTCAAGCGTATCGCGCGCTGCTCGCGGGACCCAATGCGCTTCCGCCCAGACGGCGGCTGTGGGGCATGTTCCCCAACCCCGCCTATAATCGTGCGGTGAAGAAGAACTCACGCGGCTATGCGCAAAGCGCCTGGGAAGAAAAGTCGCTGTTTCGTCCCGCCTATTTCTTCAACGCCGTGGTTATTTTTCTGGGCGCGCAATTCATCCTTCCGCCTGATCGGCTGATCTTTCCCTTCAGCTTCATCCTCGGGAAAATCTCGGGGCTGTTTACGACCCTTGTCATGGTGTTCGACATCTGGCGCGGGATGCGCGCCGGCGACGCTGCGCGGGTGGCGCGCGAAAGGGAAGTGTCCGTCTACCGCGATCTCGACATCTGAGCGCACGGCCTATTGGCCGCGCAGCCGCGACAGCACGGCTTTTGTCGCAAAGCCGTCAGCGGGCTGTATGCCTTCGCTCAATTGAAACGCGTGAATGGCGTTGCGGCTCGCGCGGCCGAGCTTGCCGTCGAACGCGCCGCGATAGAAGCCGCGTTGCGTCAGGAGCTGCTGGATCGCCTTGACGTCGGCGGTCGGCAGCGGCGCGACTTTCGGCCAGGGCGCAAGCGGAATGTCACGCCCGGCGATGCGCTCGGCCAGTAGCGCAACCGACATCGCATAGGCGTCGGACGTGTTGTATTGGCGGATGACCTCGAAATTGTCGGTGATCAGGAAGGCCGGGCCGCTCGCGCCGGCCGGCAGGTAAAGGCTTGCCGCCCCGCTGCTTGGCAGCGCGCCGCCATCGGCGCGAGTGACGCCGAGCTGCCGCCAGCGCGCGAAATCGAGATCGAAGGAGGCGTAGTCGAAACCGTCAGGCAGCCGAACTTCGACGACGGCGGGCAATCCCGCGACCCAGCCCGACTTCGCCAGAAAATTCGCGATGGAAGCGACCGAGTCGGCGCGCGAACGCCAGATATCCGGCGCGCCGGCGCCATCGTTGCTTTCAGCATATTTGAGATAGGCGGAAGGCATGAACTGCGGCTGGCCCATGGCGCCCGCCCAGGAGCCGCGCAACTGCGCGCGCGTGGCGTAGCCTTTCTCCAGCATCAGGAGGGCCGCGACGAATTCGTCGACGAAGGTTTCGGCGCGATGGCCCTTCCAGGCGAGCGTCGCCAGCACGCGCAGCGCGTCGGCCCCGCCGGCCGCCGTTCCGAAATTGCTCTCGACGCCGAGTATCGCGACGATGATCTCGCTCGGCACGCCATGGCGCGCCTGCGCCCGCGCCAAAGGGCTTGCAAGCTCGGCGGCGACCGCGCGACCGCGCGCGACGCGGCTATTCGTCACAGCCCCCGCGAGATAGGCGGGAATCGAGATGGTGAACTCGGCCTGCGCGCGTGGCTTCGCCAGCACTGAAGGGTCCGGCGCAAGCCCTGCGATCGCCGCGTCGAAGGTTTCGCGCGAGACGCCGGCGGCCTGCGCCGCGGGCCACATTCCCTGCAGAAACGCCTCGAACGTATCGGCGGCGTTGGCGCGGCCTCCCGCGAGCCACAGGGCGGCGAAGGCGCGCGTGGAGCCGCTGAGGATTCGGCGACGATCGATCGGCGCCCAGAGTATTGGCGCGAGGCGCCTTGTCATGAGCCAGTCCTTTGCTGCTTCTTTGGAAATATTACACCTTCCGCCATTTCGTTTGACAGGGGGCGGGCGCTGCCTTCTACTGAAAAAAGCTATTGCAGGAATAGGGAGCGAGTGATGCTCGCCTGTCGCGAAGAATGACTCATCAACCTTCAACTACGAGTTTCGACCGTTCGGTCAAACTGCGCGATCAGTCCCCCGAGAGCGCGGTGAAGACGTCGGACCTCAAAGCGCGGCTACGCAACGCGGGTCTGCGTCCCACCGTTCAGCGGCTCTCTCTGAGCCGGCTGCTGTTCGGCAACGGCGACCGGCATGTGAGCGCCGAGGCGTTGCACGCGGAAGCGCGCGAAGCCGGCCTGACGATGTCTCTCTCCACGGTCTACAACACGCTCAACCAATTCGCCGAAGCGGGCCTGTTGCGCGAGATCGCCGTGCAGGGTCCCCGCACATACTTCCACACGCGCACCTCGCCGCATCACCATTTCATGGATGAAGCGACAGGCCGCATGTTCGACGCTGCCGACGGCACTGTCGAGTTCGCGCGACTGCCGGCGCCGCCCGAGGGGATGGAAGTCGTCGGCTGCGACGTGATCATTCGCATTCGCCCGAAGAAGGGGTGAGCGAGCGCCCGCTGCAAGACGGGCGATGGCGTTTTCTGCGCGCCGCATGGGTGGCCTACGCCATAGCGACGGTGGCCCTCTCGATCGCCGTTCTGGCGATCTATGTCAACGCCTACGACGATTACGATCTCTCGGAACGTCTGCGCGCAACCGGGCGCTTCGTGCGTCAGGCGATGCGGGCGCTCTCTTTCCCGCTCGGCGCGATCGGCGCGCTGCTCAATTCTCCGCTCGAAAAGAGCTTCGGCTGCGGCGACGCGAACGAGCCCTGCGCGGTGTTCGTCGACTGGAACATGCGTTTCGCCGCGCTGCTTGCGCAGATCATTCTGCTGCGCTGGCTCATTCGGCGCCGCTGATCGGATTTCGCATCACTTCTTCTGCGCGTCACGCCATTGCTTCACGACGGCGAGCGCGTTCTGAATATGCTTTGTTGCGCCCGAATCCTCGACCGTGGAAAGAATCTTTCCATCCGGCGCGATCACATATGAGATGCGATTGGCGAACATCGCTCCGGCGACCGGAACCTTGAAAGCGGCGTCATAGGCGCTGATGACCTTGAAATCCGGATCGGCGCCTACGGGAAATTTGTCGCGGCATTCTTTCGCCGAAAATTCGCGCTGCGTCGCGATCTTATCGCTCGATACGCCGATGACGCTCGCGCCCATCGCGGCGAATTGCTCCATCGCTTCAGCGAATTCATGCGCCTCGACCGTGCAGACGCTCGTGAAGGATTTCGGATAGAAATAGAGAACGACCGGTCCCTTCTTCAGCGCCTCTTGCAGCGAGAAGGAGAAATCCTTGCCGCCCTGTGCGGCCGCGAGGGTGAAGTCGGGCGCGACGACCCCGGGTTTGAGCGCCGCGAGCGCGGCGCTGGAAACAAGCGCGAATACAGCGGCGGCGGCGATGGCTCTCATGACGGTCTCCGGAGCGGTAGAAATCTCTTCACAAGGAGATGGTAGCGCTCGCCGTCTGGCCAAGTCTGATCGAGGCCGGCGCAATATTGCTGCGCACCATCATCCAAAATATGATCCGTCAACGTTTGGGCGCAAGGGAAGCTGATGACGACGAAAGCGGAGAATGCGCAGACGAAACAGCCGGCCGCAGAGCAGACTTCTTCCAGCGCTCTCCACTCCCGCCCTTCCCACGGCTTTCCGCGCCTGGCGTCGAAGGCTTTCGTCGAGGCGTGGCCCAGCGCCTTTCTCGCGGCGGAGCGCGCCACTGACCATGAGTCCTACGGCTATGCCGCGCTGAGCGACGTCGTCGACCGCTCGCTTCATGCAAGCGTGGGCCATCTGACCGGCGGCCTTTCGCCCGCAGCGATGGCGGGCGCTTATTGGGACTGGGCGGCGCATCTCGCGTCCTCGCCCGGCAAGCAGATGCAGCTCGCCGAAAAAGCCATGCGCAAGACCTGGCGTTTCGCCAATTACGCCTGGCGCTGTTCGCTGCAGCCGCACGCGACGCCCTGCATCGAGCCGCTGCCGCAAGACAAGCGATTTTCCGGCGAAGCATGGCGACGATCGCCCTATGCCCTGCTCTACCAGGGCTTTCTGCTCAATCAGCAATGGTGGCACAACGCCACCACGGGCATCGCCGGCGTCACCAAGCAGCACGAAAACGTTGTCGAATTCGCCTCGCGGCAATTGCTCGACATGTTCTCGCCGTCGAATTTCCTGCTGACGAATCCCGAAGCGCTGCAACGAACTCTCGAGACCGGCGGCGTCAATCTCGTCTATGGCCTGCAGAATTTTCTTGAGGACATGGAGCGGCGCGCCGGCGGCAAGCGGCCCGTCGGCGCTGAAGCCTTCGCGCCAGGGCAGAACGTCGCGATAACGCCGGGCAAGGTGATCTATCGCAACCGCCTGATCGAGCTCATCCAATATGCGCCGTTGACGCAGACGGTTCGGCCCGAGCCGGTGCTCATCGTTCCGGCCTGGATCATGAAATATTACATCCTCGATCTCTCCCCGCATAACTCGCTCGTGCGTTATCTGACCGGGCAAGGCTTCACGGTGTTCATGATCTCATGGCGCAATCCGAGCGCCGAGGACCGCGATCTCGACATGGAGGCCTATCGCAGGCTCGGCGTCATGGCCGCGCTTGACGTGATCTCCAGCCTCATGCCGGACCGCAAGATTCATGCGGCCGGCTATTGTCTGGGCGGGACGCTGCTCGCGATCGCCGCAGCGGCGATGGCGCGCGACAACGACGATCGTCTGAAGAGCCTGACGCTGCTCGCCGCGCAGACCGATTTCACCGAAGCGGGAGAGTTGACGCTCTTCGTCAATGAAGGCCAGCTCGCCTTCCTCGAAGATTTGATGTGGGAGCACGGCTATCTCGATTCCAAGGAGATGGCGGGCGCGTTCCAGCTGCTGCGCTCCAACGATCTTGTCTGGTCCTATGCGCTAAGATCCTATCTCATGGGCGAGCGCGAGCCGATGACCGACATGATGGCCTGGAACGCCGACGCGACGCGCATGCCTTACAAGATGCATTCCGAATATCTTCGGCGGCTTTTCCTCAACAATGATCTCGCCGAGGGCCGACTTCGCGCGAACGGCGGCGCGGTCGCGCTCGGCGACATACGCGCGCCGATCTTCGCCGTTGGCACGGAGCGCGATCATGTCGCGCCCTGGCGCTCGGTATACAAGATTCACCTGCTTGCCGACGCCGAAATCACCTTCCTGCTGACGAGCGGCGGACACAACGCCGGCATCATTTCCGAACCCGAGAAAAAGCGCGGCGGCTACCGCTTCACAAGCCGCGTGGACGGCGAACATTACGCCGACCCCGAGGAGTGGATGAAAATCGCGACCGTCAGGGAAGGCTCATGGTGGCCGGCGTGGATCGCCTGGCTCGCGGCCCGCTCCGGCGCGCCGGTGGCGCCGCCGGTGATTGGCGAAGCGCTCTGCGACGCGCCGGGAACCTATGTGCTGCAGAGCTGAGCGCTGATCTCACCCTGTTCGGCGTTCGGTGGCGCGTCATCCACGACGCGCGCAGCGCGATCGGGGATCCAGAGCAACATCCACTGACTTAAATTCTGGATTCCCGGTCGGGCCTGCGGCCCGCCGGGAATGACGCCACGATTGGCCTCAAACATGAATCGCGCGACCGAAGGCAGCGAGCACGCTCTCATGCATCGTTTCCGATAGCGTCGGATGCGGAAAGATCGTGCGGATCAGATCTTCTTCGGTGGTCTCGAGATTCATCGCGATGACGAAGCCCTGAATCAGCTCCGTCGCTTCGGCTCCGAAAATATGCGCGCCGAGCAGCCGCCCGCTCTTGGCGTCGAAGATCGTCTTCGTGAGGCCCTCGAGCTCGCCGAGCGCGATCGCCTTGCCATTAGCGAGATAGGGGAAGCGGCCAATCTTGACGTCGATCGCCTGCTCTTTCGCCTTCGCCTCAGTCAGGCCCACCGACGCGACCTGCGGATGACAATAGGTGCAGCCCGGCACGCGCGATTTGTCGAGCGCATGGGCGTTCGCGCCCGCGATCGCCTCGACGCAGGACACGCCCTCGTGCTCCGCCTTGTGCGCGAGCATCGGACCGCCGGCGACGTCGCCGATCGCGTAGACGCCTTCGACATTGGTGCGGCCGAGACCATCCGTCTTGATAACCCCGCGCTCGAGCGCGACGCCGAGCGCCCCCAGCCCGAGATTTTCGACATTGGCGACGACGCCGATCGCCGAAAGCGCGCGCTCGACTTCGAGCGTCTGCGTCTCGCCGTCAGCGGGTTTCAGCGTCACGACCAGACTGTCGGATTTCTTCTCGACCCCGGTCACCGTCGTCGCGACGCGGATGTCGATCCCCTGCTTCTTGAACGAGCGATGCGCGAGAGCCGCAATCTCCTCGTCTTCGCTCGGAAGAATATGCGGCAGCGCTTCGACGAGAATGACCTCGACGCCGAATGTCCGGTAGAAGGAGGCGAATTCGACGCCGATCGCGCCGGCGCCCACGATGAGCAGCGACTTCGGAAAGCGCTCGGGCTTCATCGCCTCGAAATAGGTCCAGATGAGCCGTCCATCAGGCTCCAGTCCCGGCAGGATGCGCGGACGCGCGCCCGTCGCGATAATGATGTGCTTCGCCTGATAGACGCCTTCGCCGAGCGTCGTTTTCGGCGCCGGCGTTTGCGGCGCCATTGGCGGCTTCGTCGGCGCCCCGACACGGACCTCGCCCTTGGCGGCGATCGTCGCCTCGCCCCAGATGACGTCGATCTTGTTCTTCTTGAGCAGAAAGGCGACGCCGCCGTTGAGCCGCGTGGCGGCTTCGCGCGAATGCGCGACGATGCGCGCCACGTCGGCGCTCAAGGCCCCTTCGGAAACGCCGAATCGCGCGCCTTCCTTAGCCAGACGATAGACCTCGGCCGAGCGCAGTAGCGCCTTCGTCGGAATGCAGCCCCAGTTGAGGCAAATGCCGCCGAGATGTTCGCGCTCGACGACCGCGGTCTTTAAGCCCAATTGCGCGGCGCGGATCGCGGCGACATAGCCGCCAGGTCCGCCGCCGATGACGATGAGATCATATGGGTCGGCCATGCTTCGTCCTAGCTACTCAGTGGCAAAAATTGGCGGCAACGCGAAAAGCATATATTATTCGCGCGATTGCAAGTCACGTGACACATAAGGCGGCTTTGAATGAGCGCCCGGTTTGCATCAACAGTCGCTCCGCTGCGTTCGCTTCTCTCCAAGATCCTCGCTGGCCTGCGTCAGGGAGTTCACGTTATTCGGCGCGGCGCAGTAATTAGCGTGCGCCTTTTGCTCCTGGCGTTTCTCACAATTCTAGTAACCGCCTGGGCCATTTCAACGCCAAAGGACCAAGCCTATCGCGTTCTTGATCCCGAATCCGGCGATTGCAACATGCAGGTCGATGAAAATGGCGCCTACAGATCGCCGGCATGGAACATCCTCGCCGCCTACGGGAATGACGAAAAGGTCGCCGCGCGTGACGACCAAGCGGGTCGTTGGGACACGCGATTGCAGTGCGCGATACAACGCCACGAGATTCCATATTCCAGCGCCGACAATAGCGGTCGCACGAACGCGCTCGGCTACACGCTCGCTTTTCTCGAATTCAAGGAGGATGGCGAACCTTACGAACTGATCAAGGACGCTCGCCAGCTGTTCACCATGAGCGAATTGACGGATCGCGTGAGCTATATCGAACGTCATCAGTGGAAGCCGATCACGCAGCTCGAGGCCTTAGGCGCGCATCTAAGATCCGCTGCAAACCGCACACATACTGATGAATCCGGGAGTCTCATCAAGCACAGCAATTATGTGATCGTTTTCACTCATGGCTGGCGACACGACGCATCCATTGGCGATGGCAACGTTACCGATCTTCGCGCATACGCCGCACATGTGGCGCGATTCCTTCGTGACCGATGCAATGCGGGCGAACGCGAACATTGCGGGCGCGAGGTGACGGCGGTCTACATCGGCTGGCGCGGCGCGCGCCTCAACGAGAAGAGCCTGCATCTTCCGTTCATCGCGATTGGGAACACCGTGGGCGCTCGGCTGGATGGCGACGCCTCGAATTGTTCGAACGGCGTTCTGCCCAGCGATAAGCCTCT
Organism: Methylocystis sp.; assembly: GCA_051061385.1. Lineage (GTDB taxonomy): Bacteria > Pseudomonadota > Alphaproteobacteria > Rhizobiales > Beijerinckiaceae > Methylocystis. Next base: position 99,788 of record JBPFDX010000025.1, read on the forward strand.
GTGCTGGAAAAACTGGATCAATTCCTGGGGCGAGACGCTCGCTTCAGGCGTCGCAACGCTGACCTTGTTCGACCGCAAACCCGTCAGTGAATATATCGCGCCGCATGCTCTGATGGCGCTCAGGAAAATTGAGCAGGTGCTCAAGAAGCAGCCGGGGACGAAGGCCGAGCAACGCTCCAATCCAAATAAGATGGTCGTGATAGGTCACAGTCTCGGCGGCAACATGCTGGCCACGGCTCTCAAGGACCAGCTGATCAAATCGGTTCGCAACCATCCAGGCGACAACGCCTATTTTTATCCTCCGCTCGGCGATCTCGTGGTGCTGATCAATCCGGCGGCCGAAGCTTCCAAATGGACCGATGTTCAGCGCGCCGCCTGGGAGAGGATCGCTTTCTTCGAGGGCGAAGGCGACCTTATGGCGGGCCACCGTTTCTTTCCGGCGCATCAAAGTCCCGTCGTGATCTCAGTGACCTCGGCCTATGCCTGGCCGCCGGGAGGGATCCGGCCGCAAGACTGCGCCATCGCCATGCATGAAAAATTAAGCTTGCTCGCCAAGGGCAAGACTTCGCCAAGCGAAATCTGCGCGAGGTACAAGCATTTCTTGGAGACAAGAAAGCCGGGAGAATTCATTTTTCATGATGAGACGCCGAACCCCGACGAGCGCGATTGCGGGGCGCTGAAGACGCCGTTCGCCCTCGACCAGGCGGTGGAAGACATCGATCGGAAAAAGAAGATCGGCATAAAATCGGACCTTGCGACCTATCTTGCCTTCCCGCTTTTTCGCGGCGACTTCCGACCGCTCGGCGCGATGATCGCCGGCGTCGCACGAGACTGGCGCGCAGCCTGCGAAAGCTTTGGGGCGCCTACAAATCGATTGGAGCGGCGAGCGCTGAACTTTTGGCGGAGGGTGGGAGAATTCGTGAGCGATCTTCCCTTCCAGAATACGGATATCGAGTCGTCGCGCACGATCGGCCACCTCGATCCGCCACGATCGCCAGTAAGCCTCGTCGATAGTTATCGTATGCCGGCGCGCCAGTTCGGCACGACGCATGAAATCCGCAGCATTGGTTGGGCGCCGCCCAGTCAGGCGGATTACAAGGATATCCCCGCCGACCCCACATTGAATTGCCCCGTCAGCAACGACTGGCTAACGAGGGCTCGAAAGGCGCAAACGAATGGGACTCAGTGGGAGAGCGCTCTGCTGGCGCCGCCGCTCGATCCAGATTCCGCCAATCTTCCGCCCGGGGCCGGTCGCCCGGCGGTCGAGATGACCCACGGCTTCAGGCTCGCGGGCATGCTGCCAATAACCCGCGCCAACGACCCGTTCTGGAATATGCGCGCCTATGACGACGTGCTCATGAGCCATGGAGGCTTCATGTTCAGTTCGTTTATCTGCGCAATCAACCAATTCGTCATGGATCGGCCGACACGATGGCCGTCGCCGCCGACGCCCGCCGAGTTGCAGCCTCCGCCTGCGCATCAAGAGCCGGCTCGACAGAAAGCCGACGCTCTCCGAATGCGCGGCCGATCGAGATGACAACGCCGCCAGTTCCGCCGCCGATGACGCGCAACTCAGCTGTGTCGCTCATTGCGCGCTCTCGTCGCGGTCGCCGACGCGCCGCGGTTTCGTCTCGCGCGCCCCCGCGCGTTTCGCGTCGACGAACGCCATGACGTCGTCGGCGACCGGCGCGAGAAAATGCAAGAGCGGCGAAAAAGCGCCGATGATCTCGCGATGCGTGACGCCGGGGTAATATTGGGCTCGCGCCTCGCCGCCGGCCGCCGCGATCGCCGCGGCGAGCGCGCGGGTGTTTCGCGGCCGCACGGTGCTGTCCGCTTCGCCGGCGAGAGGCCGACGGCCGCCAGCCAGCGTTTGTCGAAGGCTAGCATCGCCGCGATGTGCCCGCCGGCCGAATGACCCATCAGAAAGATGCGCGAGCGGTCGGCGCCGAGCTGCCCCGCGTTGTCGCGCGCCCACCGCAGAGCGCGCGCGGCGTCCTCCAGAAAAACCGGAAAGCTGGTTTGCGGATAGAGGCTGTAGTCGGGAATGACGGCGATCGCGCCGCGCGCCGCGAGCGCCGCTCCGACGAAGCGATACTGCGCCTTCTCGCCCGACGACCAGCGTCCGCCGTAGAAGAATACGACAAGCGGCTTCGCCGCGTCGACCCGCTCCGGAAGATAGACGTCGAGCTTCGCCCGCGGTCCGGCGCCATACGCGACGTCTTCGAGCAGGCGGTAGGACTGGGCGCGCGCGAAAAGATTGAGCGCGGCGCCGGGGTCAATGACGGCGGCGCCGGCGAGAAGGGCAAGCGTGGCGACGAGCGCCCGCGGCGGCGTCACATATCGCAGGAATCGTCGCATGCATCGCGACGATAGCCGAAGCCGGCGGCGGTCGCGACCGGCGGGGGCGAGGAAAAGAAAAAGCGCCCGCAGCGCAGCGGGCGCTTCTTATCGATTACGAACTTAAGCGGCCTGCGGGAGCGCCGACTTCGCCTGCGTCACGATCGCCGCGAACGCCTCCGGCTGATGAATGGCGAGTTCGGACAGAACCTTGCGGTCGACCGTAACGCCCGCCTTGGCGAGCCCGTCGATGAAGCGCGAATAGGTCAGCCCGTGCTCGCGGACGGCGGCGTTGAGCCGCTGGATCCACAGCGCGCGGAACTCGCGCTTCTTCGCCTTGCGGTCGCGCGTGGCATATTGCATCGAGCGGTCGACTGCGGCCTTGGCGGCGCGAATCGTGTTCTTGCGGCGGCCGTAGAAGCCTTTGGCGGCCTTGAGGGTCTTCTTGTGCTTGGCGTGGGCGGTGACGCCGCGTTTGACGCGAGCCATTGACGAAACTCCTATGCGGAAAAAAGTGCGGTTTGCGGATCAGCCGTTCGGCAGGAAGTATTTCTTGACGTTGTCGCCGTCGGTCTTGAACAGCACGTTCGTGCCGCGCAGATTTCTGATCTGCTTGTTCGTCCGCTTGATCATGCCGTGGCGCTTGCCCTGCTGGGCGTAGACCACCTTCCCGGTGCCGGTGATCTTGAAGCGCTTTTTCGCGCCGGATTTCGTCTTCAGCTTGGGCATTTTGCTCTCCTGGGCTCCAGGCCCTGTTGTTTGCGCCGCACTGGACCAATCCGGCGGCGCCTTTTCGCGCGAGCGAAAGAACCGCCACGGCAGCCCATCACTGGCCGGGCGGTTCTGTAGAGCGCGGTTTATTGCCCAACGCCGGGGAAAACGCAAGTCGGCGCAAGCTTTGGGGGCTCGCCGCAGTAGACGACTCGGCCTCTTCGCGACATATTCCGCGCTCCGAGGAGAGCTTGAGTCGACAACAACGCGAGTAGACCGAACCAGGCGCAGTGTTAAACGCAAGAAATTACGTGAATTCTCCTACGGTTTGAAGAACAGTCGGAAAGCGCAAGAAGTCTCTCGCTGGAAACGATCCGGGGCGCAATTATGAATATCCACGCAACCACGGGAACCGCCATCGCCGCAGAATGTCCGGTCAATTCCCACAATGAGTGGGATCCGTTGGAGGAGATTATCGTCGGTCGCCTCGAAGGCTCGACGATCCCCTCCGACCACCCGGTCGTCACCTGCAATATCCCGGGCATGGCGGCGCGCGCGCAATCGCTCGCCGCGGGCTTTCGCTTCCCGAAATTCATGATCGAGCCGGCCCAGCAGGAGCTCGACGGTTTCATCGCCTTGCTCGAATCGCTCGGCGTCAAGGTGACGCGGCCAGATGCGGTCAATCACAAGGCGAAGTTCTCGACGCCGCACTGGTCGTCGCGCGGCTTCTGCAACTCCTGTCCGCGCGACTCGATGCTGGTGATCGGCGACGAGATCATCGAAACGCCGATGGCCTGGCCCTGCCGCTATTTCGAGACGCATTCCTATCGGGAGATTCTCAAGGACTATTTCCGGCGTGGCGCGCGCTGGACCTCGGCGCCGAAGCCGCAGCTCACCGACGAACTCTTCGACCCGAATTTCAAATTGCCGGAGAAGGGCGAGGAGATCAGCTACATTCTCACCGAATTCGAGCCTGTGTTCGACGCCGCCGACTTCTTCCGCTGCGGCCGCGATCTTTTCGTGACGCGCTCAAACGTCACCAACGCGATGGGCGTCGACTGGCTGCGCCGGCATCTCGGCGAGGGCTATCGAATTCACGAGATCAAGAGCCGCTGCCCGAATCCGATGCATATCGACACGACGATTCTTCCGCTCGGGCCGGGCCGCCTGCTGATCAATCCGGAATATATCAATCCGGATGAACTGCCCGACGTTCTGAAGAAGTGGGACATTCTCGTCGCGCCGGAGCCGGATCCGATCAACGACCGCATTCTCGCCATCACCTCGATGTGCGGGAAATGGCTCAGCATGAACATTCTGATGCTCGACGAGAAGCGAGTCATCGTCGATCCGCATCACACCAACATGATGCGGCAGATGGAGAAATGGGGTTACGAGCCGATCCCGTGCTCCTTCCTCCACTACGCGGCGTTCGGCGGCGCTTTCCATTGCGCGACGCTCGACGTGCGCCGGCGCGGAACGCTCGAAAGCTACTTCTGAGTTGCAGCGCTTGGTTCGTCCCGACGCTCCCCACGGGAGCGTCGGCGCGGCGCTTACTTCATATCGACGCCGCCGAGCCGCAGGCCGATGATGCCCAGCACGATCAGCCCGATCGAACCGAGCCGCAGAAAGGTCGTCGGTTCGTTGAAGAGATAGACGCCGACGAGGGTCGCCGCGGCGATGCTCGTTCCGGTCCACGCCGCATAAGCCGTGCCGGCCGGGATCGTTTTTACCGCCAGGCCCAGGCATCCGACGCTCGCCGCCATGAAAAACACCATGATGAGCGACGGCCACAGCCGTGTGAAACCTTCCGCATATTTCATGCCGACAAGCCAGCCGACTTCGCAGAGGCTGCCGATAAAGAGGATGATCCAGTCCATCTAACCGTCCTTGGTATGCAGGGCCGTCGGGTGCGCCATCGGTCGGACTTGTGGGTTTTGCGGCCTCTCGCGTCAAGCGCCGCGCCCGTGGGATCAGGCTCTCATTTGCATTTCGCTTGATGCGGCCCACATAGGCCGCAGAGGAGCTTTCCATCATGAGAAGAATTATCGGCGTTTACGCCGCCCCCGACGCCATGCATTGGGTCGGCGACGGCTTTCCCGTGCGCTCGCTATTCTCGCATCACGAACATGGCGCGCGGGTGAGCCCCTTTCTACTCTTCGACTACGCTGGCCCGTTTGACTTTCCTCCCACCGGAAAGCGCCGCGGAGTCGGCGCCCACCCGCATCGCGGCTTCGAGACGGTGACGATCGTCCTCGACGGCGAAGTCGCGCATCGCGACTCGACCGGCGCCGGCGGAACCATCGGCCCCGGCGACGTGCAGTGGATGCGCGCCGCCTCGGGCGTGGTGCATGAGGAGTATCACTCGGAAAGCTTCGCCAGGTCCGGCGGACGTTTCGAGGTCGTGCAGCTCTGGATCAATCTGCCGGCGCGCGAGAAGATGAGCCCGCCGCGCTACCAGACGCTTCTCGACACGGATATTCCGCGCGTCGACCTCGCCGATGACGCCGGGCTGGTGCGCGTGATCGCCGGGGAATTCGACGGCCATCGCGGACCGGCGCAAACGGCGACGCCCATCGATCTTTGGGACGTGCGCATCGACGCAGGAAAGAGCGCCCGATTCGCGCTGCCTGAGGGCCACACGGCGCTTGCGGCGGTGCTCGAAGGCACGGTTGAAGTGAATGGCGAGAAGATCGCGCGCGCAGCCGACGTCGTGGTGTTCGATGACGGAGGCGGCGACATCGCCTTTGAAGCCAACAACGACGTGAAGCTCATCCTCATGAGCGGCGAACCGATCGACGAACCCGTGGCGCAGCAGGGACCCTTCGTCATGAATACGCAGGACGAACTGCGTCAAGCCTTCGCCGATTATCAGTCTGGTAGGTTCGGCGTCATTGCCCCGCAAGGCGCTTAGCCACGACGTTTCGAATCTCGCTGCGCATAGCGGCTCACGCTGCGGCGAGAAGGGCGCCGCCGCGCGGCGATCGAAGTCTCGCGCCTCGTAACGACCTCAAGCTGATCGAGCGACCGCTCGCCAAGATCAAGCAGGGATAAGGCAAAAAAGCAGAGTTAAAGCAAAATGCCGACGGTCGGTCGTTTGCACAAGGTCATTGAACGCGACATATCAATACGACTTTGCAAACGTTCAATAAAGCTAACGTCAATGCCAAAAGCTCGAGACGACATGCGCAGCCGCGACGCTTGTCGGTAAGAACGCGTGATTTAGTTACTCCGGTGCTTAACCCGACGTCGAGGGGTGAAGGCAGGAGCAACTGCCATGCAATTAAAAAGTCTCTTTACTTGTATGGCTTGCGTCATCGCGCTTCTTGCGCCTGTGCGCTGCTTCGCGCACGCGTCTCTTGTCGCATCTACGCCCCAGGACGCGGCGATCATTCCAAGCGGGCGCGTCGAAATGGAGCTCCGGTTCAATAGCCGCATCGACCCAAAGCTTTCGCGTCTCATGCTTGTGATGACTGATGATCAAAGAGTCATTGAACCGCTCGAAACGATCCCCGCCTCAGACGCATTGAAAGCAAAAGCGCAAAATCTGCAGGGCGGCTCCTACACGCTTCACTGGCAGATCATGAGCGTCGACGGTCACCTAACGCAAGGCAAGATCAATTTCCGCGTAGGACGGTGATCATGCAGTCGCTCATCGAATTGTATAATTTCCTGGACGTCGTGCTGCGCGCATACCTCCTGGTGACGCAATCGCTCATCGTCGGAGGCGTGGCGTTCCTGGCGCTCGTCAAAGGCTCTCTTGGCGCGACGCCGAGCGGAGAGGAGCGACTGCTCGCGCGACGTTGCCTCCGTATCCTGTATTGGAGCTGTGTGGCGTCAGCCTTGGGAGAGCTCGTTGCCGGGGGCGTCTTGATCGCGATGCTCGTTGGAACCCTGCACGTCGACGCCACAGTCGCCGCCAGCTCGAACGCAGTGGCCGCTCATTTCATATCGGCGGGCTTCGCTGGCCTTCTCGCGCTGATCGCCCGCCTTGACGTTGACGCGTTTGCGAATTGGCGGCCGATCGCTTTGGTTCTGGCCCTGCTTATGGTCTGTGCGCATGTCGGGGTGACACATGTCGCGAGCCGCCCCGAGGCTGATAAGCTGCTCGTGGCGACCGAAATTGCGCATATCATTGCAGCGGGAATCTGGATCGGCGGAATTCCGTATTTCGTGGTTACGCTGGCAACAACGCGAGACGCCGGGTCGCGTCGATTGATCGCTTCGAAGTTCTCGATAATCGCAATATGCGCCGTCGCCGCACTCATTGCGGGCGGCGTTTTCATGATGACGCGGTACACGACCTCGCTCGATACGCTGTATGTAACGAATTACGGCGTGCTGATGAGCACCAAAATCCTCTTGCTGCTTGGCTTGCTTTGTTTTGGCGTCGCAAACGCTTCGACTGTGCGAAAGTTGTGGCGCGTCCCCTCGACATCGATCCGTCGATTGTCGCGCTTCGCCGAGGTGGAGATTGGACTGGGCGTTATCGCGCTCTTCTGCGCCGCGGCTCTCGCATCCTCTTCCCTCCCGATTGACGGCGGCGCGGAACGCACCAGCCTGTCGGAAATCACCGCCCGCTTCGCACCGCGCTGGCCAAGTTTTTACAGTCCCGCCTATGCCGAATTGTCGGCTGCGCAAGCATCGGAAGCCCAAGCATCGCAAGCGAACAGCGCGTCAGAAACGGCTGTCGGGCTCACCGCCGCAGATATCGCCTGGGCTGAAATGAATCACCATCTGGCCGGGATTCTCGTGGTCGTCATGGGGGCTTTCGCCTTGCTTGAGCGCCATCGACGGCTTGCGCCGATCGTGCGTCATTGGCCTCTGCTGTTCTTGCTTCTTGGCGGCGTTTTGCTGGTGCGCGCCGACGAAACCGCCTGGCCGCTCGGGCCGCTGGGCTTCTTTGAGAGCCTGCGCAATCCCCAGATCGCTCAGCACAAACTCATCGTCGCGCTCATTGCGATTTTTGCAATTTTCGAATGGCGCGTCAGGCGCAAACTATTCAAGTCTAACTGGCCGGCCTACGTCTTCCCGCTGACGGTCGGCGCCGCGTCAGCTTTTCTGCTGACGCATTACGGGCACACGGAAGGCGCGGACGAGGTTCTGATCGCGATCAGCCATACGCCCGTCGCGCTGCTGGGAATTGTCACGGCGAGCGCACGCTGGCTGGAAATCCGCTCACCGGACGCCCCCGAAGGCCGAGCAGGTGCGCTCGTCTGGCCCGTCGCATTCATGATCGCGGGCGTATTGCTGTTGCTTTACCGAGAAGCGTAAGCGCTCGGAGCGATGGCTGTCAGGAGCCTGCGCTTCGCCGCGGCGCCAGCCTGAGCTCCTCGATTGTCGCCGCCAGCGAAGCGAACTCCACCGGCTTGGTGAGAAAGGCGTCGACGCCTGCGGCGCGGGCGGCGCGTTCGTCTTCCTCCCGCGCGCTGGCGGTCAGCACCAGAATGGGCGTGCGCGGCGCGCCGGCGCGCGCCTCGGCCTCGCGTATCCGGAGGCTCGCCTCGCGGCCGTCGAAATCCGGCAGGAAGAGATCCATGACGATGACGTCATAGGGCGCGCCCGCCCCCTCGATCGCTTCACGGGCCCGCGCGAGCGCGAGCGCGCCGCTTTCCGCACGCGTCACCCGGGCGCCGAGCTTCGCCAGATGACGCGTGAGGATGAGCGCATTGATGTCATTGTCTTCGGCAATGAGAGCGTTCACCCCGGCAAGCGCCTGCGCGGGCGCGCTCGCCTCCGGCGCCGGGGTGGTCGCGCTCACTGGCGACAGTCTGGCGATCAGCGAGGCGATCCGCACCGGCTTCACTAGCCAGCCGTCGAAGTCGCACAATGCATCTTCGCCAAAGGCGCGCCGCTCCAGCGGCGAGAAGAGGAGGAACAGCCGACGCGCCTGCGCCGCGCGCGCGGCGCTCGCCAGCTGCGCGGTCATTTGCGGGCCCAGCGCACAGTCGACGATGACGGCGCCATAGGGGTCGTCACGGCGGCTGTGCAACGCGGATGCGGCGTCTTCAGCCTTGACGATTTCCGCTTCCGCGCCGGCGAAGCGCAAGCTCTCCGCGAGATAGGGCGCTTCGAAAACGCTCTGCGCGATGATGAGCGCCTTGACGCCGCGAAGCGGCGCCGGAACGTCCACCGCGCTGAACGGCGGCGCCGGGAGCGTGAACGCGAAAACGGCGCCTTCGTCCGATGAGCCAACGAGCGCCAGGGCGCCGCCCATCTTGGCGACCAGTCGGCGGGAGATGGCGAGGCCGAGGCCAGTGCCCGCCTGAGGATGGTTTTCGGAAGGATCAGCCTGTTCGAATTCCTCGAAGATCGCTTCACGCGCCGCCTCTGGCACACCCGGCCCGGTGTCGCGCACCTCGAAGCGCAGCCGCGCGCCGTCGCGCGCGACGCGCACGCCGACGCCGCCGCGTTCAGTGAATTTCACGGCGTTGCCGATGAGGTTGACGAGCACCTGCCGAAGCCGCGCCGGATCGCTGACGATCTCGCGCGGCGTGTCTGGCGAAATGACGCTGGCGAGCTCCAGCCTTTTCGCCATGGCGCGCGGCGCCAGCAGCTCGACGACGCTTTCAACGAAAGGCGCCAGCGCAAAGCTCTCATGGCGCAGCTCGAATTTGCCGGCTTCGATCTTTGAGAAATCGAGAATGTCGTCGATGAGCTGCGACAGCGAGCGACTCGAGTCGCCGATGGCTTCGACATAGCTTGCCTGCTCGGCGGTGAGTTTGGTCATCGCGAGAAGCTGCGCCAATCCCATGACTCCGTTGAGCGGCGTGCGGAATTCGTGGCTCACGGCGGCGAGAAAGCGCGACTTGGCGAGACTGGCGGCTTCGGCCCTGTCGCGCGCGGCTGCGGCGGCCCGCAGCTCCCAGATTTCGTCACGCAGCGATTCGAGTTCGGCTTCGGTTTGTTCGCGGCTCCGCGGACGCGACGCAACAAAAATGGACGCCGCCAGAAGCAGGATGACGAGCTGGGCCGCGACCAAAATCACAATATGGTCTAAGGACATGCGCCATCATCAGGCCGCGAGGCGCCCCAGCGCAAGTCCCGCACGATAGGAAAGCGCTTCCGCAAGATGCGGGCGGCCGACCGACTCGGCGCCATCAAGGTCGGCGATGGTGCGCGCGAGCTTCAAGACCCGGTGAAACCCGCGCGCGGTGAGGCTGAAGCGCTCGGACGCGTCGCGAATCAGCGCCGTGCCGGCGGCGTCGAGACTCGCCGCGCGCTCGATCACCGCAGCCGGCGCGGCGGCGTTGGCGGCGACGCCCGGCAGGGACAGCGCGTCGTAACGCGCGCGCTGGATCGCACGGGCGCGCGCGACCCGCGCCGCGACCTGGCGCGAACCCTCGCTCGGGGGCGGCAGCACGAGATCTGCGGCGCTTACCGCCGGCACTTCGATCTGCACGTCGAACCGGTCGAGCAGCGGCCCGGACAGCCGCGCCTGATATTGCGCGACGCAGCGCTCGTTGGGCTGGCGCTTGCAGGCGTAGCCCGGGTCCATCGCATGGCCGCAACGGCAGGGATTCATCGCGGCGACGAGTTGGAAGCGCGCCGGATAGACGGCGCGGTGATTGGCGCGCGACACCGCCACTTCGCCAGTCTCGAGCGGCTGGCGCAGGCTGTCGAGAACCTGCGGCTGAAATTCCGGCAACTCGTCGAGAAAAAGCACCCCGTGATGCGCGAGCGAAATCTCGCCCGGCTTTGCATGGGCGCCGCCGCCGACCAGCGCCGGCATCGAGGCGGAATGGTGAGGGGCGCGAAACGGCCGCCGGTCCGTGAGCTCGCCTCCGGCGATCTGCGCCGCCACCGAATGGACCATCGAGACTTCGAGCAGCTCCCGCGGCGTCAGCGGCGGCAGAATCGACGGCAGCCGCGCGGCGAGCATCGATTTCCCCGCGCCCGGAGGGCCGCTCATGAGAAGATTGTGGCCGCCGGCGGCGGCGATTTCGAGCGCCCGCTTGGCGCTCTCCTGTCCCTTGATGTCCGAGAGGTCGGGTTGGTCTGCGGCGAGTCTGCGCACCGCCGGCTGCGGCCGGGCGAGGACCTGCGCGCCCTTGACGTGGTTGACGAGCTGTATCAGCGAGCGCGGCGCGATCACCTCCATATCGCTCGAGGCCCAGGCCGCTTCGGGGCCGCACTCGCTCGGACAGATCAGCCCCATCCCCCGCGCGTTGGCCGCCACCGCCGCAGGCAGAACCCCTGCCGTCGGCGTCAGCGTTCCGTCGAGCGCGAGTTCGCCCAGCACGACAAACCCTTCGAGCGCATCGGAGGGGATCGCGCCGATCGCCGCCATCACGCCGAGCGCGATCGGCACGTCATAGTGGCTCCCCTCCTTCGGCATGTCGGCGGGGGCGAGATTGACGGTGATTCGTTTCGCCGGCAGCGCCAGACCGGAAGCGATCAAGGCGGCGCGCACCCGCTCACGCGATTCGGCGACGGCCTTGTCAGCGAGACCAACGACGTTGAACACGACCGCGCCGCTCGAAATCTGCACCTGAACGTCGACGGGGCGCGCCTCGACGCCTTCGAATGCGACGGTCGACACCCTCACCGCCATAGCGCGCTCCCCAGAAATTCTTTTAGGCAATTGCGCGTGCGAGCTTAGCTGGCGCAGAGCCGGCGCGCAAGAACAATATGTGAACAAAGGAGGCCGCGGGCTAACCTAAATCCGAAATTGCAATTGCCAGGTTCTGGTTTGCGCGCAGATATTCTGCGGGCGCGGCGGGCAACGCGCCGCGTCCGGTCTGAAGGAGAGTGGAGATGAAATTGAGAACGGGTGTCGCGCTGATATTTGCGGCCGTTTTGGCTGCGCCGGCGCATGCGGCGATGCCGGTCGCGCCCAGCGAGCCGGCGGAGGCGCCGATCGTGCAGGTCTACGGCGGCTGCGGCCCCTACGGACATCGCGGTCCCTACGGCGGCTGCCGCTGGGGCGGACAGTGGGGCGGCTACCGCTTCGGACGCCCCTGCCCGCCCGGCTTCCATCTCGGCCCCTACGGCCGCCGCTGCTGGCCCAACTAGCCAAAGAAAAAGCCGGGGCGGCGAACCGTCCCGGCGCCTTGGCGGCTCCCCTCCCAAGCGCCGTCAAGGCTTTGGCGCGTCCTGCACTCCGTCTCAAAGTCTGGAGGGTCGGATCGGCCGCGCTTCGATGCGCCGCGTCGTCATGCGGAGCGGCGGGCGACCATTCCGGTCTCCTCGGACGAAGCGGCGCTCTCCGCCTGATCGTCCGAGAGCAGCGTCGCAATCCAGCGGACGCTCGGAAAATGCCGGCAGAGGATGATCAGCGCCGATGTCAGCGGTACGGCGATGAAGGCGCCGGCGATTCCCCATATCCAGGTCCAGACGGAAAGCGAAACGAGGACCGCCATCGGCGTCAGCGACAGGCGCTGGCCCTGAAGCATCGGCGTAATGAAATTGCTGATCGCGATCTGGATCGCCGAGAAGCCCAGGAATGCGATCGCCGGCGTCGTCCAGCCATCGTATTGCATAAAGGCGTAAAGCGTCGGCGGCAGAATGCCGATGATATTGCCGATCACCGGAATGTAGTTGAGCAGGAAATTCAGCAGCGCCCACACCATCGCCAGATCGAGGCCGAGCATGAGCGACCAGACCAGAGTCGCCACGCCGGTGATCGCGCTCGTCAGAGTCGCCACCCAGAGATACTGGCGGATCTTCACGGCGGTGGTGTCGACGGCGTCGACGAGCTCCCGCCTTTCGTTGCCGCCGAGCTGCTGTCCGATCTTCTTGCGTAGAAGCGTTACTTCAGGAAGGCCGAAGGCGACGAGGACGCCAATGACGCCGATATAGACGATGATATTGTAGACGCTTGTCAGCGCCCTCTGCACGACGTCGATGATCCGTCCGTAGCCCCCGAATCCGCCGATGGAGCCGCCCCAGCTTTGGACCCAGGCGGCGACTCTCTCATAGAGCTGTTGCAGCTTTTCAGAATTTTCGCCGAACGCTTGCGCGATTTGCGCCACAGAAAAGGCAATGGCGCCGGCGAAAGCCGCCAGCACCATGAACAGCACGAGTATCGTGCCGATGTTGCTGAGGCTCTCCGGCAGATAGCGCTGCAGCCATGGTTTGACCGGCCAGACGGCGGCGATCACGACAAAGGCCGCGGCGAGCGGCATTGTCACGGCGTAGGTCTGCCGCAACGCGAAGCCAACGAGCACAAAAGCGACGATCGCCAGCAGTCTCGTTTGCATCGCCTGCTGGGCTTGCTGCGATTCCGGTGACTGATCCATTTCGCCTCCAGGCTCATGCAAGTGGAGCGGAAACTTCGCGTTTAACCGTTGAAGCGCCCGCTCGCCCGCGCTGGCGAGGCCGCGAGCTCCTCGCGCCTTTGCTTGCGCGGCGCCGCCGCTCCCCTCGGCGGCGGCCAGCCTTCGCGCTGACGTCCGCGCTCCCCGTCGCTTTCTTCCGTCTGGTCGTGAAAGAGGATCTGATAGGTCGGGAACGGCACATCTACGCCGGCCTTCGTCAGCGCGGGCGCGATGGCGCGATAGACCTCGTCGGTCGATTCGACGACCTCGCGCATGATCGTCGGCTTGATCCAGTAGCGCACTTCCAGATTGACGCCGAAGTCGCCGAGGCTCTGGAACAGAACGGCCGGCTGTGGCTGGCGCAACACGCGTTCGATCTTCGCGATCTCGGCAAGGATCACTGCGCTCGCCGCGGCGACGTCGTCGCTGGCGCCGACTGTGATCATGAGATGAATGCGGCGCGCCTCATAGGCGGTATTGACCACGACTCGGTTCGTATAGAGTTCGCTGTTTGGAATGACGACGCGGCGACTGTCGTAGGTGCGCAGCAGAGTGGCGCGGATCTGAATGTCTTCAACCGTGCCCTCATGCGGGCCACTGACGATCTGGTCCCCGACGTGGAACGGCCGAGTCACCAGTAAGAGAATCCCCGCAAGCAGATTCTGAAATATGTCCTTCGCGGCAAAGCCGACCGCGACGCTGCCGATGCCGAGAGCGCCGAAAACCGAAGCGGCGTCGAGCGAGGGAAGTATGACGGAGAGCGCGATGATCGCGCCGATCAGAATGACGGCGCCGCGCGCGAGGCGCGAAAAAATCTTGACGATGTGTCGGGGCTGTCCAGAGCGCGTCGCGACCCTGCCGACGCCTCGCCCCACCGCCAAAGCGAACAGATAGACGATGAAATAGACGATGAGTCCGAAGGCGAGATTCGGCAGAAAGGCGATGAAGCCCTGCCAGATGTTTTGGAGCCTCTCCCAAGCCGCGTCCAACTGAAAACTCATGACCCGATCCCGGCTAGACAGGCATAAACGCCCTGTCGTGGGCGAGGTTCCTTGCGTAGCAGCGCACCCTTCGCGCGCGCTTCGGTTGAACGCGGTTATGCTTAGCTTTTACGCTTTTATGGGAGAATTCGCCGCCAGCTCTGACGCGCTAGGAATTCTCATCCTCCTTGCCGCGCGCCTTTGCGTCGACGAGAACGCTGTTCTCGAGCGGCGTGATCGCCTTGAGGGTCACGAAGGTGAAAACCGCGATAGCCACCGCGACGTCGTAGCTTCCGAGACCAACCGCGGAGCCTATCGCGCCTGTGGCCCAAAGGCTTGCAGCAGTCGCGGTTCCCTTGACCGCCGCGCCTTGCTTGAGAATGGCGCCGCCACCGATGAATCCAATTCCGGTGATGACGCCTTCAACGATTCTCGCGATGCCTTCGGGCGAACTCGTCAGGAACTGTTCGGAAGCTTGAATAAACCCGCAGGCGGCGAGCGCGACGAGCGGGAATGTTCGAAGCCCTGCGCTGCGTTCTTCCTGCTCCCGATCCCAGCCGATCGGCAAGGCCAGCGCATAGGCGCCCGCCAGCGCCGCCAGATGCGGAAGTATCTGAAATTTGTCCACGTCGAAGCCTTGCTCTCCTCGCTCTTACACTAGTCGACGCCGGACGCGTTTCAATGGCGCCGCGCTCTGGACTGGCGCGAGCTTTGGCCAATATGAATCGTCAGGCGCAGTACGTTTGATAGCGAAGCCGCATGAGCAGAGCTAAGATGGCGACGAGTTGGATGGCGGATGGCGCCGGCGCCAAAACCGTCCCGGATTCGCGCGGGAAAATCGCCATCGCGATCAGCGTCGCTTGCGCGGTCGCGCTTGCTGCTTACGCAGGTCTGGGCCTCGGGCCTCGCGCATCTCACATGGCCACGCACATCTTGCTCATGAGCGCGCTCGCGCCCGTTCTGGCCGTGCTGTGGACAAGACTTGTCCCGGCGCCGATTCTTTCAACCGGCCGCGCGCTGGCGATTGTCACAGCGGCGCAGATTGGACTGCTCTATGCCTGGCATGCGCCGGGGGCTGCGGCTTACGCGAACGCGCATCCGGTTGCGCATCTTTCGATGCATGCGTCATTGCTCGCGGCGGCGTTGCTGTTCTGGCTCGCGGTTCTCGGCGATACAGGCGTCGCGCGCTGGCGCGGCGTCGCCGCGCTGGCGATCACCGGCAAGCTCGCCTGCCTCCTCGGCGTGCTGCTCGTGTTCGCGCCGCGGGTTCTCGACTCAAGCGTCCCGGGTTTGAGAACGACCTCGGATGTGATGCTGGCCGATCAGCGTGTGGCCGGCTTGCTGATGCTGGCGGCTTGCCCGGCGAGCTACGTCCTCTCCGGCGTTTGGATCGCGTCCCGCTGGCTTCTTGATCTGGAGGGCAATCGCTTGCCAGCGCGGTCCTATCGTGCGGACGGCGCCTAGAGCGCGCGTCGATGCCTGAGCGCCACAGCGATCCGGAGCGTCTCCCGAACGAAACGCCGCGACCGCCCGGCGAACTCGAAGTGCTCGAACGCGCCTGGGCCTATCCGCCGGGGTGGCGGAAAATCAGCGAGATCAACAACAGCCTGGTCGGCGTCATCTATATCGGCGCCGCCTTTCTGTTCTTCCTGTTCGCGGGCGTGCTGGCGCTGATCATGCGCGTTCAGCTTTGGCGCGGCGACAACCGGTTCATCGGACAGGATCTCTATAACCAGATCTTCACCGTGCATGGCACGACGATGATGTTCCTTTTCGCCGTCCCTGTGATGGAGGCGCTGAGCGTCATTCTGCTTCCGCAGATGCTGGCCGCGCGCGATCTGCCTTTTCCGAGGCTCAGCGCCTTCGCCGTCTGGGCATATGTCATCGGCGGCCTCGTGTTCTTCTCGACGATTTTTTATGGACTCGCGCCGAGCGGCGGCTGGTTCATGTATCCGCCGCTGACGCTGACAAGATTTTCTCCTGGAGACAACGCCGACTTCTGGCTGCTCGGCATCGGCTTCATCGAAATCTCCGCCATCGCCGGCGCCATCGAAATCATCGTCGGCATGCTGCGCACGCGGCCGCCCGGAATGACGCTCGACAAGATGCCGCTCTTCGGCTGGTCGATGCTGGTCTTTGCGGCGATGATCGTCTTCGCCTTCCCCGCGGTGATCCTCGCGACGATGATGCTCGAGATCGAGCGGTCGTTCGGCTGGCCCTTCTTCACGGCGACGCAGGGTGGCGATCCGCTGCTGTGGCAGCACCTCTTCTGGTTTTTCGGCCATCCGGAGGTCTACATCATCTTTCTGCCGGCGGCCGGTCTCGTCTCCATGATCGTGCCGACGATGGCGCAACGGCCGCTGATCGGCTATCGGCTGATCGTCGTCGCGCTGATCGCGACAGGCTTCTTCAGTTTCGGTCTCTGGGTGCATCACATGTTCAGCACCGGCATCCCGGCGCTGAGCCTCGGTTTCTTTTCGGCCGCGAGCATGGCGGTCGCGGTGCCTTCCGGCATTCAGGTCTTCTCATGGATCGCGACGATCGCCTCGGCGCGCGATCGATTCAGAATCACGACGCCGTCACTGTTCATCCTTGGATTTCTCTTCATCTTCGCCATCGGCGGTCTGACCGGCGTGATGGTGGCGGTCGTGCCCTTCGATCTGCAGGCGCATGACAGCTATTTCGTCGTCGCGCATTTCCATTACGTGCTCGTCGGCGGCATGGTGTTTCCGCTCTTTGCGACCTTCTATTACTGGGATCCGATGATCAGCCGGAACCGGCTTTCCGAGCGACTCGGACGCTATGTGTTCTGGCTGATGTTCATCGGCTTCAACGTCGCCTTCTTTCCCATGCACATCTCCGGCCTCCTCGGCATGCCGCGGCGGGTATGGACCTATCCGAGCGGAATGGGCTGGGACGCGTTCAATGCGGCGTCGACGGTCGGCGCCTTCATCCTCGCGCTTGGCGTTCTAGTGTTCGTCGTCGATCTTTTCGTGCGCTTCCGGCGCGATTGGGAGACGCAGAGAACCCAGACCAATCCCTGGAACGCCGGAACGCTGGAGTGGCTGCCGAGCGATCTCTATTCGATGCGCAGCGTCCCCATCGTGACGAGTCGTTATCCTCTATGGGATCAGCCGGGCCTCGCCGAGGATGTGGCGGCGGGCGCCTATTATCTGCCAAACGCCGCAACCGGACGTCGCGAGACGATCGTCACGTCGCCGATCGAGGCCCGACCGGAATATCTGCTGGAGATGCCGGGACCCGGATGGGCGCACATGTTCAGCGCGCTCTTCACCGCCGCTTTTTTTCTGTTGCTGACGGTGAAGGCGGTTGCGATCGCGCTCATCTGCGGCGTCCTGGCCGTCGCCGCCACCCTTGTCTGGTGCTGGCAGCTCGACCCGCCGCCGCGGGGGCGGGTCGAGATCGGCGGCGGGATCAGTCTGCCCACTTATATGTCGGGGCCGTCATCGCACGCCTGGTGGGCGATGATCGTGCTGATCCTGGTGGCCGCCTCGCTCTACATCGCCTTCGTCTTCTCTTACCTCTATCTCTGGACCGTCAGCCCGCAGGTCTGGCCCGTCGTCGGCGCGTCGCCGCTTCCCGACCTGCGCTGGGCGGCAGGCGGCGCGGCGCTGATGCTTCTCAGCATCCTCGCGTTTTGGATGGCCGACCGCGCGCTTCCAAAGCCCGGCTCTATCAGCCTTTGGGCGGCGCTCCTGCTGATCGCCGGCGCCCTGTGCCTCATCGGCGGAGTCGGGATAGAAACCTATGCGCATTGGCGATCCGGCTTGCGGCCGGGGGAAAATTCCTACGGCGCCATGGTGTATTTGGCGATCGTGTTGACGGGGCAGCTCGTGGCGGCTGTCGCGGTGATGAGCGGATTCGCCTTGGCGCGTCTCTTTACCGGAAAGCTCGATGCGCAGCGGCGCGTGTCATTCGAGAGCGCGGCGCTGCTTGCCTACTACACTGCCGCGCAGGGGCTCCTTGGAATTCTGCTCATTTACGGCTTTCCGCGTCTCTTGGAGTAGGCGATGTCCGATGCGGAACATGCTTCCCCTTCGCGCTGGTCGCTGACGGCGATCATCGGCTTTCTGCTCGCGGGCCCTATCATTTGGGCTCTGCATTTTCTTTTTGTCTACGGTGGACACACGCTGATGTGCGCGCTCGGCTTGTCAGACGCGCCACAAATCATACGGGCGACAGTGATCGCAGCCGGCGGCGCGGCGCTTGCGCTCCTGGTCTTCGTCGCGCGCGCCGCGCGTCGCTGGCGTCGCTATGTGGTTGAGAGCGGCGGCGACGCCGCCGCATCGGCGGAATTTCAGATGTATGCGACGTTGCTGCTGATTCTGCTTTCGGCCGCCGGCGTGGCGTGGTCGAGCCTCGCAGCCTTTTTTATCGTTCCCTGCGAGACGCTGCGGTAAGCGCCGCGCGCTTCAGTTGAGCCTGCTCTGCTCTTCATAGGGACGCAGATCGAATCGCTTGTAGAGCGCTTCGAGTTGGGAACGCCGCAGACGCGTCGGCAGATCGGTCTTTCTCAGCGGCTGAAAGGCCTCGGGCGAGGTCGCACCTTGCACCGTGAGGTCCCTGTCCGAGGACCACGCGATCGCCTGAAGCGGTACGGAAACCCAATCTTTCCCAACCGAAACGAGCACGAAAGCCACCCTGCCGTTGGCAAGATCGAGCATCACAAATTCGACCTCGCCGAGGAGATCGCCATCCTGCTTGTGAACCGTTGCGCCGCGCAATTCGTCGGCCAGCGCATTATTCGCCGTCTCTTTCGTCGCGGCCGAGCCCGGAACCTGGCTGGGCCTCACGAGGAGATAGCGATTGGGCAGGCGCTCACGATTCGGATCTGGAGGGATGACATAGCCGTAGGGAGTAGGGACGCCATAAAGGCGGTAGCTCTCTGCGACGCGGTCGCGGTTCATCCATTCCTTTAGTCGATCGGCGGCGACGCCCGGACTATCCTGGATGATCCTGTCGTAGGATTGTTCGACCTGGATCGGCCCTTCAGACCATCTCTCGAGCGCCAGCGCGCCAAAGGGGATAAGCATTCGGATCGCGCCGCCGCGATGGTCGCCCTCAGGCGAGGCGATCGCGTAGACCGCGTCTCCGCTCGTAAGATCAAGCATCACAGCTTCGATTCGACCGACGCGGCGTCCGTCTTTGCTGAGAAGCTCCTGACCGAGCAGCTGCTGCGCGGACGCAATCCTGATCCACTCGCCCTGGTTCGGCTGGGCTTCCCGCGCTCCGGACGGGACAGGCCTTTCCACGGCGAGCGCCCCGTGGGCAATGCTGGTCGCCGCAAATGCGACCAGAAAGATGTTCGCGATGCGTTTCTTCGCGATGCGTTTCATGGCGGGTTTTCCTCGGCCAGGATCGCGTCAGCGACAGCTGCGCTTGACGCTCTGGACGAGCGTCCAAAAGGAAATCCGGCGTCTAGCCTGTTTGTTCCAAGTCGAAGCTGAGGGCCGCCCTGCCGACCTGCGGCGGAGCCGAGCAGACAGGCGGACAGGCGAACGTCGCGCCAAGGGCGGCGCGGAAGGAAATGCGGGAGACTGGTCGCCGTGGCGGTTGGGCGCGGCTACGCCAAATGCCTGGTTTGACGACCGCTGCGCGCCGAAGATCTCGGCGCTGCTCGCGCGGAGGGCGTACATGCGAGGAGATCGGCCAGCCCGGGCGCGCAACTCCTCGCTAAGGCTCGGCCGCTCAGGCGGCCGGCTTTGCTTGTTCCGCGACCTTCACCGGAAGCTGAGTGCGGATTGCCTCGACGATCCGCTGAACGGAGGCGTCCGCGTCGCTGGCCCGCTTTTCCGCCGCGAGGGCGCGCTGCTCCATGGCCGCAAGTTCGGCCTGCCGCGCCGCGAGTTGCGACTGCAGCGCCTCGACGTCTTTCCGCGTCTGGGTAAGGGCTGCGGAGAGTTCTGCGGCCTCCGATTCCGATTTGCGCAGCGCGGCCTCGGCGCGATCGCCCCGGTCCTCGGCGCGCTCCAGCTTTTCCCGGACGGCGTTGGCCGCGCTATGCGCCCGCGCCACCGCCTGAGCGGACTGCTTTTCGAGTTCCTTGATCGCTGCGGCCGCCTGGGACACGAGGTCCAGCGCCGCCGTAGCGTCATCGGCGGCGCGCGCCAGCTGACGGGGCGGGAAAGTCTTGGCCGGCGGAGGCGCCGGCGGCCTGTTGTCCCCTCTCGGGATGATCTCGTCCATCACCTGATCCAGATCCAGCGAATCCATATACGCCTCCCGCCATCGCACGAGCTGGGTTTGGGCCAGCCGTCCAGTCAGATTCCTATTATGGTCAAGAATCCGGCTAAATCTCGGCCACGAGGTCAAGTTTCAGCCAAAGCCGGCGGGACAAGCGTCTTTCCTAGGACAGAATAGGCCTCCTGAACCCAATGCTTAAGCCAATACCATCTCGGATGCGACTGAAAACGCCCCCTGTTCACACAAATTCTGTGCAAGCGCGCAAAGGCGCCGCGCCTCTGCAATAATTGGGGCTCATTAGGCCGAGACGCGCAACGCTCCGACCTTCAGCAAAAGAGCTCATCATGAATGGAACGGCCGACTCCGCCACCGCCCTAGAGGAAAAAAAGCCGCTCTATCCGGCGTCCGGACGCTTTATTCGCTTCTTTGGCGAGGTGGATATCGCCGACGTGCCGCTCGTGGGCGGCAAGAACGCCTCGCTGGGGGAAATGTACCGGGAGCTGACGGCCAAGGGCATCCTGGTGCCAAATGGCTTCGCCATCACCGCGGAGGCCTATCGCTACATGCTCGACCAGGCGGGCGCCTGGTCCGCCCTCAAAGAGGCGCTCGAGGGGCTGGATCCCTCCAACGTCGACGATCTCGCGGCGCGCGCCGCCCGGGCGCGCGACATCGTCTACGCGGCGCAGGTTCCCGCGGATCTCGAAGCCGAAATCCGCAGCGCGCTCGTCGGGCTGACCGAGGAATATGGCGCGGACCTGACCGTAGCGGTGCGCTCCTCGGCGACGGCCGAGGATTTGCCGACCGCGAGTTTCGCCGGCCAGCACGACACCTATCTCAACGTCCGCGGCGCCGCGGCCGTCCTCGACGCGGTCCGCCACTGCTTCGCGAGCCTGTTCACCGATCGCGCCATCCGCTACCGCATCGACAACGGTTTCGATCACTTCAAGGTGTTCAATTCCGTCGGCGTGATGAAAATGGTGCGCTCCGACCTAGCGGCGTCAGGCGTCATCTTCACGATCGACACCGAAAGCGGCTTCGAGGAGGTCGTTTTCATCACCGGCGCCTACGGCCTTGGCGAAAACGTCGTGCAGGGCGCGGTCGACCCCGACGAATTCTACGTCTTCAAGCCGACCTATCGGCAGGGCAAGCGCGCCATTCTGAAGCGCGCGCTCGGGCCAAAAAAGATCAGGATGATCTTTTCGGATCGAGGCCGGGCGACGACGCGCAATGTCCCCACGGACGCCAAGGAGCGAGAGAAGTTCTGCATCTCCGACGAAGAGGCGCTGACGCTCGCGGGCCAGGCGATCGAGATCGAAGACCACTACAGCGCGAAAGCGGGCGCGCGCCGGCCCATGGACATCGAGTGGGCGAAGGACGGACTCGACGGCCGTCTCTATATCGTGCAGGCCCGCCCCGAGACGGTAGCGTCGCGACGCGACCGCAACATCGCCGAGATTTACAAGGTGAAGCGCCATGGCGCCGTGATCGTCGAAGGACGCGCAGTCGGCGCGAAGATCGCGAGCGGCAAAGCGCGCGTGATCGAGAGCGCCAGCGAGCTTTCCACCTTCGTTCCGGGAGAGATCCTCGTCGCCGATACGACGTCCCCCGACTGGGGGACGGTGATGAAATCCGCCGCAGCCATCGTCACCAACCGCGGGGGACGCACCTGTCATGCGGCGATCGTGGCGCGCGAACTCGGCATTCCCGCCATCGTCGGAACCGACACGGCGACGCGCCTCATCCGCACCGGCGACATGATCTCGGTGAGCTGCGCCGAAGGCGACGCCGGCAAGGTCTATCATGGCTCCATCGAGTTCGACGTGGAGAAAATCGAACTTTCGGCGCTGGCCAAGCCGGCTACTCACATCATGATGAACGTCGGCAATCCCGACATCGCGTTCAGCCTGGCGGCGCTGCCCAACGACGGCGTCGGCCTCGCCCGCATGGAGTTCATCATCGCGGATTCGATCAAGGCGCATCCGATGGCGCTCGTTCACCCGGAGCGGCTCGGCGCGCGCGAACGCGCCGAGATCGAGAGACTTTCC
This sequence comes from Methylocystis sp., assembly GCA_051061385.1. GTDB lineage: Bacteria > Pseudomonadota > Alphaproteobacteria > Rhizobiales > Beijerinckiaceae > Methylocystis. Next base: position 122,324 of record JBPFDX010000025.1, read on the forward strand.
GCCAATTATGCGAGCCCCAGCGAGTTCTTCGTGAAGCGCCTGTCCGAGGGCGTCGGCGCGATCGCCGCGGCCTTCTATCCGAAGCCTGTCGTCGTGCGTATGTCCGACTTCAAGAGCAATGAATAGGTGTCACTGCTCGGCGGAGAGGTGTTCGAAGCGCAGGAAGCCAATCCGATGATCGGCTTTCGCGGCGCATCGCGCTACGCCCACCCGGCGTATCGCGAGGGTTTCGCGCTCGAATGCGCGGCGATGGCCCGCGTGCGCGACGAGATGGGCCTGACGAACGTCAAGCTGATGATTCCCTTCTGCCGCCGGATTGAAGAAGCGGAAAAGGTCATCGCTCTCATGCGGGAACTTGGTCTCGAACGCGGCAAGGACGGGCTCGAGATCTACGTGATGTGCGAAATTCCGAACAACGTCATGCTCATCGATCAATTCTCCAAGCATTTTGACGGCTTCTCGATCGGCTCGAACGATCTAACGCAGCTGACGCTCGGCGTCGATCGCGACTCGGAGATCGTCGCCTTCGACTTCGACGAACGCGACGAGGGCGTGAAGGAGTTCATTCGTCTGGCCGTCGAGGGCGCCAAGCGCAATGGGCGCCACAGCGGCATCTGCGGCCAGGCGCCCTCGGATTATCCGGAGATCGCTGAGTTCCTTGTGCGGCTGGGGATCGATTCGATCAGCCTTAATCCAGATACGGTTCTGCAGACCACGAGGCGCATCGTCGACCTCGAAAAGCGTCTCGGCCGGGCGGCGCGCGAGGCTGATTGATCCCTCGGGCGTGCACGCTTCTTCATACGGATTGCAAATCGATTTTCAGCGTTCTTAAAGAGCGTGGACTGAAACGTGGCGCATGTCGCCCGAAAAGAGGAAGAACAGATGAGCGCGGCCGACGAAAAAGTCTTCGCGACAATGGCCCCGGCGATCGGGCTTGTGGGCGTCGCAGCCGCGCTGCATTTCACAGAAGCCGGGCCGATCTTCAACTTCGTCGGTTCGGCTCTGGCGCTGGCGAGCGTCGCGCATGTCATCGGCGAAGCCACCGATCAGCTCGGCAACCATCTTTCGCCCGCCGCGACCGGCATCGTTCAGTCGGCGGTCGGCAATCTGCCCGAACTCTTCGTCTGCATCTTCGCGCTCAGAGCCGGCCTGCTGACCGTAGTACAGGCGTCGCTGATCGGTTCGATTCTCTCGAACGCGCTTCTGGTTCTTGGACTCGCCTTCATGGCCGGCGGCCGGAGGCACGGCGTTCTTCACTTCGAAAACCAGACGCCGCGGATGATCGCAACGCTGCTTCTCCTGGCCGTGTCGGCGCTGGTGCTGCCGACGCTCGCTCAGGAGCTGCATCTGCCGAGCGGCGCGCATGAGCAGAAGCTCGCCGTCGTCTGCGCGATCGTGCTCCTTTTCGTTTTCATTGTACTCACCCAGGCCATGCTCAGTCAGGGCGCGCGGGCGCTGCCGGCGGAGACTCATGCGCGCGTGCATGCATGGTCGCTTGGGGCCGCAGTGGGCGTTCTCGCGGCCTGCGGAGCGGCCGCCGTTTTTGTCTCCGACTGGTTTGTCGACGCCCTTGGTCCAGCGATTGAAACGCTGGGCATCAGCGAGGCCTTCTCCGGGCTCGTCGTTGTCGCGATCGCCGGCAACGCCGTCGAGAATGTCGTCGGCATTCGGCTGGCGGCGCAGGGAAAGGCGGACCTCGCGGTCAGCGTCATTCTAAACTCGGCGCTTCAGGTGGCGGTGGCGCTTATCCCGATTCTGGTGCTGGTCAGCTTCGCGATGGGCGACGCCGCGCCGTTCACGCTCGCCATCCCGCCGATCCTCGCAGCATCATTGTTTCTTTCGGTGCTCGTGGTCACGGTGGTGACCGTCGACGGCCGAGCCGACATGGTCGACGGGGCTGCGCTGGCTGGGCTCTATGTGATTGTCGCTTCCATCTTCTGGTGGGGCTAGCGCCGTCGAACAAGCTTATACAGACACAATTTTGCGCTTATTCCCCAGCAGCGGATGAGCGCGACCGTTTGCGCTCTATATCTCTCGCCCTGAGAGCGCCGCGCCGGCGAAGCGGGCCGGCGTCGCTACACGACCGATCTGCAGCGGTTGGGAGAAAGTGCCATGAAAACGAAAACAGCGATCGTCATCGCGGGCGTGCTGGTCTGCGGCGGACTGGCCCAGGGCGGAGCGGTTGAAGCGCACCGTACATTTCTCCCGCAGAACATGAAGTGGGAGCCGGCGCCGAGTTCATTGCCTGGCGGCGCCGAGATGGCGGTGCTCTATGGAGACCCCACAAAAGAAGGCGATTACGTCGTCAGAATCAGAGCGCCGAAGGGCTATCGGATCCCGCCGCACACTCATCCGAAGACGGAACTCGTCACGATCATCTCTGGCGCGTTCAGCTTCGGAAGGGGACAGGCGGCTGACCGCGCCGGCGTCGAAAAGCTGCCCGCTGGCGGCTTCATTTCGATGCCCGCGGGCGTGCTGCACTATGTCTTCGTCGACGAGGACTCGGTGTTGCAGATCAACGCGGCCGGTCCGTTCAAGATCGACTATTACGACGCCAAAGACGATCCGCGCCTGAACATCGCGCCCGCGGGGACGCCTGTGCGGTAGACGGGCAAATTCAAAGAAAACGGCTCGCGCCTTTACCTCCGAGGTCGCGAGCCGTTCCATGGTGGAGCAGCCGTCTGGCGGCTGCCTATTGTTCAACGTAGACCGTCCGAGGCGTACGACAAGCAGAGTCCTACGCGACGTGTCCTCCTCCAGAGCGCCAGAGGAACATTATGCGGGCGTGAGAGTTGCGCCTGAAAGCCGCGCAATGCGCAGGCAAAACGGAGTTCATCATGCTCTCGACCGTTCTTATCGTCGTCCTGCTGTTGCTGCTCATCGGCGCGCTTCCGACCTGGCCCTACAGCTCTCAGTGGGGATATGGCCCCGGCGGCATCATAGGCGCGCTGCTCGCGATCGTCCTCGTTATGGCGCTCGTGGGAAGGCTGTAGCCGCGCGGCGTTGGCCGGAGGCAAGCGAAACCCCGACCGAGTGGGACCACTTCTCGATCGGCAAGAGATGGCGTGCGCTCATCCGCGCGAGGGCGTGCGCCCATGAAGCGCCACCACATGTCACCGTAGCTTGCGTGGCTGCTGGCGAGGCTCACCGCGTACGCGGGCCGGCCCCCGTTAGCGCAGCTTGGCGCCAAATCTGGCGATCCCGCTGCGACCCTGCTGTGCGCAACAATCCGACGGCCGCCCAAAGGCTTGCCTGCGGGGTTACTTTTTGTGTTTTCGCCGCTAGAGTTTCGCTGCGCGGCTCAAGTTCCGCACCATCCATGGAGTTCGATAATGCTTCATTCTTCGCTCCGCCGCACGATTTGCGCGCTATCGTTCTGCGCGCTGTCGTCCAGCGTCGCCATGGCCCAATCCGTGCAGGTCGGCACGCTGCTTTGCCATGTCTCCGGCGGCGTCGGCATGATCATCATAGAAAATCAGGCGCTCGACTGCGTCTACACGGACGCCAAAGGCAGCCCGCCGCAGCATTACATCGGCCGCCTTACCAACGTCGGCGCTAATATAGGGATCAGCGGTCCGGGTCAGCTCGTTTGGAACGTGCTCGCGGCCACGAACGCCGTCCAGCCCGGCGCGCTGGCGGGGGATTATGTCGGCGCGGAAGGATCGCTGGCGGTCGGCGCCGGCGCGGGCGGCGCTCTGCTCGTTGGCGGCTCCAACAAGACCATCTCGCTGCAGCCGCTCTCAGTCTCTCTGGGCACCGGCGCCAATCTTTCCGCCGGCATCGGCAATGTCAGCCTGCAATATATGCCGGTGACGCCGCCGCCGCCGCCCCCAGCGGCCGCGCCGTCGGCCGGCAAGCCGAAGAAGCATCGGTAGTTTCAGCTGCGCATCAGTCCCAAACGGGCGCGCTGCCAGCGCGCCCGTTTTTTTGCGCCCGTGACTTACTTTGAGTGCGGCGTCCCGAGATAAGGAAACTCGTTCAGAGTGTCGGTGTGGGGCTTCAGCCCATCCGGTGGGATATCGCCCTTCGAGAGAAACGACAGCCGGAAATTGATGACGTCGTCAGTGAAGATGCGGCCATTCGGATAACCGGCGGGCTTGGTGGGATCGAAACTCAGCATGTCCGGCAGGATGCCATGCTCGTCGATCGCCTTGATCGCCTCATCCCTCGTGTAGTCGCCGGTATGGCCCATCAGATGGATGAACATCTCGAGCCAGCGCTCGCGGTCATTCACCGGCTCGCTGGCGTTATATTCCTCTTTCGTTTCGTCGGTGTTGAAAAAGCTGCTGACCGACGGGTGACCGGCGCGATCGGCGTGAATCAGTTTGCCGTCGCGGCGCACGCTGCAGCGTCCCCAGATTCTGACCCCCGGATTCCCGCCAAGAGCGGAAGTCGGCGCCTCGACGACCGTGGAAAGAATATTTGCCTCGGTGTTCGAATCCTTGCCCGTCCAGGGAGACTTGCCGCCGAGATGCGGCGCCGTGAAATTCCTGCCGCCGGACGTGTCGTACAGCGCCAGAATGCCGTCATAGTCGAAAAAGAACGCATCGCTGCGAACGCCGGCGAAGAAGGTGAGATCGCCCGCCCGCACGATATTCGGCTTGGCGCCGAAGGACACTTCCGCGCCGGAGACGATCTTTTCGCCAACGGGTTCGGGCGAACGCGACTCTGCGCCGCGCGCCAGGTAAACGTCGAAGCTCTGCTTGCCGTTCTGCTTGGGCGCGAACACATAGCTGATCGCGATATCCGTCAGGCAATCGCCGTCATTGTCGATGTTGAGCCGATAGATGGCTTCAGGATGGAACTCGTCGCAGTTGGGATTGGCGTTGAGAATGATCGCCGTACGCGACGGATCGCTGGGGGACTGGAACGCGTAAAGATCGCAAAGGTCCAACCGTTGATCGCCGAGCGGCGGACCGAGACTAAGGCCGGTAAAATGATTCGACACGCGTCGCCTCCTTTAAAAACGAGAAGAGAATGTACGGCTGATCTGTTTTGAGCGCCTGCGCGCGCACGCTAAGTCGTCTTTGTTTCAACATCAAGATTGTTCGCGAATTCTTATTCGCCGCGAATGAGTCTGATGATGCTTGAAAAATCGGCGCCGCCCTGGCCCGCCGCCTGATGCAGGGCATAAAGCTGCGTCGCCGCGGCTCCGAGCGGCGAGGCCGCGCCGGCGTGAGCGGCCGCCTCCTGCGCGAGTCTTAGGTCCTTCAGCATCAGAGCGGTCATGAATCCCGGCCTGTAGTCATTGTTGGCGGGGGACGCAGGCGTCATCTCCGGCACGGGGCAATAGGTCGTGAGCGACCAGGACTGGCCCGAGGAGATTGACGCCGCGTCAAACAGCGCCCGATGCGACAGTCCGAGCTTTTCGGCCAGCACGAACGACTCGGAAGTCGCGATCATCGTGACGCCGAGCATGAGATTGTTGCAGATCTTCGCCGCCTGCCCCATGCCGGCGCCGCCGCAATGAAGCACATGCGCGCCCATATGTTCGAGAACGGGCTTTGCCGCCGCGAACGCCTCCGCCTCTCCTCCGCACATGAAGGTCAGCGTCGCCGCTCTGGCGCCCGCGACGCCGCCTGACACTGGCGCGTCGACCGAGCGCGCGCCGCTCTCGTTCGCCAGCCGATACGCCGCCTGCGCGCTTTCAATGTCAATCGTGGAGCAGTCGATGAGGAGCTTGCCGCGCGCTCGCGGCGCGACGTCATGCCAGACGGCGAGCGTCTGGCCGCCGCTCTGCAGCATGGTGATCACGACATCCGCGCCATCGATCGCCTCGCGCAAGGAGCTAGCGCCGACGACGCCATCGCGCACGGCGGCTTCGATCAGCGACGAATTGAGGTCGAATCCGCGCGTCTCGACGCCCGCGCGCGCCAGAGCCGCCGCCATGGGCAGGCCCATATTGCCGAGACCGATGAAAGCCGTGCGCGCCATCGCTAGGACAACGTCGGCATGACGAAACTCGCGCCGGCTCTTATGCCGCCCGGCCAACGGGACGCGACCGTCTTCGTCTTCGTGTAGAAGCGGATGGCGTCAGGCCCGTGCTGATTGAGATCGCCGAACCTCGAGCGCTTCCAGCCGCCGAAGGTGTAGTAGGCCAGCGGCGTCGGAATCGGGACATTGACGCCGACCATGCCGACTTCGACGCGGGAGGCGAAATCGCGGGCCGCGTCGCCGTCGCGGGTGAAGATCGCGACGCCATTGCCATATTCGTGATTATTCGCGAGCGACAGCGCCTCATCGAAGCCGCGCGCCCGCACGACGGACAGCACCGGGCCGAAGATTTCCTCCCTGTAGATGCGCATCTGCGGCTGCACGTCGTCGAAAAGGCAGCCGCCCATGTAGAAGCCGTTCTCATAGCCCTGCATCCTGAAGCCGCGGCCGTCGACCCGAAGCTTCGCGCCCTCTTCGACCCCGAGCGCGACGTAGTCCTTGACCCGCTCGAGATGCGCGCGCGTGACCAGCGGACCAAAATCGGCCGAAGGATCGGTCGAAGGACCGACGCGCAGATTCTCCACGCGGGGTTCCAGTCGCGCGACCAATGCGTCCGCCGTTTCTTGTCCCACCGGCACCGCGACCGAAATCGCCATGCACCGCTCGCCGCCGGAGCCATAGGCGGCGCCGATCAGGGCGTCGACGGCCTGATCCAGATCGGCGTCGGGCATGATCACCATGTGGTTCTTCGCGCCGCCGAAACACTGCACGCGCTTTCCATGGGCGGCGCCATGCGCATAGACATATTCGGCGACGGGCGTCGAGCCGACGAAGCCGATGGCCCTGACTCGCGGCTCTTCCAGCAGCGCATCGACCGCCTCCTTGTCGCCGTTGACCACGTTGAGCACGCCCGCCGGCAGACCGGCTTCCAGCATAAGTTCGGCCAAAAGCAGCGGCGCGCCGGGGTTGCGTTCGGACGGCTTCAGAATGAAGGCGTTGCCGCAGGCGATCGCCGGCGCGAATTTCCACATCGGAATCATCACCGGAAAATTGAATGGCGTGACGCCGGCGACGACCCCGAGCGGCTGGCGCATCGAATAGACGTCGAGCCCCGCCGCCGCCGAGTCGGTGAATTCGCCCTTCATCAGATGCGGAACGCCGATGCTGAATTCGGCGACCTCGACGCCGCGCTGAATCTCGCCCTGCGCGTCGGCGAGGGTCTTTCCGTGCTCGCGCGCCAGTATCGCAGCGAGCCGATCCTTCTCGCGCCCGACGAGATCGACGAATTTCATCAGCACGCGGGCTCTGCGCTGGGGATTGACCGCGGCCCACTCGCGCTGCGCCGCAGCAGCGTTGTCGATCGCCTCGCCGACTTCGTCGCGGCCGGCGAGCGGCACGCGGGAGATCGTCGCTCCCGTCATCGGCTCATAGGCGTCGCTGAAGCGGCCGGACTTTCCCTTGATCCGCCGTCCGCCGATAAAATGCCAAAGCTCTTCCATGTTCCCTCATCTAAGGCGCGTCCGGTCGATGTCATCTCGCAAGGCCGGACCCCGCGTCCTATATATTGGTGAGAGACCGCTTCCGCGGACGGACAACCGCCATGGGACTGCAGCTCGCAAGCGAAGGCAAGAATCGATACGCGCAGGCGCCGCGACAGGCGGACTGGACGATAGACCAGAACTGGCCGTCCTACACCGAGGAGGAGCACGATCGGTGGAACAGGTTGTTCGCCCGGCAGGCGAAGCTCCTGCCCGGACGCGCCTGCGAGGAATTCCTGGCGGCGAAGCAGAAACTCGAACTGTCGCGCTCCGGCATTCCGGATTTCGCCGATTTGAGTCGACGGCTGGGAGCCCTGACCGGCTGGAGCGTTGTGCCGGTGGCGGGGCTTATCCCTGACGACGCTTTCTTCGACCATCTCGCCAATCGGCGCTTTCCCGCGGGCGCGTTCATACGGCCCGAGTCGGAACTCGAATATCTGCAGGAGCCGGATGTCTTCCACGACGTTTTCGGGCATGTGCCGCTCCTCGCCAATCCGACCTATGCAGGATTTCTGGAGGCGTACGGCAAAGGAGGCCGGCGAGCGCTGGCGCGCGGGCAGCTGCATAATCTTGCGCGCCTTTACTGGTATACGATCGAGTTCGGGCTGATCGAGACGCCTGCGGGGCTGCGCATCTTTGGCGCCGGAATCATGTCCTCGCCTTCGGAAACGATATTTTCGCTGGAAGACTCCTCGCCCAACCGGATCGCTTTCGACCTCGAACGCGTCATGCGCACCAATTACATCATTAGCGATTTCCAGCAGACCTATTTTGTCATCGAGAGTTTCGAGAAGCTTCTCGCTGACGGGTATCAGGATTTTGGCCCGATCTATGATCGGTTGCGCGGCGCGACCGACTTCGCCCCCTATGAGCTGACGGCTGGAGACCGCGTCATCTCACGCGGGGATTTCCATTACTTTCGCGCCAAGCGAAGCGCCTAGGACTAATTCGCTGAATTCGCCACGCGCTGCTCTATCGCGCCGAAAATCGAACGCCCGTCCGCGCTGCGCATTTCGATGCGCACCACATCGCCGGCTTTCAGGAACGGCGTTCGCGGCGCGCCATCGATGAGTTTTTCGACCACGCGTTGCTCGGCGATGCAGGAGTAACCGTCGCCGCCCTGCGCGATCGGCCTGCCGGGCCCGCCGTCGGCGTCACGGTTGGAGACCGTGCCTGAGCCGATGATCGTGCCAGCCCCAAGCGCGCGCGTGCGCGCGGCGTGTGCGATGAGCCGCGGAAAGTCGAACGTCATGTCCTTTCCGGCGTCAGGCCGGCCGAAGGGGGCTCCATTGACGAAGGAGAGCAACGGCAGCGACAGGCGCCCGCCGTCCCATGCGTCGCCGAGCTCGTCCGGCGTGACGGCGACGGGAGAAAAGGCGGATGAGGGCTTCGACTGAAAAAAGCCGAAACCTTTCGCCAGCTCAGGCGCGACCAACCCGCGCAGCGTCACGTCATTGACCAGCATCACGAGTTTGATGTGTTCGCGCGCATCTTGCGGCGTGACGCCCATCGGAACGTCGTCCGTGACGACGGCGATCTCGGCCTCGAGATCGAGATCATGCTTTTCGTCGATCAGGGGAATGTCGTTGCGCGGCCCGAGGAAGGCGTCGGAGCCGCCCTGATACATCAGCGGGTCGCTCCAGAAGCTCTCCGGCATCTCGGCGCCGCGCGACTTGCGCACAAGCGCGACATGATTGACATAGGCCGAGCCGTCCGCCCACTGATAGGCGCGCGGCAGCGGCGAGGCGCAGTCCTGCTCGCGAAACGGAAAACTCTCTCGAAGCCCGCATTCGAGCCGCGCCGCGAGCGCCTGCAACTCTGGCGCGACGGCGCCCCAGTCTTCGATCGCCGACTGCAGAGTGGGGGCGACAAAGCCTGCTGCGACCGCCCGCGTGAGATCGCGCGAGACGAGGATGAGCGCGCCGTCGCGCCGGCTCTTCAGGGATGCGAGCTTCACGGGCCATTGCCGGTGAAATGGCGGCGCAGTCCCGACCAGCACTCTGCGTAGTCTTGATGAATAGTCGTGAGCGACATCGCGAAAGCGGTGGGATAGAGCGGCAGCCGCGATTCAAACATGAAGGCCAGCGCGTCGTCGATCTTCGTCGGGGCAAGGTCCGCCTGAGAAGCCTGTTCGAAGGCTTCGGCGTCGGGACCATGCGGCAGCATCGCGTTGTGCAGCGACATGCCGCCCGGCTCGAAGCCGGACGGCTTCGCGTCGTAGCGGCCATAAATCAAGCCCATGAATTCGCTCATAACGTTCAAATGATACCAGGGAGGCCGGAACGTATGTTCCGCGACTTGCCAGCGCGGCGGAAAAATCGCGAAATCGACGTTGCCGACCCCGCTTTCGTCAGAGGGAGACGTCAATACCGTGAATATTGATGGATCGGGATGATCGAAGAGCAAGGCGCCGACAGGACAAAATTTCCGCAGATCATATTTGTAAGGCGCGTAATTGCCGTGCCAGGCCACGACGTCGAGCGGCGAATGGTCGACGTCGCAGCGATAGAAGCATCCGCCCCATTTGACGATCAGGCTGCTCGGCTCCTCCTCGTCTTCGAAGGCGGCGGTGGGGGTAAAGAAGTCGCGCGGATTGGCGAGTCCGTTTGCGCCGATCACCCCGCGATAAGGCAATGCGAAGGGCGCGCCATAGTTTTCGCAGACATAGCCGCGAGCCGGGCCGGCGGCGAGTTCGACCCGGATTTTCACGCCCCTTGGAATGACGCATATCTCGCCGGGGGCGCATTCGATCAGGCCGAATTCGGTGAAGATGCGAAGCTCGCCCAGCTGCGGCGCGATTAGCAGCTCGCCATCGGCATTGTAGAAATAATCCTCGTTCATCGACTGCCCGGCCAGATAGAGATGCGCCGCCATTCCGACCTTCAGGCCGCAGTCGCCGCCCGTTACGATGGTGTGCATTCCATCGATGAACGAGCCCGCATTGTCGGCGATCTCGCTCGCGCCCCAGCGCAGCTGTCCGAGCGGCGCGTCAACATCGCGACAGGGAGCGGTCTTCCAGTGACTGTGTATGATCTTCCTGGGATCGCGGAGGTGAAGAACCGAGGGGCGAATGCGGTACAGCCATGACCGCCGGTTGACGTGGTTCGGCGCGGTGAAGGCGGAGCCGGAAAGCTGCTCCGCGTAAAGACCATAAGGGCATCGTTGCGGTGAGTTCTGACCCATGGGCAACGCGCCCGGCAGGGCTTCGCTCTCGAACTCATTGCCGAAGCCGTGCAGATAGCGTGTTGGCGTCATAGCCTAGCCTGCCGCACGATCGAGAACGCCGCGGCGGATCTGATCCTCTTCGATCGATTCGAACAGCGCACGGAAATTGCCTTCGCCGAAACCTTCATCGCCCTTGCGCTGAATGAATTCGAAGAAGATGGGGCCGATGACCGTTTTCGAGAAAATCTGCAGCAACAGACGACGGGCGTTTGTCGTGACGCCGTCGATCAGAATGCCGAGCTCCTTGAGGCGCTGGGTCGGCTCTCCGTGCCCCGGCAGCCTGTGCTCCAGAGCGTCATAATAAGCGTCCGGCGGCGCCGGCATGAAGTCGAGCCCATTGTTGCGCATCGCGACGACGGCCTCGTAGATGTCGCTGCAGCCGCAAGCGATGTGCTGGATGCCTTCGCCCTTATAGGCGTCGAGAAATTCCTCGATCTGGCTTTTTTCGTCAGAGCTTTCATTGATCGGGATGCGGATCTTGCCGCAAGGACTGGTCATGGCGCGAGAGCGCAGGCCGGTCAGTTTGCCTTCGATGTCGAAATAGCGAATCTCGCGGAAGTTGAAGATCCGCTCATACCATTTCGCGAGCGCGTCCATGCGGCCGCGTCGCACATTATGGGTGAGATGATCGATCTCCGTCAGGCCGACGCCGAAGGGCTTCGGATCGCGCTCGCCTGTCCATCTGAAGTCGACGTCCCAGATCGAACCCTGATCGCCGTAGCGGTCGACGAAATAGATGAGCGAACCGCCGACGCCTTCGATGGCGGGGATGTTCAACTCCATTGGCCCCACGCCGGAGGCGACCGGTTTGGCGCCGAGCGAAACGGCGCGCCGCATCGCCTTTGCGGCGTCGAGCACGCGGAAGCCGATGCAGCAAACCGATGGGCCGTGCGCCTTCTGGAATTCGGCGGCGAAGCTGTTGGGTTCGGCGTTCAGGACATAATTCACTTCGCCCTGCCGATAGAGCGTCACGTCTTTCGAGCGATGGCGCGCGACATCGACGAATCCCATCTTCTCGAACAGCGAGGCGAGTTGCGCAGGATCGGGGTGGGCGAATTCGACGAATTCGAATCCGTCGGTTCCCATCGGATTTTCGGCGGTCCCGGCGCCGCCAAGGGTCGAATCCATGACGAAGCCCTATACAGCTTTGGCTGACATGCTATTTAAATATTGCGTCGCCGATCCGGTTAAAGCCCCATGCTCCTTTACGACTACTACCGCTCGTCGGCCGCCTATCGCGTGCGTATCGCCATCGCCCTCAAAGGTCTCGCTGTCGAACGGCGGCCAATTCACCTGTTGCGCGGCGAACAGCGTGATCCTGGCTATCGCGCCAAAAGCCCGCTCGCCATCGTGCCGACGCTGGAGCTCGACGACGGCCGGCTGATTACTCAGTCGCTGGCGATCATCGACTATCTCGACGCGCTGAAGCCGGAGCCGCCGCTGCTGCCGAGGGACGCAGTCGCGGCCGCTCAAGCGCGCGCGGCGGCGCTGACGATCGCCTGCGAGATCCATCCGCTCGCCAATTTGCGGGTGTTGGCTGCGCTACAAGAAGAATTCGGCGCAAAGGACGATCAGATCGCGGCCTGGCGCAGGCGCTGGATCGCCGAGGGCCTGACGGCGGTCGAGACCCTTATCTCGCCGGCTCCCTTCGCGCTCGGCGCAGAGCCGTCGCTTGCTGACATATGCCTCATTCCGCAGGTCTATAACGCGCGGCGTTTCGACGTTTTGCTCGACGCCTGCCCGCGCATTCTTGCCGTCGAGGCGGCATGCGCTGCGCACCCCGCCTTCATCGCCGCGCGTCCGGAAGCGCAGCCGGACGCCGAACAGAATTAAGACGCGAGCGTCAGATCGGCGATCACGGCGGCGAGGAAGCGTCCAGCCTCGCCGCCCGTCACCACGCGGTGGTCGAAAGTAAGGCTCAGCGGCAGAATGCGATGCACCGCAGGCGCGCCATCGGCCGCCACGACCTCGTCGCGGATCCGACCCGCCCCAAGGATCGCGACGGTCGGCGGCAGCACGATGGGCGCGGCGTAGCGCCCGGCGATCATGCCGAAATTCGAGAGCATGATCGTCGCCCCCCGCAGTTCCTCCGGCGGTATGCGTCGCGCCGCCGCGTCCTGCCGCATCCGGTCCAGCCCCTTGCGCAAATCCTGCGCGTCGCGATTGCCAACATCCCGCAGGACGGGCACGAAAAGGCCCTCTTCCGAGAGGTCCACGGCGACGCCGAGGTCGATCTTCTTCATAACCCGCCGCGCGAAGGCGTGCGACTCGAACCAGGCGTTGAGCGCCGGCTCCGCCTTGCAGGCCTGCGCAAGAGCGCGGATCAGGCGGATCGTCGTGTCGGTCCCCGCGGCCCAGGCGTTGATGTCCGCGTCGTCGACGATGGTGGCCGCCGCCACTTCCGCCTGCGCCTGCGCCATATTGTGCGCCATGGCGCGGCGCACGCCGCGCAGCGGCTCGGCGGCTTCCGTCTCGCTCAGAATGCGCGCGACACGCTCGATGTCTTGCGTGGTGATCAGACCGTCGGGGCCCGAGGGCGTCACCATGCCGAGATCGACGTTGAGCTTGCGCGCGAGCGCTCTCACCGCCGGCGTGGCGCGCACCGCTCCTCCAACGTGTCCCACTGAGATCGGCTGGTCACGGACAACCCCGGAGCCGTGCTGAACGGCGCCGACCACCGACCCAGTGTCTTCGCCGGCGCCCTCAAACCCGACGAGCGGCGCGCCGATGCGGATGACGTCGCCGGCGGAGGCGAACAGCCGTTCGACCCGGCCGGCCTGAGGCGAGGGGATTTCGACGACCGCCTTGGCGGTTTCGACGGCCACGAGCGGCTGATCGACTTTGACGTCCTCGCCGGCGGCCACGCGCCATTCCACGAGTTCGGCCTCCTGCAACCCCTCTCCGAGATCGGGAAGACGAAAGATGTTCATGACGCCTCCATCACTTGCCGAACGCCGTCGATGATGCGATCCACGCTCGGAATGTACTGCTTCTCAAGCTTTGCGAGCGGCACGACGACGTCATAGCCGGTCACCCGCTTGATCGGGGCGAGCAGCGAATAAAGCGCGCGCTCGGCGATTTCTGCGGCGATCTCGGCGCCGAACCCCGCCGTGCGCGGCGCTTCGTGAACGATGACGCAGCGCCCAGTCTTTTCGACCGACCGCAGGATCGTTTCGACGTCGAGCGGCTTCAGGGTCGCGACGTCGATTACTTCGATCGTCACGCCCTCTTCCTCCAGCTTTTCCGCTGCGGCGAGCGTTTCGGGCACCATCGCGCCCCAGGCGACGACCGTCGCGTCGGCGCCCTCGCGCAGCACGAAGCAGGCGTCGAGCGGCAGTTCCACGCCGTCGTCCTCGACCTCCTCGCGGAAGAGGCGGTAGAGCCGCGTCGGCTCGAGGAAGATGACGGGATCAGGATCGCGCACCGAGGCGAGAAGCAGCCCGTAGGCGCGGGCCGGAGAAGACGGCGCGACGACGCGAAGGCCGGGCATGTGGGCGAACATCGCCTCGGGACTTTCCGAGTGATGCTCAGGCGCGTGAATGCCGGCCCCGCAAGGCGAACGAAGCACCATCGGACAGGTCAGCCGCCCCCGTGTGCGATTGCGCATGCGGGAAGCGTGATTGATGATTTGATCGATCGCCGGATAGATGAAGCCGGAAAACTGGATTTCGGCGACCGGCTTCAGCCCCATCGCCGCCATGCCGACCGCGACGCCGGCGATGCCGCCTTCCGCGAGGGGCGTATCGATGACGCGCTCACGGCCGAAGCGCGCCTGCAAGCCGTTCGTGGCGCGAAACACGCCGCCGTTGACGCCGATGTCCTCGCCGAGCAGGAGGACGTCCTTGTCTTCGCCCATCGCGCGGGCGAGCGCGAGATTGACCGCTTCGACCAGAGTTATTTCAGTCATGGCCGTTCCCTCTCGGTTGAGCGTAACGGCGCGCCTCCTCGCGTTGCCACTGCAGGGAGGCCGGGAGCTTGGCGTAGAGATGCTCGAACATCGCGTCCACGCTCAACGGCGAGGCGTTCAGATAGGCCGCGACTTCCCGATCGACCTCTTCCGCACATTCCTTGAGAAGCTCCGCCTCCTGCTCCTTGGACCAGGCGCCTTCGCTCACGAGATAAGCCCGCAGCCGAGCGATCGGCTCGCGCGTCCACTGGGCGCGCACGATTTCGGGGTCGCGATAGCGCGAAGCGTCGTCGGCGGTGGTGTGATCGCCAAGACGATAGGTGAGCGCCTCGATCAGCGTTGGTCCGCCGCCTGACCGCGCCTTGTCGATCGCGCGACGCACGACTTCATGAACCGCAATGACGTCATTGCCGTCGACCTGGCGCCCTTCGATGCCGACGGCGACCGCCTTTTGCGCAAGCGTCTCCGCCGCGCTCTCGAGTTCGCGCGGCGTGGAGATCGCCCAGCCATTATTGTTGATGATGATGACGACTGGCGTCTTCCAAACGCCCGCCATGTTCAGCGCTTCGTAAAAGGAGCCATTGGAGGTCCCGCCGTCGCCAATAAACGTGACGACGACGCGATCCTCCTTGCGCGCCATCAGCGCATATGCGGCGCCCACCGCCTGCGGAACCTGAGTGGCGACGGGCACGCAGTTCGGAAAGTCGCCGCGCGCTTTCTTGAAATCGCTGCCGCGTTCGTCGCCGCCCCAATAGAGCAGACATTCTGACATCGCCATGCCGCGATAAAACTGCGCCGCGTGATCGCGATAGGATGGCACGAGCACGTCGCGATCCTCCATCGCCGACGCCGCGCCGACGCCGATCGCTTCCTGCCCGAGCGCCGAAGCGAACGTGCCGAGCTGGCCGGTGCGCTGAAGACTGATCGCTTTGTTGTCGAAGATCCTGGTTCGCGTCATCGCACGATAAAACTGAACCAGTCGCTCGATGTTCTTCGCCGATTCGCTGGCCGCTTTGCTTATCTCGCCGGTCGGCGATAACAGCTGGACGAAATCTACATTGAGATCAAAGCCCATCGCTCTGCTTCCCATCGCCCCGCTCCTGATGAGCGAAGTAGCGCGACGATGCGCGAGGTCACGGCGTCACGCCAACTTTTTTGTCATGTGGGTGGCGCCGCAGCGCAAGAAAAGGGGCGTGCTTGCGGACTTGACTGTATCGCCGGCCGTCCAATCTACCGATCATGCCCGCGAATTCAGAAGTCGATCCTTTCTCGTTTCGAGACGAATTTGGTCCCGCGAAGATCGTCCATATCTGGTCGCCTTCTGTCGAACTGCGCGCCGTCGTCGTGATCGACAATGTCGCCGCAGGTCCCGCGATCGGCGGGACGCGTATGGCTCCCGATGTCAGCGTTAAGGAATGTTTTCGACTCGCCAGGGCGATGACCTTGAAGAACGCGGCATGCGGGCTGCCGCATGGCGGCGCGAAATCAGTGATCTTCGGCGATCCTGACATGCCCCCGGCGGACAAAGAACGGCTCATTCGCGTTTTCGCCAAATCCATCGAGCAGCTTGTCGACTACATTCCGGGCCCGGACATGGGCACGGACGAGACGGCGATGGCCTGGGTGCACGACGAAATCGGCCGCTCAGTCGGTCTCCCGGCCGAAATTGGCGGCATTCCTCTCGATCAAATCGGAGCGACCGGTTTCGGCGTGATGATCGCCGCCAGCGCGGCGGCGCCCTTCGCCGATCTTTCTCTCAACCACGCGAGCATCGTCGTGCAGGGGTTTGGCGCGGTGGGAATCCATGCGGCGCGGTTTCTTGTCCGCAAAGGCGCGCGAATGGTCGGCGTATCCGACAGTCGCGGCGCGGTGGCGAACGACGATGGGCTCGACGTCGAAGCGCTCGCCGCGTTGAAGCGGCAGGGCAAAAGCGTCGTCGACTACGAGGGAGCGCGCGCCATCGATCCCGAAGCGCTTATCGCCCTGCCCTGCGATATCCTCATTCCGGCGGCGCGTCCTGACGTGCTGCGCGCGGACAATGTCGGGATGCTCAATTGCAAACTGGTGGTGCAAGGAGCCAATATTCCCGCCACCGCCGAGGCGGAACGCATGATGTTCGAACGCGGAATCGTCAGCGTGCCGGATTTCGTCGCCAATGCCGGCGGCGTGATTTGCGCGAGCATTGAATATGGCGGCGGCGGCGAGAGAGCGGCCTTTTCCGCGATCGAGGAAAAAATCGGACGCAACACGCGGCTCACGCTGGAGCGATCGCGCGCCATGAGCATTTCGCCTGTCGCCGCGGCCATGGACCTATCGACGGGCCGGCTGCGCAAGATCATGCAGCTGAGGCGCTGGCGCTAAGCCACGCGTTCGATCGCCATCGCGGTCGCCTCGCCGCCGCCGATGCAGAGCGTCGCCACGCCTCTCTTCAGGTCCATGGCCTCCAGCGCGGCGAGGAGCGTGACGATGATACGCGCGCCCGACGCGCCGATCGGATGGCCAATCGCGCAAGCCCCGCCTCGCACATTGACCTTGTCATGGGGCAGGTCCAGGTCGCGCATCGCCGCCATCGCGACGACGGCGAAAGCTTCGTTGATCTCGTATAGATCGACGTCGTTCGACGCCCAGCCGACCCGATCCATCAACTTACGAACTGCTTCGATCGGCATGACTGAGAACCGGCTCGGCGCGCCCGCGACGGTGACGTAGCCGCGGATGAGCGCGAGCGGCGTCGCGCCAGCGCGCTCGGCCTCGTCCATGCGCATCAGCGCAAGCGCCGCCGCCCCATCCGATATGGCGCTCGCGTTCGCCGCGGTGACCGTTCCGTCCTCTCTGAAGGCCGGCTTGAGACGCACGATATCCTGCGCCTTAGCCTTTTGGGGAAGTTCGTCGCTGACGATCGTGCGCGCATTCGAGCCTTTACCCAGCGTGATGGGCACAATCTCCTGGATGAAGGAGTCGTCCGCCGTCGCGGCTTGCGCGCGCGCCAGCGAGGTCGCCGCATACTGGTCCTGCATCTCGCGGGTGAATTGATACTCGGTCGCGCAATCCTCGGCGAAGGAGCCCATCAGCCGGCCCTTCTCATAGGCGTCCTCAAGACCGTCCAAAAACATGTGATCGAGGACCTTGCGGTGTCCCATGCGATAGCCGGAGCGCGCGCGATCAAGCAGATAAGGCGCGTTGCTCATGCTCTCCATGCCGCCAGCAACCGCGACCCGCGCGCCGCCCGCCGCAAGCTGGTCGCTCGCGAGCATCACCGCCTTCATTCCGGAGCCGCACATCTTGTTGACGGTGACCGCGCCCGTCGTCTGTGGCAATCCGGCGCCGAGCGCCGCCTGGCGCGCCGGCGCCTGGCCGAGGCCAGCCGAAAGAACGCAGCCCATGACGACTTCGTCGATGTCGTTGGGCGCGAGCCCGGCGCGGCTCACCGCAGCCTCAATGGCGCTGGCGCCGAGCTGCGGCGCGGGAACGTCCTTTAACTCTCCGAGAAATCCGCCAATCGGGGTGCGCGCGGCGCCGACGATGGCGACGGGTGCGGCAGCGCTCATGACAATCTCCTCGCCGGCTGACTTCTACCCTTGCCAACGAGAATATGGCGAGGAATCCCAGCTTTTAAACATGGGACGCGGCGTATCGTCGCCCGCAATTATGGCGTCGACCGATTCCGTGCTGACCGCGCCGAGCGTCTCCGGCGACCATTTCGGCCGCCTATCCTTGTCGATGATCGCGGCGCGAATGCCTTCGTAAAGATCATGAGTCGCGAGCATGCGGCACGCCGCCCTGAATTCGTTCGTCAGACAGGTCTCGAGATCGGGCGCCGCGGCGGCGCGCAGCAGCAATGCCCACGTCACTTTGAGCGCGGTCGGCGACTTCGCTCTGATCTCGTCGGCGGCTTGCAGGGAGAATTCCGATCCCTCCCGCTCGAAAGCCGCGATGATGTCCTCGACCTTTTCATGCGCAGCCGCCTCGGCGAGCAGTCGCCTGTGCAGCGTGAGCCGCCCGCTCCCGGGCTGTCGCGCGAGCCGCCGCAACGCGGCGTCGACCTCGGCGGCGGTCCCGATCGTCGCGAGACGGCCGATCAGCGCCTTAACGTCCTCCGCGTGAATCAGAATGTCGGCAAGACCGGCCTCTATGGCGTCGGCCGCCGCCACCGACGTCCCGGAAAGCGCCAAATAGGCGCCGACTTCGCGCGCTCCCGAGAGAAGCCAGGTCGCGCCCACATCAGGAAAGAATCCAATGCCGACCTCCGGCATGGCGATGCGGCTGCGCTCCGTCACGATCCGCCGATTGCCGTGCGAGGAAATCCCCACGCCGCCGCCCATGACGATGCCATCCATGACGACGACATAGGGTTTGGGAAAGGAGGCGATACGGGCGTTGAGTTCATATTCCTCGCGCCAGAAATCGGCGAAGAGACGCTTTTGCGAGGCCTCCAGTTCATACAGAATCCTCACGTCGCCGCCGGCGCAAAGACCGCGATCGCCAGCGCCGGTCACGAGCACCGCGCAAATGCTCTCGTCGCTCCCGAATGCATCGAGGGCGCGGCGGAATTCCCGCACCATCGGCAGCGTCAGCGTGTTGAGCGCCTGCGGTCTGTTGAGGAGAATGCGTCCGAGACGACCCTCTCGCGAAGCGACGAGATCCATAGGGGTTACTTCAGCAGCGAACGAGCAATGATGACGCGCATGATTTCATTCGTTCCTTCGAGAATTTGATGGACGCGAAGGTCGCGAACGATCTTCTCGACTCCATATTCGCTCAAATAGCCATAGCCGCCATGCAACTGCAGCGCCTCATTGGCGACCGCGAAACCGGCGTCGGTCACGACGCGTTTCGCCATCGCGCATAGCGTCGTCGCGCCATGCGCTTTAGCGTCGAGCGCCGCCGCGGCGCGCCAAAGGAATGTGCGCGAGACTTCAAGCTGGGTGGCCATGTCGGCGAGCCGAAACTGCAGCGCCTGAAATTCGTCAAGCGCGCGCCCGAACGCCTTGCGGCTTTTCATGTAGCGCAGAGCGTGATCGAAGGCCGACTGGGCGCCGCCAAGCGAACAGGCGGCGACGTTCAGGCGACCGCCGTCGAGCGCCGTCATGGCGATCTTGAATCCGTCGCCTTCGCGCCCGATAAGGTTTTCGGCCGGCACGCGGCAGTCGTCGAAAATGACCGCCCGCGTCGGCTGCGCGTTCCATCCCATCTTTCTCTCGAGCGCGCCGAAACTCAAACCTGGCGCTCCTCCTTCGACAACGAAGGTGGAGATGCCCTGCGGCCCCGGCTCCCCCGTGCGCGCCATGACGACGTAGAGATGATCGTCGCCGCCCGCGCCGGCGCCTGAGATGAACTGCTTCGCGCCATTCAAGACATAGCAGTCGCCGCTACGTTTTGCTTGCGTGCGCAACGCCGCGGCGTCCGAGCCGCTGCCGGGTTCCGTCAGGCAGTAGCTCGATAAGACGTCCATCGTCGCGAGCTTCGGCAGCCATTTGTCGATCTGGCGCTCGCTCCCGAACGCGTCGATGACGCTCGCGCACATATTGTGTATCGAAAGGTAAGCCGCGATCGTTGGACAGCCCATCGCGAGCGCCTCGAAGATCAGCACGCCGTCGAAACGCGACAGGCCGGCGCCGCCCGAAGCTTCCCGCACATTGATCGAGGCCATGCCCAGCGCGGCGGCGTCACGCAGCGCGTCTACGGGAAAGACATGCTCGCGGTCCCAATCGAGCGCGAAAGGCGCCAGGCGATCGCGTCCGAAGTCTCGCGCCATTTCGCGGATGGCTTCCTGGTCGGCGCTCAGTTCAGAATAGGACGACATCCCGTCAATCACCGCAATTGTTGTGGTTAATCTGTCGCGCCAAAGCTCCTTGGCAAGTCAACGCCGCAGAGGCTCTCGGCGGCGCTGCCGCATTTCGCGGCGTAAGCCAGCGCGACGCGGCTTGCGGGGCCGCGTTGCAACGCACGGCAGGCGAAAGCCCCCGCCTCCAGCAGGCGGTCGAGCGACACGCCTGTCTCGACGTCCATTCGTTCAAGCATATAGACGAGGTCCTCGGTCGCGACATTTCCGGCGGCTCCCGGCGCGAACGGACACCCGCCGAGCCCCGCGACCGAGCTGTCGACGATACTCACGCCAACTTCGAGGCACGCGAAAATATTCGCGAGCGCCTGTCCATAAGTGTCGTGGAAGTGCACCGCAATTTTCTCGAGCGGAACGACGCGCGCCACCCGCTCGACCATTCGGCGGGCGCCGAGCGGCGCGCCGACGCCGATCGTATCGCCCAGCGACACCTCGAAGCAGCCCATCGCCAGCAGCGCTTCGGCGACCGACGCCACTCGGCCGACATCGATCTCTCCTTCATAAGGACAGCCCAAAACGCAGGAGACGTAGCCGCGCGTCATGACGCCGTGGCGGCGCGCCTCTGCGACCACGCCGGCGTAGCGCTCAAGACTCTCGTCGATCGAGCAGTTGATGTTGCGCATCGAAAAGGTCTCGGACGCGGCGGCGAAAACGGCGATCTCCGACGCTCCGGCCGCGAGCGCGTCGGTGAGTCCCCGAAGGTTCGGAACAAGCACGCTCAGCCGCAAATTCCGCCTTGAGGCGAGCGCAAGGACCTCGTCAGTGTGCGCCATCTGCGGCACCGCTGCGGGGGAGACGAAGCTGCCCGCTTCGATGCGCGAAAGCCCAGCGGCGGCGAGTCGGCTGATGAGATCGGCCCGAGTCTGCGGCGACAGCGTCAGCCCCTCGTTCTGCAAGCCGTCCCGAGGCCCGACTTCGACGATACTGACGCGCGCAGGAACGCTCATTCGACGCCTTCCCGTTCGATTGTGACGAGCTCGGCGTCTTCCTTCGCCATGTCGCCGACCGCGCAGGCGACGCTTTTCACGACGCCATCATGCGGCGCGGCCATGGCGATTTCCATTTTCATCGCTTCCAGGACCAGAAGAGTCTCGCCTTTGCTGATCGCGTCGCCCGACTTTACGGCGATGCGCGTGACCGTTCCCGGCATCGGCGCGCGCACGCTCTCATTCGTAGGCCCTTCGACCGCCGCTGAGGCGACAGCTGGCGCCCAGCGGATGACATAGTTCCTGCCGCCAAGAATAACGACCACGCCGTCGTCAAGGGAAACGATCGAGACCTCGTGCTTGACCCCGTCCAAAAGCAGCAAGCGACGGTCACCGAGCTCTTGAACCTGCACCGGCGCGGCGACGTCTTGAAAGCGAAGCGAAAATCCGCCGTTCCGCGGATTGAGGATTTGCGCAATGAGCGTTCGCCCCGCCTGTATGACCTTGAGGTCATGACTTGCATTTTCATAGAGCCGCCATGCGTCCGTCGCAGCCCAGGGCGACCACTCGTCGCCGACCGCTTTGCTCGCTTCAATCGCCGTGCGCCGAACCTCCGCCAGGAACACTGACGCAGCCGCCGCAAGAAGAACGCGATCCAAAGCGATGTCCGGAACGACCTCCTGCGTCAGCGCATCAAGATTATTCGCGACGAATTCCGTGTCGTAATCTCCACGCGCCATGTTGTCGCTCTTCGAGACCGCTCGCAGCAGGTCGAGGTTTGTGATGACGCCGACGATCTCGACCTCATTCAGCGCCGTCTGGAAGCGGCGCAGCGCCAGCTCGCGAGTTTCGCCGAAAACGATCAGCTTCGCCAAGAGCGAATCATAATAGGGCGTGACGCTGTCGCCGGCGCGAACACCCGTATCCACGCGCACGAACGACGCTTCCTGCGGCGCGCGAAAGCGGACGATCTTTCCGACAGAGGGGATAAATCCCCTCGCGGGATCCTCCGCGCAAATGCGCGCCTCGATTGCGCAACCGCTCATCCTCAGATCATTCTGCGTCAAGGGCAACGCCTCGCCGCAGGCGACACGCAACTGCCATTCGACGAGATCCTGGTTCGAAATCATCTCCGTGACGGGATGTTCGACCTGCAGCCTCGTGTTCATTTCAAGGAAATAGAAATGATCGTCGCCGACCAGAAATTCCACGGTGCCAGCGCCGACATATTCCGCGGCGCGCGCGGCGCGGATCGCCGCGTCGCTCATCTGCGTGCGTAAAGACGGCGTCAGTCCGGGCGCTGGCGTCTCTTCGATGATCTTTTGGTGCCGGCGCTGCAGGGAACAGTCGCGCTCGAGAAACGATACGGCGCCGCCATGAGAGTCCGCGAAGATCTGAATCTCGATGTGCTTGTAGCCGGAGAAATATTTCTCGACAAAAAGAGAGTCGTCGCCGAAGGCGGCGTGCGCCTCGCGCCGAGCGCTTTCGATGGCCGACGCCAATTCCTCGGGCGCGCGCACGATTCGCATGCCTCTGCCGCCGCCGCCGGCGGACGCTTTCACCAGCAGCGGAAAACCGACGCCGCGCGCGGCTTCCAACAATTCAGCGTCGTCCCCGCCGGATGAACCCGGAGCGACCGGCACCCCTGCCCTCGCCATCGTGGCCTTGGCCTCGCGCTTGGAGCCAAGCAGCCGCATGGCGTAAGGCGATGGTCCGACGAAAATCAGTCCGCTGGCAGCGCAGGCTTCGGCGAAGTCCGCATTTTCCGACAGAAAGCCGTAACCCGGATGTATGGCGTCCGAACCCGAGCGGCGGGCAATGTCGATGATCTTCTCGATCGAGAGATAACTGTCGCGCGCCGGCGCGGGTCCGAGCAGATAGGCCTCGTCGGCGAGTTCGACGTGAAGCGCGCGCGCATCTGCTTCGGAATAGACCGCCACGGTCGCGACTTCAAGCCGCTTTGCAGTTCGCATGATCCGACAAGCGATCTCGCCGCGATTCGCGATGAGGAGCTTACGCATCATGTCAATCAGCCGCTGTCCAGCTCGGCGTGCGCTTCTCGAGGAAGGCGCGAAGGCCCTCCTGCGCTTCTCCGCTCGACCGCCTTGCGGCGAGGCGGCTCGCGGCCTCATGCAGGATCCCCGTGTCGACGCCGTGGCCGTGGCATTCAGCGAAGAACGCCTTCACGTCCGCCTGCGCGCCTGGCGCGCCGCGCAGCAAGTCGGAGACGATCGCCGCATGCGCCAGGCCGATCTCCAGCTTCGGCGTGACGAGATGCACGAGACCCAGCTTCTGCGCCTCGGCGGCGGAGAATCGTTCGGCGGTCAAAGCATAACGACGCAGCTGGCGCAGGCCTATCGCGCGAATGAGAAAGGGCGCGACGATCGCTGGAAGCAGCCCCAGGCGCACCTCGCTGAGCGAGAACGACGAATCATCGGCGGCGATGACGATGTCGCAGCACGCGAGCAGACCGACGCCGCCGCCAACGACGGCGCCCTTGGCCAGAGCGACGGTGGGCTTTGACGCCGTGTCCAAAGCGTACAGCATTCGCGCCAGCGCCAATGCGTCCTGTTCGTTCGCGCTTGAGGAGCTTTGTGAGACGCTGAGCATCGATCCGATATCGCCGCCGGCGCAAAAATATTCTCCAGAACCTTCGATCGTGATCACGCGCACGTCGACGCGCGACTCCAATTCTTCGAGCGCTTCCTTCAGAAGCCCGATGAGCTCCGCGTCGAGCGCATTGCGCTTTTGCGGCCGATTAAGCGTCAGAGTCGCTACGCCATGCGCGTCAACTGATTGCAGCAAAGCCGTCATAAAAGCTCGCTCACATGCGAAAGAGACCAAAGCGCGTTTCTTCGATCGGCGCCCTTAAGGCGAAAGATAGCGCCAAAGCGACAGTCCGTCTCGTGTCGAGCGGGTCGATGACGCCATCATCCCAAAGCCGGGCGCTGGAATAGAGCGGCTGGCTTTGACGCTCATATCGCTCGCGAATGGGCCGTGCGAATTCTTCTTCTTCGGCCTCAGAGAAAGATTGCCGCTGTTTCTCCATGGCCTCCCGCTTGACCCGCGTCAGCACGCTCGCCGCCTGCTCGCCGCCCATGACGCCGATGCGCGCGCCCGGCCACATCCACAGGAATCTTGGCGAGTAGGCGCGTCCACACATCGCGTAGTTGCCGGCGCCAAAGCTGCCGCCCACGATGATCGACAGTTTCGGCACCGCGGCGGTCGCGACGGCAGTCACCATCTTCGCGCCTTCCTTGGCGACGCCGGCGCTCTCATATTTCGCGCCGACGATGAAGCCCGTTGTGTTGTGCAGAAAGAGCAGCGGCGTCTTCCGGCGCACACAAAGCTCAATGAAATGCGCGCCCTTTTGCGCGCTCTCGGGAAACAACACGCCATTGTTGGCGACGACGCCGACCGGATAGCCATGGATGTGCGCAAACCCCGTCACCAGGGACGAACCGTAAAGCGCGCGGAACTCGTCGAACTCGCTGGCGTCGACAAGACGCGCGATCACCTCCCGTATATCGAACTGTTTTCGCGGATCATGCGGCAGCAGCCCGTAAATCTCCTCCGGATCGTAGAAAGGCTCCACAGGCTTTCTCACGGGAACCGTGAGGTCCGCCGCAGGCCCGAGATTGCCGACGATGTCGCGTGCGATTTGAAGGGCATGTGCGTCATTTTCCGCGCAGTAGTCGGCGACGCCGGATCGACGGCAGTGCACGTCGGCGCCGCCGAGCTCTTCCGCAGTCACCACCTCGCCGGTCGCGGCTTTGACGAGCGGCGGTCCCGCCAGGAATATCGCACCTTCGTTGCGCACGATGATGGTTTCGTCGCACATCGCCGGCACATAGGCGCCGCCGGCGGTGCATGAACCCATGACGACCGCGATCTGCGCAATGCCGCGCGAGGACATCGTCGCCTGATTGTAGAAGATGCGGCCGAAATGATCCCTGTCGGGAAAAACGTCCTCCTGGCTCGACAGATTGGCGCCGCCGGAGTCGACGAGATAAAGGCACGGCAGATTGTTCTGGGCAGCAATTTCCTGCGCGCGAAGATGTTTCTTCACGGTCAAAGGAAAGTAGACTCCGCCTTTGACCGTGGCGTCATTGGCCACGATCATGCATTCGCGCCCCCGCACCCGTCCTATGCCGGCGACGACTCCCGCCGCCGCGACGCGACCGTCGTAAACGCCGTGCGCGGCGAAGGGCGCGATTTCAAGAAAGGGCGACAGCGGATCCAACAGCGCGTCGATGCGTTGGCGGGCCAGCATTTTCCCGCGCGCAAGATGACGCTCGCGCGCGCCCTCGTCGCCGCCAGCGCGAATCTCCGCCACAACGCGCTTCAGCTCGGCGACGCGGCCGGCCATGAGCTGATAATTCTTCGCGTAATCGGCGTTTTTGGAATTAACAAGGCTATCAAGGCGAGGCATGTGTTCAGTCCAAGGTCAGGCCGTCTCCTGAAACAGTTCGCGCCCGATCAGCATGCGGCGGATTTCGCTCGTCCCGGCGCCGATCTCGTAAAGTTTGGCGTCGCGCAGCAATCTGCCTGTCGGATAGTCGTTCATATAGCCATTGCCGCCGAGACACTGGATCGCTTCCAGCGCCATCCATGTCGCGCGTTCGGCCGCGAATAATATCGCGCTCGCTGCGTCCTTTCGCGTCACGTGACCCCGATCGCACGCCTTCGCGAGCGCATAGACATAAGCGCGCGTCGCCATGAGCGCCGTATACATGTCGGCGAGTTTGCCCTGCATGAGTTCGAATTCGCCGATCGGCTGACCGAACTGCTTGCGCTCATGCACATAAGGCAGGACGACATCCATGCAGGCCTGCATGATTCCAAGCGGACCGCCGGCAAGCACCGCGCGCTCGTAATCCAGGCCGCTCATCAGCACGTTCACGCCGCGCTCCGGGAGACCAAGCACGTTTTCCTCCGGAACCTCGCAGTCTGTGAAGACGAGTTCGCATGTGTTCGAACCGCGCATGCCAAGCTTGTCGAGCTTTGCGCTGGAGGAAAAACCGGGAAAGAGACGCTCGACAATAAACGCTGTGATGCCATGCGGCCCGGCGCCGGGGTCGGTCTTGGCGTAGACGATCACGACGTCCGCGTCGGGGCCATTCGTCACCCACATCTTGCTTCCGTTGAGCACGTAGCGGTCGCCACGCTTCGCCGCGTTGAGCTTCATATCCGTAACATCAGACCCGGCGCCGGGTTCCGACATCGCCAGCGCGCCGACGTGACGGCCGGAGACGAGGTTTGGGAGATATCGCCGCTTCTGTTCCTCCGAACCATTGCGATGGATCTGATTAACGCAGAGGTTGGAGTGGGCGCCGTAGGAAAGGCCGACCGACGCCGAGGCGCGGCTGATTTCCTCCATCGCGAGCACATGTTCCAGATAGCCCATGCCCGCCCCGCCATATTGCTCATGCACGGTCAGTCCGAGCGCGCCGAGCGCGCCGAGTTTGGGCCAAAGATCGGCTGGGAAGGCGTTCTGCGCATCGATCTGCTGCGCCCGGGGCGCGATTTCCGCAGTTGCGAAGGCTTCGGTCGCGCTGCGAACGCGGTCGGCCACATCGCCGAGATCGAAGTCGAAAGTAGGCGTCCAATGGCGCATGCGCTTCCTCCGAAGGCGCGCGGTGATAGAGCCTATATTTCTCGAATCAGCGAAGTTTCAAGTTGCCGCTTGCGGCGACTGAGACCTTAAAGGACGGCGCGATGTTCAGCGGCGGCGGCGGGGCTGCGCGTCGAGCACTTGCTGATCGACGAAAGGCGCCAGCGTGCGGAAATTCGCTTCGAACATGCCGACGAGCCTTTCAGCCATCCGCTCGAACTCTTCACGCGACGACCATGTCTGGATCGGATCCAGCATTTGTGGGTCGACGCCGGGGACCAACGCCGGCACGCACAGGCCGAAGGATTCATCGATCCGAAAATCCGCTCGCGCCAGTGAGCCGTCGAGCGCGCTCTGAAGCAGCGCGCGCGTGGCCGCGATCGGCATGCGGCGTCCGACGCCGTATTGCCCGCCGGACCAGCCGGTATTCACCAGCCAGCAGTTGGCCTCGCTCGAAGCGATGAAGTCGCCCAGCAATTCGGCGTATTCCGTTGGTCGTCGCGGCATGAAAGGCGCGCCGAAGCATGCCGAAAACGTCGCCTGCGGCTCATTGACGCCACGCTCGGTCCCCGCGACTTTGGCGGTGTAGCCTGACAGGAAGTGATACATCGCCTGCGCGGGCGTGAGCCTCGCGATCGGCGGCAGCACGCCAAACGCATCGCACGTCAGCATCACGATACTTTTCGGATGGCTCGCGCGACGCGTGGCCGAGGCGTTGGGAATGAAGTCGAGCGGATAAGCGATCCGCGTGTTCTCGGTTTTCGAATCGTCGTCGAAGTTGAACCGCCCAGCGTCAGGTTCGTAAGACACATTCTCGAGAATCGCGCCCTGGCGATGAGAGGCGGCGTAGATGTCCGGCTCCGATTGCTGCGACAGCCGAATCGCCTTGGCGTAACAGCCTCCCTCGAAATTGAAGAGGCCGCTTTCGTCCCAGCCGTGCTCGTCGTCGCCGATAAGGCTGCGCGCCGGATCGGCGGAGAGAGTCGTTTTGCCTGTGCCTGAAAGCCCGAAGAAAACCGCCGATCCGCCCTCGCCATCATTAACGGCGCAATGCATCGGCAGCACGCCTTTGGCGGGCAGAACATAGTTGAGATAGGTGAAAATCGACTTCTTGATCTCTCCCGCATATTGCGTGCCGCCGATGAGCACGACGCCTCTCGAGAAATCGATGGCGATCACCGTGCTTGAGCGGCAGCCGTGGCGGGAGGGGTCGGCCTGGAACGAAGGCAGGTCAAGCACCGTCAGCTGCGGCTGAAAGCCCACGCGCGATCTATCGTCGACGGGCATGAAGAGATGCCGCGCAAAAAGCGAGTGCCAGGCGAATTCGGTAAAGACGCGAATGGGCAGCTGATGCGCCGGCGCAGCGCAGGCGTGAAGATCCTGAGAGAAGAGTTTCATCCGGCGCGCATGCGCCAGCATGTCGTGATGAAGCCGATCGAATCGTTCGGGCTCCATCGCGAGATTGTTATCCCACCAGATCGTCTGATCGGTTAACGCGTCGCGAACGATGAATTTGTCTTTCGGAGAACGTCCGGTGTGCACGCCGGTTTCAACGACAAGTCCGCCAGTCGAAGATGCAACGCCTTCTCCTCGCCGCAGCGCTTCTTCGTAGAGTTCCTTCGTCCCGCAATTTCGCCGAGCGTGTGTGGAGAGGTCCAAGTCATCGGACGCCGAAACCCCGACGTCGTCCGCGCGCCACATCGCCGTGTTCGCCATCCTGAAATGTTCCTCGCCGGCCTGCCGCATATACGGCTCGCATTGCGCATGACGCGTCCGCTAAGCGCAAGCACTATCGGGAAATAAAGCGTGGATTATTCAAATCAAGCCACAGTAAACGTTCTGTGAACGGCAAGCGAACGCCTGCGCCTGATCTCTCTGCTCATCAAATAGGCTTCGGCTCGGCGATGGACGCCCTGCAAACGGCGATGTCCAAGCTCTTGGAACAACCGAACGTTCGGGGGGTTAAGGCGAGGCTCGAAGATACTTTCGAGAATGGAGGCAGGAATGGCGACGCCGGAACTCGAGCGCATCCGACAATCGGATCGCCCGATCAGCGAAACTGCCGCAGTCATGGGCGATAAAGCAATGGCGGCGGCGGAGAACGTGGGACAGCGAATCAACCGAACGATGGAGCAGGCCGGATCGGCGATCTCCACGATGCAGGAGAAGGGCGGCGAGGCGGCCGGCCGCGCCGGCGACGTCGTGGGCAACTTCCGCCAAGCGATCGAGAAGTCGGCGCGCTCCCAGCCGACGACGACCGTGCTTATGGCCGTAGCGGCTGGCTTCTTGCTAGGCGCCATGTGGAACTCGGGCGGCGGCTACTCGCGAGACTAATCGCGCCGCCTGCGCGACGCTTTTAACGGCCGGCCAAGCGCCGGCCGTTCTATTCCGGGGGCTGATCGGCGGGCGATCCCTTGCCCGCCAGGGGAAACGCTGAGGGCCAGTTGTCCGCCTGCAGCGCGGGCAGAGCGTCCAGGCGCGCACCCGACATACTGGTTCGCGCGACGCCGTCCGCAAAGTCCAAGTCGGCCGGATCGACGGCCCGAAGCGTTTCGCCAACGCCCCCTAACCCATGATGAGCGATGACGACGTAGCAGAGGCTACGCTGGTCCCGCCGCAACATGAGGTCGACTACGACGCCCAATTTCTCGCCATTGGCGTCGGTGACCTCCGCGCCAACTGCGTGAGAGGCGGAGAAAAGAGTCGGCGCGGCGTGCGTCCTGCTGCTCCTCCGCACTGCTCTCAAGCTTCCGATTTCGTAAGTCGCCTCTCTGCTGAGCCATCGCCAAACGCCTACGGCGTTGACGAAGGTAAGGAAGAGGTTCGTGACCAACAGATTGCCTTGGCCGGACAGGCTCGCCAGCACGCTCCAAGCGATCGATCCGATCGTAAACACGACGAAGCCCCAACCCGTGACGCGCGCGCCAGCGTTGGCGGCCGTCATCATCGCAGCGATTATTGTTGCGGCTGGCGCAATCCAGCCTGACGCCCATTCCCACATGATCGATCGCCAGTCTTCGCGCCACGCGACACTGGGGCGCAACCCAAAACTCGCCCACCTCGCTTCCGTTCCGTGAATCGCCTTGCGGGGACATCTCGAGCGCCGTCGACCGGCGAGTGGCGCCACAGACGTCGGCGATTCCTGTCTAATCGTTCATAATCCGGAACAAAGTTGCTGAACCCGAGTTAGCTGTAGGAAATCCTAAAGGCAAAGATGAACTGTAAGGCTTGAGGTTGACGCATGATGTCAGTTCCAACTCATCTTCTCTGCTTCTCTCACTTGCGTTGGAACTTCGTCTATCAGCGACCGCAGCATCTCTTGAGTCGAGCAGCCAGGAATCTCGGCGTTTTCTACATCGAAGAGCCGATCTTCGCGGATGAGGGCGCGGCGCCTAGGATTGTCAGGGATGAGGCATGCGGCGTCGCTGTCGTGACTCCCGTTCTTCGACAAGGACTGTCGTCGGATCAAATCCGCGCTGAATTGCGGCGCGTCGTCAGCGATCTTGTGACGACGGTGCAGCCGTCGCGATGGCTTGGATGGTATTACACGCCGATGGCGCTCGAATTTACGCGCCATGTGACGCCGGATCTTTGCATTTACGACAATATGGACGAACTCTCCGCTTTCGCCGGCGCGCCCAAGGGCCTGCTCGATCTCGAGCAGGAGCTGATCACGAAGTCCGATCTCATGTTTGTCGGCGGGCAGAGTCTATACGAAGCGAAACGCAGGCGGCACGACAACATTCACGTCTTTCCAAGCAGCGTGGACACCGCTCACTTTCGGATCGCGCGCGATTGCGGCGTCGAGCCCGAAGATCAGAAAAATATCCCGCATCCCCGCATCGGCTTTTTCGGCGTCATCGACGAGCGGATGAACATGGACATCGTCGCGGGCATTGCGGCGCTACGGCCGCAGTGGCAGCTGGTGATGATCGGTCCTACCGCAAAGATCGCTCCGGAGTCGCTGCCTCAAGCGGACAATGTCCATTGGCTTGGCTGCAAGTCCTACCAAGATCTGCCGAACTATCTGTCGGGGTGGGACGTTGGCGTCATGCCCTTCGCGCTGAACGAGGCCACTCGTTACATCAGCCCGACCAAGACCCCGGAGTTTCTTGCCGCAGGCGTGCCGGTCGTTTCGACGCCCATCGCCGACGTCGTCAATCCTTACGGCGCCGCCGGTCATGTGGAAATCGCCACGACTGCGGAAGAGTTCGTCGCCAAGATCGAACTGCTGCTCGCCCGACCGAAGACGCGCTGGCTTAGCGCGGTCGACGCGCATCTGGCGGAAATGTCATGGGACAAAACCTGGGCGAGGATGATGCTGCATATCGCCAGCGTCAGCGCTGAGTCCAAAGCAGCGCGGGAGGGGCAACTTGTTTGACTGGCTTATCGTCGGTGCAGGCTTCGCAGGAAGCGTTCTGGCCGAGCGACTCGCATCGCAGCGTGACGAGCGCGTCCTCCTCATCGATCGTCGTCCGCACATCGGCGGAAACGCCTATGATCGGTACGACGACGCCGGCGTGCTGATGCATCAATATGGCCCGCACATCTTCCATACGAACTCGGAAGCCGTCTTCGAATATCTTTCTCAGTTCACGCGCTGGCGTCCCTACGAACACCGCGTGCTCGCAGAAGTGGACGGCATGCTCGTGCCGATACCGATCAATCTCGACACGGTGAATCGTCTCTACGGCCTCAGCCTCGACTCTGACGAGCTGGCGCAATGGTTTGCGAGCCGCGCCGAGCATCGCGACGAGATCAAGACCTCTGAAGACGTCGTCGTGAGCACAGTTGGCCGCGAGCTCTACGAAAAATTCTTTCGCGGCTATACCAAAAAGCAGTGGGGCGTCGAGCCTTCCGAGCTCGACAAATCAGTGACTGCGCGCGTTCCGACCCGCCTCAATCGCGACAATCGCTATTTTAGCGATCAGTTCCAGTTCATGCCGCTCCATGGCTACACGCGAATGTTCGAGAGGATGTTGGACCACCCCAACATCAGCGTGATGCTGCAGACCGACTTCGAGGAGTTGCGAAACGAGGTCTTCTATCGGCGGCTGATCTTCACGGGGCCGATCGATGAATATTTCAACTTCCGCTTCGGCAAGCTTCCCTATCGATCGCTGCGCTTCGAACACGTGACGCTCGATGAGGCGCGGCATCAGCCGGTGGCGGTGGTCAACTATCCGCAGACGCAAGCCTACACGAGAGTGACGGAATATAAGCATCTCACGGGACAGGAACATCCCAAGACGAGCCTCACCTACGAATTCCCCACGGATGAGGGAGATCCCTACTATCCCGTTCCCCGCGCCGAGAACGCGGAGATCTACAAACGCTACGAGAAGCTCGCCATCGCGCAGCAAAACGTGTGGTTCGTCGGCCGGCTGGCGACTTATCGCTACTACAACATGGACCAGGTGGTCGGACAGGCGCTTGCGACTTTCCGACGGATAGACAAGGATATTCCGCTTTCCAACAGTATAGGTTTCGCTGCGACCTCTGTCGCTGCGGAATAACGGCAAGTGCTACGCGAGGTTACACCACTTGGGGCTCGGCTAAGCTTCCGTCGTGAGTAAAAATACTGGTGTTTTGACATCCACCCTTATAGAAAATGCCGCGTCGATCGCTCATTGTAATATTCGACCAATCGCATCGATGCTCCGGCGCCGGAAATTTGGTCGAGGTGAGGTTAGGTGAGCGTAGCGCGCATTTCCCTGGACGGGTCGTGGGACTTTAAATATCTGGGCTACGGCGGCGCCAAGCCGGCGGAGAGCCGGACAATTCTTGTCCCGAGCCCATGGCAGGCGCAATTCTCAGATTTGCGCATGCGTGGCGGCGTCGCGGTCTATCGCCGCGAAGTCCATATTCCGCAGGACTGGCTGAAGCAGCGCATCTTCCTGCACTTCGGCGCCGTCTTCCATATCACCCACGTGTTCGTTAACGGCGCATTCGTGGGCAGCCACGTGGGCGGTTTCCTGCCATTCCATTTCGACATCACCGACCGGATCGTCGACGGAAAAGCCGAGATAAAGGTAAAGGTCGAAAGCCCGACAGACGATCCCTTCGAGTTCCCTACGACCCCGTTCGCCGAAATGCCCTTCGGCAAGCAAAGCTGGTATGGCCCGCTTTCGGGGATTTGGCAGTCGGTCTATCTGGAAAATCGTATAGCCGATCATGTCACGACGGTGCGCGTGCGTTCATCGCACGCCAGCGGTGAGATCTCCGCGCATGTGCGGTTCGAGCGCCCCCTGACCGATGCGGCGGAGGTGATGATTAAAGTCATCGACGCAGAGGAAAACGCCGTCGCGCAGTCATGCGCCAAATTGGCCGCAGGCGTCGAGAACGCACTGCTGTATACGTTCGTTCCCGCGCCGCACTGCTGGTCGCCTGACGCGCCTTATCTCTACCGCATGCAGGTCTCCATGATGCGCGAGGGCGCCGTTGTCGACGAGACCGAAACGACCTTCGGCTTTCGCAGCATCGAGACCCGCGACGGAAAGCTGTACCTGAACGGCAAGCCCTTTTACCTGCGCGCCGCGCTCGACCAGGACTATTACCCGGACACGATCTGCACTTTGCCTTCGGTGGAATTCCTCGAGGACAGGTTCTACAAAGCCAAGCAGCTCGGGCTTAACGCTCTGCGTTGCCACATCAAAGTGCCGGATCCGCGTTATTTCGAGGTCGCCGATCGCCTGGGTCTGCTGATCTGGGCGGAGCTGCCGAACGCCGGCGATTCGACTGAACTCTCGCGAGAGCGGAAGGAGCTCACGCTCAAAGGCCTTATCGATCGCGACGGCAATCACCCCTCGATCTTCTGCTGGACGCTGATCAACGAGAATTGGGGCGTGGACCTTGTTCACGACGCCCGTCACCGCGCCTGGCTCAAGAAGCTTTACCTATGGCTGAAGGCTTATGATCCGTCGCGGCTCGTGGTCGATAACTCGCCTCTGGCGCCAAGCTTCCATGTGCAGACGGACCTCGCCGATTTCCATTTCTACGCCGCTATTCCCGATAGTCGGGAGGACTGGGACAAGTTCGTCGAAGAACTCGCTGGACGAGCCGAGTGGCTCTTCAGCCCCGAGGGAGACGCGGTCATCACAGGCCAGGAGCCGCTGCTCTGTTCTGAATTCGGCAACTGGGGCCTGCCCGACCCTGAGAAGTTGAGAGATGCGGCCGGCGCCGAAGCCTGGTGGTTCGAGACGGGCCACGACTGGAGCGAGGGCGTCATGTACGCGCATGGCGTGCGCAACAGGTTCCATGACTGGAGTCTCGACCGCGTGTTCGGGACTTTCGAAAGCTTCATCGAAGCGACGCAGTGGCAACAATTCCGTGCGCTGAAATATCAAATCGAGGCCATGCGCCGCAAGCCGCAGATCGGCGGCTATGTGATCACCGAGCTGACCGACTGTCACTGGGAAGCGAACGGGCTTCTCGACATGCGTTCGAATCCGAGGGTCTTCCACAATCTGTTCCATTCGATCAACGCCGATACGGTCATTCTGCCAACCCTGGACCGTCCCGCATATTGGTCGGGCGACGATGTTCGCGTCTCGCTCTGCGTGGCGCATGGCGGGCCGGACCAGCTGGAGCCTGCGACTCTCGAGGTGGCGCTCACTGAGCCAATGACGTTGGAGCTCTCCTCGATCCAGCCGGGGACCGTGGCCGATCTCGGGCAGATGTCGCTGAAACTCCCGCTTCTGGAAGAGTCCTGTCGACGTCACGTCACTTTTCGTCTGCGTTCACGAGAGGGTCGCCTGCTCGCAAGCAACGAGATCGACATTGCCGTGCATGCGAAGCGACGCGCGCCGGAGGTCTCTCTCTGGTCCTCGCACGCCGACATCCGCGATCGCCTGCACGCGCTCGGCTATGACTTGGCGGACGGCTCCGAGACAGCGGACGTGATCGTGGAGACCGAGGCGTCCGCCGCGCTCGCAGCCTATGTGCGCGCCGGCGGCCGCGCGGTTCTCTTGACCGAGACGCCCGGATCGCTCACGCCGTTCTTTCCACATTGGCAAAGCGTCAAGGTCGTCGCGCGCGACGGCACGCTCTGGCGCGGCGACTGGGCCTCCTCTTTCGCTTGGCTGCGGCGGCAAGGTCCGTTCGCGCCCCTCCCCGGCGGCCCCCTGCTCGATCATGCGTTCGATCGCGTGATCCCCGCGCATGTTATTTCCGGCTGCAATCTGCTCGACTTCCAGGCTCGCGTTCACTCGGCTCTGGTTGTCGGATGGATTCATCGCCCGGCCGCGATTGCGGTCGAGCGCAATTACGGCACTGGACGCATCGCCATCGCGACCTTGAGATTGTTCCGTGATCCTCCGGGAGAAGACCCGACCGCCGCGGCTCTGCTTGCGGGTCTGATCGAGGTTGCGGCGCGAAAAGCCAGTTCGGCGGCGACGACCGCGAAGCTCGAACCCGTGGGCTGGGAAGACCTTTAGGCGCGCTGGCGCGTTATAGCGCCATGAATCCTCAGCAAGAAATGACGGATGTCGCGGTCTACCGCCGCGCCCTGACGTATTTTCTGCCGGACTGGCTGCGGATCGCCGCGCTCGTAATGCTGATTGCGGTGTCGGTCGCCGTTGGCCTCCTGGAAGCGTGGCCGCTTGCGGTGCTCGTCGACTCCGTTCTTTCCAGCAAGCCGAAAGGCAATTGGATACACAGCTACTTTCTCGCGGTCCTGCCGAACGACCGACCGGGACAGATCGCGGGCCTCGTCGCGATCGGACTTGGTCTGCAACTCATCGGCTACACGGCCTGGATGGGCCGGATGATGATCAATTATTACCTGAACTATCGCGGCACCACGCGGGCGCGCTTCGATCTTTTCGCCAAGCTTCAGAATCTCGGCCTTACCTATCACCGCACCAGACCGCAGGGCGATTCGATTTACCGGCTCACGACGGACGCCTTCGGGCCGTGGGGCATTGTCGACGTGTTGATTGGCACCTCGGTTGCAGCCGTCACGCTCACCGTGATGACCATCATTCTTCTCTCGCGAAACGTCGGCCTAACGCTGGCGGCGTTTGCGGTCGCGCCGCTCATGATCTGGAGCAACTGGCGCTTCGGCGTGAGAATTCATAAGCGCGCGCTGGAGTCGAAGCAGATCGACGCCGATCTCACGGCGCATATCCAGCAGGCGATGACGCGCATCCCACTGGCGCAGGCCTTTCGTCGCGAAGCTTTCGAATTCCGGCGCTTCTCCGGCGCGGTCGGCAGAAGCGTAGACGCGCTGTTGCGGCTGAACTGGCAAGAGCAGCTCTATCCTCTCGCGCGAGACGGCATCCTGTCTGTCGGCGGAGCGATCATCCTCGGCTATGGTGGCTGGCTCGTTTACCGCGACCAGTATCTGGCGCCGGTCGCCGATGGCATGACGGTGGGGACGCTCCTCATCTTCATGGACTATCTGCGCAAACTGTGGGACCCGCTGAAGTGGCTGAGCGAATTCTTCGCCAAAGTGCGCATCTTCGAAGCCGCTTCCCGACGGGTGTTTCGTGTCCTCGACGAACCGGAAACCGTCGTCGACTCGCCCTCGGCGCGTTGGCTGCCGAGCAAGCCTCGGACCTTGACGATCGACGATGTGAGCTTTGACTATGGCGGCGGAAAGCGGATTCTCACCGACGTTTCAGCGACGATACGACCGCGCGAGATGGTTGCGTTTGTCGGCGCGAGCGGCGCGGGCAAAAGCACGCTCTTAAGCCTCATGCTCCGCTTCTACGATCCAACAAGCGGCGCATTGAGATTGGACAGCTTGGACTTCCGAGACATGCGACTGGACTCGCTGAGAGCCCACTTCGCGCTCGTCGCTCAAGACAGCCTCGTGCTGCCGACGACCATCGCCGAGAATCTGGCCTATGGCCGACAGAGCGCGACGCGCGCAGAGATCGAAAGAGCCGCCGAAGCCGCCGGCGCCGCCGAATTCATTCACGGCCTGCCGGAAGCCTATGAAACGGTGCTGGCCGAAGGAGGCGCCAATCTCTCCGGCGGTCAACGCCAGCGGATCGCCATCGCCCGCGCGTTGCTGTCGGACGCGCCGTTCCTCGTTCTCGACGAGCCCACAAGCGCGCTCGATCCTGAGCAGGAACGAAAACTGATCGACACGCTGCACCGACTGAAGGGATCGCGCACAATCATTCTCGTGACTCATCGGCTTGAATCGGTGGTCGACTGCGACTGCATTCACGTGATGAGCAAAGGACAGATTATCGAGCGCGGCGCGCACGACGACCTCATCGCTTCGGGCGGCGCTTTCTCGAAGGCCTGGCGACGCCCCGAAGCGGCCGAGTAATGCCGTGCCGGATGAAGATCGTCACCTTGCGGCGTAGCGCCGCGTAGCGCTTCGCAAGCGATCGATGCGCGCTTGGCCAGGCGATTCAATTTCGAGCATCGCGCGATGTAGCGCTTCGAGCGGCGCCGCGCCTTGAAGCGCCTCGGCCATCGGTTCGCAGAGAAGTCGGCCAGCGCCAGGATCGCGGTGACATAGTGGATCCCACAGCCCCATCGGCGTCCAGAGATCGCGGTCATGCCATTCCGGCATGCCCAGGATCGGGTAGAGACATGCGCCGCGCAAAGGCGCGTTCTGCTGTAAAAGCGTGTGGCAGGCGTCAATGACTTCGCAAAGCCACGGCCCGCGATTGTCTCCGACGTGGCTGGTCTCCGTAATCATCACCTCCCGCTCATAGCGCCGCCAGACCGAGGATATGAGCTCCGAGAGCGGCGCGC
Organism: Methylocystis sp.; assembly: GCA_051061385.1. GTDB lineage: Bacteria > Pseudomonadota > Alphaproteobacteria > Rhizobiales > Beijerinckiaceae > Methylocystis. The sequence continues at coordinate 160,026 of JBPFDX010000025.1, forward strand.
GACGCGGGTCGTCGTCAGGAAGCGGCGGCACGTTTCCGTCAGCGTTCGGCGTGTCATTGAGCTCCCACTGGTTGGTCCAGTAGTAGTTGATCCCGACGATATCCAGATGATCTGGACTTCCGCCGAGTTCGGGCAGAAGCCTGCCGCACAACATGTCCCAACTCTGAAACACCAGCCGCTCATTGAAGTCGTGCGCTTGAGCGGCGAGATCCGGCCTGTTGTTGGGGCAAACGACGCGGCACAAGGGATCGACATTGACGAAGCGCGCATCGGGACAGGCGGCCCGGATCGCATTAATGCCGGCGATGGCGGCGCGCGCGAGCGCGACTTTCAGATCCCAGCCCCGACCCGACCCGTAGGGCGCAAACAGGGCTTTCTCGCCAGCGGCATAGGCCATGAACGAAGGCTCGTTGATCGGCGTGAAGACGCAGCGCCCCTCAATACGCGCGTCGATAAAACGCGCCACTGCATAACAATAGTCCGCGAAGCGCCGCGAGAAGGCTTCGGACCAAAGGTCGACGTCCTGCGGGAAACCATAATGAAAAAGGTCCCATATCACGCCCACGTCGTGGCGGTTCGCGGCCTCGATGAACGGTTCGAGGGAGGAAAAGTCGAACCGACCGCGGCAATCGATGAGAGGCCAACGAACAGTCTCTCGCGCGGCGTGCAAGCCGAGACGCGCAATGTCCGCATAGTCCTCGTCGACATTCGCGTCGTGACCCGTCGCGACCACTTGGTCGAACCACTCGCCGTGCCTGTTGAAGCCCGTCGATCCTTCAAACCCCGCAAGAAAGAAGCTCTGAAACATGTTTTTACTCCCCGATTACTCGCGGAGACTGCGCTACGGCAGCCGTTTTGGCGCGAGCGGACCAACCGCATGCGCGCCGCTCGACGTCAGTCGACGATAGGAGTCGACAAGAGGCGTCTCGATACGCTCCAGCCGCCCGGACGGATCGGGATCGAGATCCCACAAGCCCATCTGCAGCAGATGATCTTGCAGCGGCCTCGTTCCCTGGCGATAGGCCCAGGTCACAAGCGCGAACATCGGCCACCACGTATAGCCGACCATTGGAATGCCCCTCGCCCGCAACGCTTTCACCGACTCGACTGAGTCGGCCAGCCATGCCTGACGCTGTTTCACCGAGCCCTTGGTCGCGGTCTCGGAGATCATGATCGGCACGCCGTAGCGCTCGAAATACATCTCGCCGATTTTGGACACGAGGTCGCCGGAAGCAAGCGGCATTCGGATGCGCAATCGTCCTAGCCGGTCGCGAGACATGCGCTTCATTGTGAAGATCGGATAAAGGTTTACGCCGACTATGGGCAGTTCGAGAGGCTGGCTGAGGAAGGCGGCGAGCGCCGCTTCCGACGCATCCTGTCGGCGCAGCCAGGCCCAAAGCGGATGACTCGCATCGACGCGCCCGCTGATGAGATCGAGCGCGAGAAAGACGATGCGCTGGCGCCGTTCGACTTCCTCGGCCAAGGCTGGATCGTTTGATATGAAGACGTCGGTTGCATCGACGTGAAACGGCACGATTTCGGGATCGATGTCTTTCAGCGCGCGCGTCGTTTCAACGATTCCCCGGCAAATCGACATCATCACCGCCACGAAGCTGGGCCAGCTGCGTCCAAACGGCGGCCACCACCCCAGACGCCCGCAATACCATGCGGTAATCCGCGGCTCGTTGAGCGGCGTGTACCATCTGACCCGGCCCCGGAATCGCTCGGCGAGCCGCGCCGAAAATTCTGCGACGCGTTGCGGATAGTCCGCATTGAGGAAGGCGTTCTCCAGCCAATGCGGGAGACCGTAGTGAACGAGGTCGACGATCGGATCGATGTTGAGTTCAAGCATCCGCTCGAGCGCGGCGTCGACGAAGCTGAAGTCCCAGACCTCAGGCGCCGGTTGCACGCGATGCCAGGGCACGCCATAGCGCGCGCAGGGGACGCCCAGTTGCGCCATCAGCGCCAGATCCTCGGACCAACGTCGGTAGTGATCGGTAAGCTCATATTCATCCAGCAAACGCCCTGTCTTCGGGTGCGGAGCGGTGATGAACGTGTCTTCGATGCCCGTCGCCCATAAGAAGGCGCCGGGCGCAGTCAGCCGGTCAAGTTCTTTTGCGGAGGGAAGCATAAGCTTCAGCGGCTGCCGGCGGTTGCGGAGAACGGCGCCCAGGGTCGGGCGCGGCGCCACGTGCTCAGGGAGGCGCTGTAAACCCGGCGTCGGCGCGGATCGGACGGTTGCGGAGCGTCTTTCGTCATGGGCGTCCTCCGTCGCGGGGAATTGGCGCCTTACAGGCGATGCTACGCTCGAGCCTGCTGTGTCGGGTTGGCTTGGCTCCTCGAGGTTAACCCGGAAGACAGGCTCCGGTTCCGGCGTCCGGCGAAGTTGCGCAGCGCCGGCGGGCGAAGATATCCCGCACTCGGAGTAGAACCCAGTTGCGTTGAGGCGAGAATGATGGAGCGGGTGGAAATTTCGCCCGTCTGAAGGAAATGAATGACGTGCTGTAAAATGAACAGCGCGCGGCCACGCGAGGCCGCGCGCTTGAGTGCGTCAGCGAACGCTTTTTTGAATGGCTTCCATCAGGAAGGACTTGGGTTTCTTCTTGCAATAGCGCACGACTTTGTCGGTGTTGCGCTTCACATCGCGTGAATCGATCACGGTCTGGTTATTCTTCGCGTTGAAGTAGCCTCGCATCCAATTGGCGACGAAGTCCTGAGTGTCGCCGTCATATTCCGCGAATTGCTTGCAGGTGATCTCCGACATTTCGATCATGACCTGCGCATTGGCTGGGACGGCGATTGCGATCGCGGCAAGCACGCCAGCGAAGATAAGTTTGCGATTCATGTGCTTCCCCGTCCTATTATTTCTGATCAAAAGCGCGTTGCAGACCGGCCATAACGGATTCGTTCGGATTGGACGCGCACCAGTCCTTCACGCTCGCCGAGTTCTTGAGAAATTTGTTCAGATCGATGAAGGTGCGGCCGCTTTTCTGCGCGAACCATCCAGCCATGAAGGCCGCGAAATCGGCCCGATCGCTGTCGGGCATCGCGAGCATCTCACCGCAGGTGATGCGCGTCATGTCTATTTTGACCTGCGCGTTGGACAGCGTAGGCGCGAGCGCTCCCGCCGCGACGAACGCCAATATCAGCTTCCTCATCAGATTTCCTCCGAATAAGACCAATCCAAAGGGCCGCCTTACCTATGCGCGGCTCTCGCCGGTAAGAAGCCGCCGCGCCGGTTCATCCGCCAATGAGCGATGTCGCCGCCGCAGCGGAGTTCCCGCCGGACTGCGTGAACTAGACATTTAATAAAGGGAAGTCCATCGGCATGATTTGGCGGTTCGCCACTTCGCCCCGCGGCTTTATTCTTGCTTTCGGTGCAAAAAAGCCTATCCGGCAGTTGAATCGGCATTTTCATCAAATGCTTGACCGACGCGCTCGTCAGCCTGCGCGAGCTCCCGGAGCTTGTCGGACTGACGCTCAGCATTTCGGCGGCCGCGGCAATCGTGGGCAGGCTGCGGCGGGAGTTCCGCTATCCGAGCTCGAAAACCCGCACGAAAAACCAGTAAGCCCCAAAGCAGGCGATGATCGCTGAACAGACTTTAACCAGGAGCGGACTGCGCTGACCCTGAGTGAAATTCTTATCGATCACAAGGAGTAAGGGGAGAACAATGAGCACCACGCCGATCTGCCCGACTTCGACCCCGATGTTGAAACTCGCCAGCGCGGGGACGATGGCGCGCTGCGGAACCCCGAGTTCGATCAAGCCGCTCGCGAAACCGAAGCCATGGATGAATCCGAAAGCGAAGGTGTCGCGCCAGCGATTGTCCACCTTACGCGTATAGAAGTTCTCGAGCGCCACATAGATGATCGACAACGCGATCGCGATCTCCACCCAGCTGCTCGGCAGATTGATGAGTTCGAGCGCGGCCAGCGACAGGGTGATCGAATGCGAGACGGTGAAGGCCGTCACGATCTTGACAACCGGCCAGATGCGAGTCGCCCAGAGCATCACGGCGATCAGAAAACACAGGTGATCATAGCCGGTGACGATATGTTCGACCCCGGCGGAGAGAAATTTCGGCGCAAGCTCCCATGGCGTCAGCAGCGGCTTCGAGAGATCGATCATCTTGTCGCCGGGATAGATCATGACCTGTCCGGGCGCCGGCTCGCGGCCTATGCGCTGCGCCTCATTCAGATTGGACTCGTCGCGCTTCTCGCCAATGCTGACGAGATGTTTCGCCCGTGGTCCTTGCGCTTCGAGGAGTCTGAATGGGTTATAGAAAATCTGACCCTCAACGGCGCTGCAATCCATCCGTAACACCACCCTTGAGTCGCTCGGATTGGACGGATCCACGCCGACGGAGTCGACCGCGCTTGCGCACGTCTGGCCTTCCGCGTTCTGCAGATCGACGCGCTGCTGAATGAATTTGCCGATCATGCCCTCAATTACGCCGGGCTCTGTCAGATCAACGTCGCTCTGCGGCTTGTTCTCGGCGAACATCCTTTCGATATCGGTTCCAAGAAAGCCGACTTCGACGCGATAATGACCCTGCCCTTCCGGCACGATGCGGCTGCTGGAAATATTCGCGGTATGGGCGCACGCCGCCGAGACGCTCGCGAACAACGCCAGAATTGCGCCGAGCGCACTCTTCCGCGACGATACCATTGCAGCGCACTCCCTTGACGCGCCGCGCGCCGGCGACGTATGCAGTTTTGCTAAAAGATGCATATCGAGAGCCAGGGGCAAGCTCAAGTAGGGGCGCGGGTGAAGTCGGCGCCGCTTTCGCGTAAATTCTTGTTGCGCCGCGTCAAACCGGCGTCGCTGGTCAAGTCTGCGACAATGTGAAAAATCGGCGATTGGCAGCCGCGCGGGACTCTCTGCGTGCGAGCCCAAAACCGCAACCCTGGTATACTCCGGACTTCCCGACATGAGGATGAGCGAACACCCAATATTCTCTTCTCATAGGTGCGCTTCGCGGATCTTCGTCGGCTTACATGCGCGGCTGCTATCGCTCTCTGCGGCAATCCTTTCGTTTGTCGCGGCGCCTGAACCCGGGGCCGCATACGGAACTGTTTCCGATTACTCGGCAGCAGGGCGCGATCAGCAGCTTCGCCCCGCCATCGTACTCACCGGCCCCTCTGCGGCGCCGCAAGAGGCGGGACGCCCGGCGATCATTCTCGCGCACGCCATCGTTGTCCGCACCTCCCCGGCGCAGGGCGGCGTCGGCGCCGGAGACATCGGAAAGGTTGACGTGTGGTATGACGCCGGCATTCGCGACGCCTTTGCCGCATTGGCGGTTGTCAGCGCCTCGGGCGAAAGAGTCGACAAACGCGACGCAGCGATTGATAGCGCCGATCCGAGCCATGTATCGGTGAGCGTCAATAAGCTGACGCCCGGCAAATACACGGTCCGCTACCGGGCGCTCTCGGCTGACGGCCATCTCGTCAGCGGGGCCTGGGAGTTCGAGGTGCGCCCGTAAGGCGTCTCGCAAATGCGAAAAGAATCGCCCAAAGGGCGACAGGTGGAGCAAGGGAAGGATGCGTAAGCGATGACTCCGGGCCGTCTGAATTTGCTGATTTTCGCCGGCATCGTTCTGCTCATCGGCGTAAACGGCGCGGCGTTTTCGTATCGACTTTGGGCGCCTGCCCTCAGTCAATATGTGGACGATTTCTGGAAAAAGCACACGCTGAAGCCCGCCGAAAAGGCGGGAGATCGCACGATTTCGGAGTGTCTTGGAGTCAGCGACTTCTATTCCGTCCACCTCACGACTTACTTCCTGCCCGATTCGGAAGAGAGCGCGGGAGGGCCGACGGACGATCTGAGCAAATATGATGAGTATTGCGACCGCGTGCCTGGACCCGGGAAGGTCATTTTTTCCGTCACGCTCATGGAAAAGGAGGCGCGAAACGAGTCCGTCGCGCTTTCCTTCTACGAATATGATTCTCAGGGCGGCCTCAAACAGATCAACACCTTGCCGTCTCATCCTCATTCCAGCGGCTTTGTGACTTTGGATGCGACTGTCCCACGCAAGGGAAAGTATCTCCTAAAGCTCGCGTTTGGCGACGCCAAAAACGCCGAAGACACGATCGAGATGCCGATCTTCGTCGGGCGATGATCCGCAGTTTGCGAGGAGAGCCGGACGTGATGTCAGTTCGTCGGCCGTCTTCGCGCTCGGCGTTTTTGTCGCCAGCGCAGAAAGCCTGTTACGTAAAGCGCTAGCGGCGTCACCCCGACTATTAGAACGATCGAACGGCCGATGGAGCCGAAAGCCTCGCCGGAGTGCAGCGGGAAGAGCCATTCAAGGAACGAGTCGGCGGCGGAGAATTCGCTCCGATCCTGCACATAGGTGACGCGACCGCTGTACTGATCAACGCCGACGTTCCGGAATGTCTTCGTTCGATTGGGCTCGTCCTTCGATTGCCGGCCGACGACATAGACGCCGCTGGGCGCGCTCGGCAGAAGGATCCAGTGCAGCGCGCCATGGGGAAAAACTCTGCCGGCGACCGCGGCGGCCGCGTCGAGGCCGATCGCCGTTCGGCCGGAAGCCGGCGTCGACTTTCCGAAATCCGGATCTGCGCGCACCTCGGAAAACATGCCTGCCACGGAGCGCGTTGCGGGCTTGAAAATCATGGAGACGCCTGTGAACAGCGCAACCAACAAGAAAGCGACGAAGTAAGCGCCAACGCTTCTATGCGCGTCATAGACGATGCGCTCTGGGCTCGCGCCCCATTTGATTTTTAGGCCCAGGCGCCAGTCGCCGTTGCGCGGCCACCACAGATAAAGACCGACAAGGATGGACATGAAAACAAGGATGCCGACCGTACCCAGGATATAGGCATTGTTGACTCCGAGAAGCAGAGTCCAATGAAAGGCCATGACGAGCGGAATCAGCGGCTGTGACAGCGCGCTGTCTCCGTGTAGAAGAAGCCGCTGCCCTTTGACCTTCGCCGTGTAAGGATCAACGAACATCTCATAAACGTCGACGTCGAAATCATCCGTCTCAACCAGGTAGGTAATTGCGATGGCTGCCGCCGCATGGCGCGGCATTGTGACTCGCTCCGGTTTGCCATCGGCGGGCATCGCCATGACGGCCGCCGCGAGCACTTCGTCCAGTGGGCGAAGCGCGGGGGTCGCCGGCGTTTCGACGCGCATGATCGAAGCGTTCAGCCATTCGTCAATCGTCTCGCGAAACGCGAGAATGCTGCCGCTGAGCCCGACCAAAACAAAAACCGCGCCCGCGAAGAGGCCGATGGTTCGATGAATCTGCAGCAAGAATTTCCGAGCATCTTTGCGCGGGCGCGAGGGCCGCGACGGCGATGCGATTTTTTCTTCGACCTGGGATTCGATAGTCCTGTCAGACATTGCAGAGAACTCGGTCACAGGCGTCGGCCGCAAACGATGACCGCCTGATTCCGACCGAGTTGGAGCAGTCTTGTCAACTAAAGCCGCGGTTCTCTCAGCGAGTCCTAGGTGTATAGTCCTGAAGTGAGCTGGATCGGATTCTTATTGAAGACGGCGGGTTCGGCTTTCCAGATTTTGCAGACATATTCATGAGGCGTCAGGCCTCGCAGGGTCTTCAGCCGTTTCGCAAAATTATAGGCGGCC
>JBPFDX010000026.1:0-36323 GCA_051061385.1 Methylocystis sp.
GACCCGACGCCGATCGCGCCGGGCGAGACCAAGGAAATCGCCGTGAAGGTGCAGGACGCGCGTTGGGACATCGAGCGTCTGTCTGACCTGGCTTACGACACCGACAGCCAGATCGGCGGCCTCCTGATGTTCTTCTCGCCGTCGGGACGCCGCTTCGCGGCCGAAATCGGCGGTCCGGTCATTCCGAAGTTCGTCGCCGGCGATATGCCCTAAGCGATACTGAAGAATTAGGACAAAAGCCCCCGGCCCAAAAAGCCGGGGGTTTTCTTTTTGAGGAGGCGCCGCGCTCACAGTCGCCCGCGCCGTATGCGCCGCGCCTGTCTTGACTGCGCGAGCAGCGCTCCAAACGGGAACCTAAGCGCTCTGAAGCTTCGTGCGTTCGCGCACCCCGCCTCGTCAGTTCGAGTCCCGCAAGAGCTTGTTTCATTGGGGGACGCTGACTATAAAGTAGACAGAGTCAGACGTTCTCGTGAAGGCGGAGCGTCGAGCGCCGCCGCAAGGCTGGCCCCTCCGTCACCTCCGACATACGCCTGGAGCTCACGGCGAATTCGATGTCCGATCTCTCCGAAGTCTTCCGCGCCGGCGCAGCGAATGCTTGGATTTTTGCGCCGAGCGCCGTGGCTTTAGGCGCGCTGCACGGGCTCGAGCCCGGCCACTCGAAAACCATGATGGCCGCCTTCATCGTCGCGGTTCGCGGCACCGTGGCGCAGGCGATTCTGCTCGGCGTGGCGGCGACAATCTCCCACACGGCGATCGTCTGGGCGGTCGCGCTGACCGGCCTTTATCTTGGCGCGCAACTCAACGTCGAAGCGAACGAGCCCTATCTCCAGATCCTCTCTGGCGCGCTGATCGTCGCCGTCGCTCTCTGGATGACATGGCGAAGCTGGCGAGAGGTGGCGGCCGGCCGAGCCGCGACGGCGTCGGCGCGGGAGGATGGCCTGATCGCGCTCGGCGCAGGCGCGGGTCATGGCCACGTGGGTCATGCCCACGCGAGTCATGCCCACGCGGATCACAGCCACACGGATCATGGCCACGCGGGTCATCGTCACACGCACATCGGCGCCCATGTTCATGCGCATGACGGCGGCGTTCGTCACAGCCATCAGCACGACGGCGGCGTTCCGCACACACATGAGGAAGAGGAATTCGAGAGCGAGCTTCTCGACGTGGATCCGACCGTCTATGCCGATGCGCATGAGCGCGAACATGCGCTCGAGATCGAGCGGCGTTTCGCCAATCGGCAGGCGACGACCGGCCAGATCATTCTCTTCGGCCTGACCGGAGGCCTCATTCCCTGTCCGGCGTCGATCACCGTGCTTCTCCTGTGCCTGCAGGTTGGACGCATCGGACTGGGCGCGCTGCTCGTGCTGTGCTTCAGCATCGGTCTGGCGCTGACTCTCGTGCTCGTTGGCGTCGCCGCGGCGCTCGGCATGCGCCACGCAACCTCGCGCTGGCCCGGATTGAATGCCTTGGCGATGCGCGCGCCCTATTTTTCGGGCGCGCTCGTCGCGGCTGTCGGCGTCTATACGATCGCGGCCGGCGCAGCCGCGCTCGGATAAGTCTATTTGCGGAGATGAAAGGCTGACTTCGTCACCTTCGCGGTGATCGGCGCCTCGAGAAAAAAGTCGAGCACGGCGTCTTCTCGCGGGTCGACGGCGTAGGCTGAGAAGTCGGTCATGCCTTCTTCGGCGAGCACACGCACGTCGATGAAGAAATTGCCGCTGCAGCTCTTTGCCGGGCGAATGAGAATGGCGTGCGCCGCGTCCGCGACGATCTCCGGCTTGCGAGACCGGCGCAGCAGCTCGTCGCCGCCCAGAAGATTGCCGACGGCGGCCGTGGCGATCGCCGTTTCGGGCCACAGCGAATTGACGCCGACGCCGTCAGACTCGAGGTCCCTCGCGAGGCCGAGCGTGACGAGGCTCATCCCATATTTCGACATCGTGTAGGCGAGATTGGGCGAGAACCACTTCGGGTTCAGATCGAGCGGCGGCGACAGCGTCAATATGTGCGGATTGGCGGATTTGCGCAGATGCGGCAGCGCCGCCTTGCAGCACAGATAGGTTCCGCGCGCATTGATCTGATGCATCAGATCGAAGCGCTTCATCTCCAGCGCGTCGATGCCGCGCAGATCGATGGCGCTGGCGTTGTTGACGAGAATGTCGATCCCGCCGAAGCAGGATACGGCCTGATTGATCGCCGCCTCGACCTGATCCTCGAAGCGAATGTCGCAGGCGACGGCGAGCGCCTGTCCGCCCGCCGCTTCGATCTCCGCCGCGGCGGTATAGATCGTGCCCGGAATTCTCGGGTTTTCGATCACGCTCTTGGCCGCGACGACGACATTCGCGCCGTCACGCGCCGCGCGCATGGCGATCGCAAGCCCGATTCCTCGGCTCGCGCCGGTGATGAAGAGGGTCTTGCCGGCGAGCGAGCGCGTCACTGCGTCAGTCATACCATCAGTCATGGCGCGCGCATGCCGTGATTTGTCCCCGGAAGAGCGCGCCGCCTCACGCGGCGACCTGCGCCGGATAGCCGGCTTCGGTGATCGCCTTGGCGAGCGCCTCGGCGTCCCTGGGCGCCGGCGTCACGTCCACCTTGCCGCTGGCGAGATCGACTTTGACGTCGGCGTTCGGCTCGACCGCCTGCACCGCCTTGGTGACATGTTTCACGCACATATTGCAGGTCATTTCCTTCACATTGAACGTCGTCATCGCTTCCTCCTTGATCTTTTTATCCGCCGCTTCTATTTCGATCGGCGCCGCTTGATCGGCGATTTCCGCGGTCACGACAAGCGGCGGCTTGAAGCGGCGCAGGCGCAGCGCGTTGGTCAGCACGAAAACGCTGGACAACGCCATGGCGGCGGCGCCGAACATCGGCGAGAGCAGCATGCCGTTCAACGGGTAGAGCGCGCCAGCCGCGACCGGAATCAGCACGACGTTGTAGCCGAAGGCCCAGAACAGGTTCTGCTTGATATTGCGCATGGTCGCATGCGAGATCGCCAGCGCCGCCGGCACCTTGGCGAGATCGCCCGACATCAGCACGACGTCGGCGGCCTCGATCGCGATGTCGGTTCCCGTGCCGATGGCGATTCCGGCGTCGGCGGCGGCGAGCGCCGGCGCGTCATTCACGCCGTCGCCCACGAAGGCGATTTTATTGGCTTCGCGCAGGCGCTCCAGCGTCGCGACCTTTCCGTCGGGCAGCACGCCCGCGACGACCTCGTCGATTCCCAATCTCCGGGCGATGGCCTGCGCCGTGCGCGCGTCGTCGCCGGTGATCATCGCCGTCTTCACGCCGATCGAATGGATCGCGTCGATCGCGGCGCGGCTGGTCGGCTTCACATCGTCCGCGACGGAGAGGATGGCCGCTAGCTTGCCGTCGACTGCGACGTAAAGCGGCGTCTTCCCTTCCTCGGCCAGTCGCTGGGCGTCGGCTGCGAAGGGGGCGGCGTCAATGCCAAGCGACGTCATGAAGCGCTCGGCGCCGATCGCGACATTCTTACGGTCGACGGTTCCCGTGACCCCCATGCCGGCGACGGACTTGAAGTCGGCGCAGGGCGAAAGAGCGAGGTCCGCAGCCTTGGCGGCGGCGACAAGCGCCGCGCCCACGGGGTGTTCGGATTGCGATTCGACGCTCGCGGCGAGCCGCAGCAGTTCCTGCTCGCTCTTGCCGGGCATGGCGACGAGATCGGTCAGGCGCGGCTTGCCATGGGTGAGCGTGCCGGTCTTGTCGAAGGCGATGAGCGTCACGTCGCGCAGCGTCTGCAGCGCCTCGCCCTTACGGAACAGCACGCCGAGCTCCGCGGCGCGTCCCGTGCCGGTCATGATCGCCGCCGGCGTCGCCAGCCCCATGGCGCAGGGGCAGGCGATGATCAGCACGGCGACCGCGTTGACGAGCGCGTAAGTGAGGCGCGGCTCAGGTCCGATCAGCATCCAGACGACGAAGGTCAGCGCCGCGACGGCGAAGACCGCGGGGACGAAGACGGCGGTGACGCGATCGACCAGCGCCTGGATCGGCAGCTTGGCGCCCTGCGCCTGCTCGACCATGCGGATGATGCCGGCGAGCGTCGTATCCGCGCCGACGCGGGTCGCGCGGAACGCGAAGGCGCCGGACCCGTTGACGGTCGCCCCGGTGACGGCGGCGCCGGGTCTTTTTGCGACCGGCGTCGGCTCGCCCGTCACCATCGACTCGTCGACATGGGATGCGCCTTGCGTGACCACGCCGTCGGTTGGAATGCGTTCGCCCGGCCGCACTAGAACGATGTCGCCGACGCGCACGTCGTCGATATCCACATCGACGGTCGCGCCGTCGCGCTCGACGCGGGCGGTCTTCGGCTGCAGCCCCGCGAGGGCGCGGATCGCCTCCGAGGTGCGGCCTTTTGCGCGCGCCTCAAGATAGCGGCCGAACAGGATGAGGGTGACGATGACGACCGCCGGCTCGTAATAGACATGCACCGAGCCGGCCGGCAGCACATGGGGCGCGAAGGTCGCGACCACGGAATAGAGGTAGGCGCTGAGCGTGCCGGTGGCGACGAGCGCGTTCATGTCGGGCTGGCGCCGCAGCAGCGACGGAATGCCCTTCAGGAAGAAGACAAGGCCGGGGCCAAACAGCACGACAGTCGTCAGCAGGAAGGAAATCTCGCGGATCCTGTCCTCGCCGATCGTGCTCATCGCCCAGTGATGAACCGGGGGAATGAGATGCCCGCCCATTTCAACCGCGAAAACGGGCGCCGTCAGAACGGCGGCGACCACCAGACGGAAGCGCAGAGACCGCATCTCCTCCTCGCGCCGCATCCGTTCGCGATCGGCGCCGGCGGAGTCTGTTTCGATGGTGCGCGGCTCGTAGCCCGCCTGCGAAATGGCGCGGCGCAGTCGGTCCGTGAGGCCGGGGCCGGCGAGCGCGCGCACGGACGCGCGCTCGGTCGCGAGATTGACTTTCGCCTCGAGCACGCCCGGAACGGCGTTCAGCGCCTTTTCGACATGCGCGACGCAGGAGGCGCAGGTCATGCCGCCCACGCCGATCTCGAAGGTCTCGACGACAGGCTCATAGCCGGCGTCGGAGACGGATTTGACGAGCCGGGCGAGATTTGCGTCGGGCGCGAGAGAAACCTCCGCCCGTTCAGTCGCGAGATTGACGCTCGCGGCGTTTACCCCGGGCGTGTGCGCAAGCGCCTTCTCGACATGCGACACGCAGGAGGCGCAGGTCATGCCCCGGACGGTGAAGTCAAGGCGTTCGCCGCCCGGTAGAGGAGTTTGAGCGTTCATACTTGCCGCCTCGTTCACAACGCCCTTGCGGTCAGTTTAGAGCCACCGCCGCGTGCGCGCCATATACGACCGATAGTCGTCGCCGAATTTCCCAAGAAGATGCCGCTCTTCGGGTTCGATCGCGAGTTTTGTCAGCCCGATTGCGAGCAGCGGCGTCAACAACAGCGTGAAGGGCGAGCCGAGGAACAGACCCAGTCCAAAGATCAGCGCGACATGCGACACATAGATGGGATTGCGCGAAAAGCGGAACGGCCCCTCGGTGACGAGATAGGACGCCGCGCGGTGCGGCATGATCGTCGTTTGATGTCGCGAGAGAATGCGAAAGCACCACACATCATTCGCCAGCGCCAGGAGGACGATCGCCACGCCGGCGACCTGTGGCAGAGAGGACGAGGCGCGGTCGATCAGCGAAGCCCCCGTGGCGGCGTCCAGCGCCATCCCGGCCGCGAGCGTCGCCGCCATCAGGATCGGCGGCCAGGGGATCGGGGAAGGCGGGGCGCTGGAGCGTACCGGCGCGTGCATTGCAGCTGCTCCGTGGGAAACTTTAATCTTAAAATCGCGTTTCAGCGTGGCGGTTTCAAGTGGGCTGTCAAGACCGACTTGACGATCCTCGGGCAAGCTGTCAAGAAGATCTTGACGGAGGCGCTGGCGATGCTCACTGTCCCCAAACGTAAGCTGCGCTGCTCATTTTGCAAGAAGTCGGAGACGGAAGTCGCGCGGCTGATCGGCGGCGCGGCTGGCGGCTACATCTGCGAGGACTGCGTCGGCGTCTGCAACAAGATCCTCGACGCTGCGCCTTCGCCTTTCAAGAGCTGGGACGATCTTTCCGACGAGCAGCTGCTGTCGTCGGTCAAGGCGAGCGAGGCCAGCGTCGCGGCGCTGCAGTCGCTGATGCATGTGCAAGTCGCGGCGCTCCGCAAGCGCGACGTGAGCTGGACCGCGATCGGCAAGGCTCTCGGCGTCTCCCGACAGGCGGCCTGGGAGCGATTCTCCTGATTGAAGATCGGCCCTCGATGCTTGATCGCTACGCGCAGGATCTCGCGAGCCTCGCCGCGCGCGGCAGGCTGCGCGCGCTCGCCCCTCGCGCCGGAATCGATTTCGCTTCGAATGATTATCTTGGCCTCGCCGAATCGCCGGAACTCGCCGCGGCTCTGGCGGCGGCGCTCGCGCGCGGCGTTCCTGTGGGCGCCGGCGGCTCGAGGCTCTTGCGCGGCAATCATCCGGAGCATGAGGCGCTGGAAGAGGAGGCTGCCCGCTTTTTTGGCGCGGAAAGCGCGCTCTATTTCAGCGGCGGCTTTACGGCCAATGAGGCGCTGCTTTCCACAGTGCCGCAGCGCAACGATTTCATTCTTTACGACGCGCTTGCGCACGCGAGCGCCCATGAGGGGATGCGATTGGCGCGCGCGCCGAACGCGCGATTTTCGCATAATGACGTGGGCGCCGCCCAGGACGCGATCCGCCTCTGGCACGAAAAGGGCGGACGCGGGAAAATCTGGATCGTGGTCGAAAGCCTTTACAGCATGGACGGCGACAAGGCGCCGCTCGAGGATCTCTATGCGCTTGCCGCGACAAGCGACGCCTTTCTCTTGATCGACGAGGCCCACGCGACAGGGGTGTATGGTCCTGGCGGGCGTGGACTCGCCGCGCGTTTCGAAGGCGCGGAGAATGTCATCAGTCTGCACACCTGCGGCAAGGCGATGGGAGTCGTCGGCGGACTTCTCTGCCTGCCGCGCGTCTTGCGCGATTTCATGATCAACCGCTGTCGGCCGTTCATCTTCGCCACCGCGCCGTCGCCCGTTATGGCGGCCTGCGTCCGCGCGGCGCTGAAGATCGTCGCGGCGGCTGACGCGCGGCGCGCGGAACTCATGACGCGCATCGATTGCGTCGGCGACGAGCTGCGTCGCCTTTGCGCCATCGAACCATCGGCCAGCCAGATCCAGCCCATCATCGTCGGCTCGGACGTTCGCGCGACGACGCTTGCGTCGCGCATGCAGGCGCATGGCTATGACATTCGCGCCATCCGTCCCCCGACCGTGCCAGACGGCTCCGCTCGCCTGCGCATCGCGCTGACGCTCAATGCAAGCACGGAAGATATGACGCGCATGGTCGCGCATCTTGGCGAGGAACTGGCGAGGCTTGAAGCATGAACCGCCGATTTGTCGTCGTCGGCACCGATACGGATGTCGGCAAGACGGTCGTCTCCGCCGCGATCGTCGGCGCGCTTAACGCCTGTTATTGGAAGCCGGTGCAGTCGGGGCTCGACGGCGAGACGGACTCGCAGACCGTCGCGCGGCTTTCGGGCGCGCCAGCTCACCAAATTGTTCCAGAAGCATGGCGGCTGCGTCGGCCGGCTTCGCCGCATCTCGCCGCGCGCGACGAAGGCGTTGAAATCGACGTCGCCGCGCTCAACCCGCCGCACTGCGACGGGCCGCTCGTTATCGAGACCGCGGGCGGCGTGATGACGCCGCTCAGTAATCGCGCGCTGACGATCGATCTGCTCGAACGCTGGCGGCTGCCGGTCATACTCGTCGCCCGCACGCGCCTCGGCACGATAAATCACAGCCTGCTGACGCTCGAAGCGCTGCGCAGGCGCGCGATACCGATAACGGGGATCGTCTTTTCCGGAGACGCCGACGCCGATGCGCAGCATTCGATCGAGACGATCGGCGGCGTGCGCATTCTCGGCCGACTGCCGAGAATCGATCCCCTGACTCAGAAAACGCTGCGCGCGGCCTTTGACGGCGCGATCGACCGCGACGCATTTGGAAGCGGCGCATGAGCTTTGTCACTCACTCGCCGGTCTGGCGGCCGTTCACGCAGCATGCGCTACAGCCCGGCGCCTTCAAGATCGCGCGCGCCGAAGGCGCCTGGCTTGAAACCGAGGATGGCGCGCGCTTTCTCGACGCCATCTCGTCCTGGTGGGTGATCACCCACGGACATCGCCACCCCGCGGTCATGCGGGCGATCCGCGAAGCAACCGAGCGTCTCGACCAGATCATCTTCGCGGGCTTCACCCATGAGCCCGCGGAAACTCTGTCGCGGCGTCTCGTCGCGCTGACGCCGCCTGGCCTCGACTATGTCTTCTATTCCGACAGCGGCTCCACCTGCGTCGAAGTGGCGATCAAGATGGCGCTCGGCTTCTGGCGCAATCGCGGAGAAATGCGCGCGCGGATCGTCGCGCTCGAGCACGGCTATCATGGCGACACGATCGGCGCGATGTCCGTCGGCGCGCGCTCGCCCTTCAATGCGCCTTACGAGCCGCTGCTCTATGAGGTCTCGCGCATTCCCTTTCCCACGCGCGGCCGTGAGCAGGACACGCTCGACGCGCTGGAGCGCGCCTGTCGCGATGCGCCCGCCGCTCTCCTGGTCGAGCCACTTCTTTTGGGCGCGGGCGGCATGCTCATGTACGGCGCCGATACGCTCGCGGAGATGCACCGCATCTGCGCGCGTTACGGCGTGCTGTTCATCGCCGATGAAGTGATGACCGGGTTCGGCCGCACCGGAACGCTCTTCGCCTGCGAGCAGGCGAAATTCGTTCCGGACATCGCCTGCTACGCCAAGGGACTTACCGGGGG
This sequence comes from Methylocystis sp., assembly GCA_051061385.1. GTDB lineage: Bacteria > Pseudomonadota > Alphaproteobacteria > Rhizobiales > Beijerinckiaceae > Methylocystis. Next base: position 8,834 of record JBPFDX010000026.1, read on the forward strand.
CGCGCTGCCGCTCGCCGTCACCATGTGCAAGAGCGAGATTTTCGAGGCGCATCTGTCGCCGGAGCGCGCCCGCGCCTTTTTTCACTCGAGTTCCTACACGGCGAACCCGATCGCCTGCGCCGCCGCGCTCGCCAATCTCGACGTCTGGGCGACTGGAGAACCCGCCGCCCGCGTCGCGGCGCTCTGCGAGATGCAGGCGGCGCGAATCGCGCGTTTTACGGACGATGCGCGTTTCTCCAACGCACGCCGGCTCGGCATCGTTGCGGCGCTTGATCTGAAGATCGCGCAGAGCGGTTACCTCGCTACAATCGCGCTCGATCTCATGCGCTTCTTCAACGAGCGCGGGCTCGTGCTGCGTCCGTTGGGCCCCACGCTCTATGTCTTTCCGCCGTACTGCGTCGAGGAATCCGAACTCGATCTCGCTTACGATGCGATCAGCGAGGCGGCGGACCGTTTTGGCGAACGCTAGCGGCCGAGTTCGGTCCGCACGCTCTTGCCGCGCCCTTCGTCCGCGACGGTATTCTTGCGCGCGAGAAATTCCTCCTTGAGCGCGCGGCGCAGGATCTTGCCGACATTGGTCTTCGGCAGGCTCTCGCGGAATTCGTAATAGCGCGGCACCTTGTAGCTGGTGAGCTGCTCATGTGCGAAAGCCCGCAACTCCTCGCGCGTGAGGCTGCTGTCGCGCGCCACGACAAAGGCCATGGGCGCTTCGCCGGAATGCTCGTTCGGCACGCCGATGACCGCCGCTTCCTTGACCTTGGGATGCTCGACCAGCACCGATTCGACTTCGTTCGGATAGACGTTGAAGCCCGAGACGAGGATCATGTCCTTCAGCCGGTCGACGATCTTGATCAGCCCGTCAGGCGACATCACCGCAATGTCGCCTGTCCTGAGGAAGCCGTCGGCTGTCAGGGCTTTTTCGGTTTCATCCGGCCTGCGCCAGTAGCCGCCCATCAGTTGCGGCCCCTTGATGCAGAGTTCGCCGCGCTCGCCGATCGGAACCGGCTCGCCTTCGGGCGAGCGCACCGAGATTTCCGTCGATGGCACGGGATAGCCGATCGCGCCGGTGAATTCCGTGATCGTCGGCTTGTTGACCGTGGCGATCGGCGAGGTTTCGGTCAGCCCATAGCCTTCGACGATCGGCTTTCCGGTCAGGGCCTTCCACTTCTGCGCCACGACTTCCTGAGTCGACATGCCGCCGGAGATGGTGAGAAGCAGGTTGGAATAGTCGACGGACTTCGCGGTCGAATGGTCGGCGATCGCCGCATAAAGCGTGTTGACGCCGGAGAACAGCGTGAAATCCGATTTGCGCAGCGTCGCGATCAGGCCCTTGATGTCGCGCGGATTGGCGATCAGCAGACAGCAGCCGCCGGTCTTCACCACGAGCATCAGGCACGCCGTCAGTCCGAAGATGTGATAGAGCGGCAAGGCCGTCACCATGATCAGCGGCTTGCCTTCGAGATAGGGTTTCAGCCAGGCCCACGACTGTTCGACATTGGCGGCGACATTGCGATGCAGCAGCATGGCGCCCTTGGCGACGCCGGTCGTGCCGCCGGTATATTGCAGGAACGCTATGTCGTCGGGTCCGATCGGCGGCGGCTTGAACGGCTCCTCGGCGCCCGCCTGCAGCACTTGCGCGAAGCCGACGCAGCCGGGCAGCCGATAGGCCGGGACCATGCGCTTGACCCATCGCGAAACGAAATTGACGATCATTCCGCGCAGTCCCATCAGATCGCCGGGCCTGACGATGACCGCACGTTCTATTTTCATGTGCGGCCAGGCGGTCGCCGCCGTATGCGCGAAGTTTTCAAAGACGAACAAGAAGCGCGCGCCCGAGTCGTTCATCTGATGTTCGAGCTCATGCGGCGTGTACAGCGGATTGACGTTCACGACGATGCCGCCGGCGAGCAGGACGCCAAAGAGGATGGCCGGATAGGCGAGGACGTTCGGCGACATGATCGCGACTCGATCGCCCTTCTTCAGTCCGCGCGTCTGCAGCCAGGCGGCGACGGCGACGGCGGCGCGGCCGAGCTCTTCGAAAGTGAGCGTGGCGCCGAAACTCTCCATCGCGGTTCTGTCGGCGAATTCCGCGACGCTTGCGTTGAAGACCCGGACGAGCGTCGAATATGACGATTCGTCGATATCAGCCGGAACGCCGGCGGGGTAGGAGGAAAGCCAGGGCCGCTTCGCGTAGGGGTCCTCTTTCTTTTCTGCGCCTGTCATGTCGCTTTGGACCTCCGCGAGCGGGCGTGAACGCGCGCTGCGAATCGCGCGCGCGCCTAACTGCTTTTGTTCAAGATAGCGCGTCCGGCGCCGAATGACGCCATCTGACGCCGCAATGATCATGCTGCGTCGCCGCGAGCCGCGTCACGCGGCTCCCGCGGTCGTCGGCGCAAGGCCGAAGAGCAGCGTGACGCCGAGCGCCAGAACAAGCATTGCGGCGATGAACTCGCCGCCGCGCGCGATGATGAGGGCGCGTCGCGAGTCCTTCGCGCCAAGCCGCGCCGCGGCGCTCTTGGCGTAAACGGCCGTGGCGGCGAGGGCGCTCGTGGTGATCGCGGTTCCGGCGGACATGGCGATGACCGCCCCGGCGCCGGCGGCGAACAGTCCCTGTGACAGGGTGAAGACAAGCACCAGAATGGCGCCGGAGCAGGGGCGCAGTCCGGCGGCGATCACCGTCGCCGCCGCGTCGGCGAGCCGAAATTTCGGCCCCCCCAGACTCGACGGGTCCGGCGCATGCCGGCAGGTCTCGTCATGCACATGCGTCGGATCGTCGATCGCCTCACAAACGAAGCCCCGCGCGGACGAAACGATCGCGGGCGCGCGAAGCGCCGCAGCCAGCGCGCAGCCTTTCACCCAGGCGAGCCGCGCGCCGAGCGCCGCAACCGCGGCATAGCTTGCAAGTTCGATCAGCCGCGTCGCGTCGCTCATCTGGCTCGCGGTTGCGCGGAAGAACGCCGCCGCCGCGCCGACGACGGCGATCGCGACGAGCCCCTGCAGCAACGCGGCGAGCGCCGCAAGCAGCAAGCCCCGGCGCAGCGCCGTTTCATTGGCGAGCATGTAGGAGGCGAGCACCGCCTTGCCGTGGCCCGGTCCCGCGGCGTGAAAGGCGCCATAGGCGAAGCTCGCCGCCGCGAGCGCAAGAAAGGCTGAAGGGTCGCTCTTGAGCGCCCGGACGGCGGCCTGCAGCTCGGCGTGGAACTTGGCTTGCCACGCCAGAATGAGCCCGGCGAGGCCTGTCGCCGCAGCTGTCGACTCCTGAGCGCCGACGGCGAAAGGATGGCGCGGCGCGCACCAGGCAGGCGAAACGGCGGCCGCGGCGAAGATCGCGATCAGGCCCAGCCCGACCGCCCACCGGCTGATCTTCACGGACAGGCCACGATCGCGCGCGTGGCCAGTTTCACGCCGAAATCGGCGCCCGGCGACATGTTCTGAAAGAATGCTTCGCTGAGCTTCTGGTTCTCATTCGCCAGGAGCGGCGCGGGGTCGACGAGGCTGAGCGAGCATCCGGAGGGCGCGCCTGCGAGCGTCACCGGATCTTTCTTCTCGAGTCCGAAGGAAACGAAATATGTCGGGTCATAGACCTGAAATGAGAATGGCTTTTTGGCCGCGACCGGCGTCTCCAGCGGCAGGAAGAAGTGTAGTGTGACGATCTTCTTGTCGTTGGCTTCGAGCGTCACATTTTCCGGCGGCTTGAACGCGAGCTTGGCGCTGCTCTGCTTGGCGAAGGTGAAAAACTCGAATTCAGCCAGCGACTCGACGTTCGTCTTGGCGAGCGGCGCAAGTTCTTCCTTCGTGGGCGGCTTGCCGTCCTTACCGAGTCCCTGTACGGCATAGGCCGAATACATCTCGTCGAACTCCCAGGCGTGCCTGACGCCGGTGATCTTGCCGTCGGGGGCGAACACGACTTCGCTGCGCACAGCCACCCAGACGTGGGGGTGGGCGGCGGCCGCGCCAATTCCTGCAGCGGTCGTCAAAAGGATGAGAATCGTCTTGAATTTCAACTTCATGCGAGTCCCGCGCTTAGGCGACGAAGGCGGCAAAACCGCGGCGCACAGGCTCCCCATATGAGCCTGTGTATGTTAGCAGATCCATTCTTGAAAAGGCGCTTCCCTGTGGCATAAGGTGGAAGTTGCAGAGTCGGCGCCTGAGGGCGCTGTGCGGCGGCAGGCCGCGAGCGGCTGGGTCGTTAATCCGTATTCGTTCACGGGTTGATCCTTGTCTTTTAGCGTGTGAGCGCAAGAGTCGAAAGCGCGCTTCGCCGATTTCGCGCAGGAGAGCAGTAATGGCGGAAATTGCCGCCGGCGACGCAAAGACCGGCTCCGCCTTCGCCGAGGCGTCGCTCTCCGATAGATTTGATCTCGACAAATCGCGTGTGCTGATCACCGGCACCCAGGCGATCGTGCGTCTTCTCCTCATGCAGAAGGAGGCCGACCGCCGCGCCGGTCTGAACACCGCGGGCTTTGTGACCGGCTATCGGGGTTCGCCCCTGGGCGGCGTCGACGCGCAGATGCACAAGGCCAAGGCGCTCTTCGACGCCAACAATATTCTGTACATGCCGGGCCTCAACGAGGACCTCGCAGCGACCGCCATCTGGGGCTCGCAGCAGGCAGAGATGCGCGGCGAGGGCAAATATGACGGCGTCTTTTCGCTGTGGTACGGCAAAGGTCCCGGCATTGACCGCAGCGGCGACGCGTTCAGGCACGTCAATCTCGCCGGCGTCTCGCGCTATGGCGGCGCGCTGGCGCTCATGGGCGACGATCACACGGCCGAATCCTCAACGACCGCGCATCAGTCGGATTATCATTTCGTCGACGTCATGATCCCCATCCTGTCGCCGGCCGGCGTGCAGGAAATCCTCGATTACGGGCTCTATGGCTTCGCTCTGTCGCGCTTCGCCGGCGTGTGGGTCGGACTGAAGCTCCTCAAGGACACCGTCGAATCGACGGCTTCGATCGACGCGTCGCTCGGTCGCATCCGCCCGATAGCGCCCGCGGATTTCTTCATGCCGCCGGGCGGCCTCAATATCCGGCCTGGCGATCCGGTGCTCGCGCAGGAAGAGCGCATGCAGGAGAGCAAGCGCGACGCGATGCTCGCCTTCATTCGCGCCAATCGCTTGAACCGCATCATCACGTCGGGCGGCGCCAATCCGAAGATCGGCGTCATCACCGTCGGCAAGTCCTATCTCGACGTGCGTCAGGCGATGGACGATCTCGGCCTCGACGAGGTGAAGGCGAACGATCTTGGGTTGCGCCTGTACAAGATCGCCGCGCCCTGGCCGCTGGAGCCGCAGGGCCTGCGCGAATTCGCGCGCGGACTCGATCTGATCATCGTCGTCGAAGAGAAGCGCTCGCTCATTGAAGTGCAGCTGCGCGAGGAATTATACGGCGCGCCGCATCAGCCGCTCTGCATCGGCAAGAAGGACGAGCGCGGCGAATGGCTGTTCCCCGTCAAGGGCGCGCTGGACGCCAATGACGTCGCCATCGCCATCGGGCGACGGCTGCTGAAATATCATCCGCTCGAGGAGCTGGAGGCGCGGGTGCGCCGGCTCGAAAGGCTGCAGGACCGCCGCCGGACGATGACGGACGTCACCGTTCGCGTGCCGCATTTTTGCGCCGGCTGTCCGCATTCGACGTCGACCCATGTGCCCGAGGGCTCGCGCGCCTATACCGGCATCGGCTGCCACTACATGGCGCAATGGATGGACCGCTCGACCGAGGGGTACACCCATATGGGCGGCGAGGGCGCGAACTGGATCGGCGAAGCGCCGTTCTCGACGCGCAAGCATATGTTCCAGAACCTCGGCGACGGCACGTATAATCATTCAGGGTCGCTCGCCATCCGCTTCGCCGTCGCGACCAACACCAACATCACCTTCAAGATTCTCTTCAACGGCGTCGTCGCGATGACCGGCGGTCAGAAGCATGAAGGCGAACTGACGGTCGAAACGATCGCCCGCCAGGTCGCGGCCGAAGGCGTCAAGAAAATCGCGCTGGTCAGCGACGAGCCTGGCAAATATGCGCCGACGATCGTCTGGCCGCCCGGCCTGACCATCCATCACCGCAACGTCCTCAACGAGGTGCAGCGCGATCTGGCGCAGACGGAAGGCGTCACCATACTCATCTACGATCAGACCTGCGCCACCGAAAAGCGCCGCCTGCGCAAACGCGGCCTGATGAACGATCCGGATTCGCGCGTCATCATCAATGAACTCGTGTGCGAAGGCTGCGGCGATTGTGGCACGGCGTCGAACTGCGTCGCGGTGCAGCCTGTCGAGACCGAATTCGGACGCAAGCGGCGCATCGACCAGTCCGCCTGCAACAAGGACTTCTCGTGTCTTGAGGGCTTCTGCCCGAGCTTCGTGACCGTACATGGCGGGCGCATGAAAAAAGCGCCTCTGCCCTCCAAGGAAGACGCCAGCGTACAGCCGGCGCTGCCGGAGCCGCGCATCGCCGAGATCGGCAAGACGCCGTACGGCGTTCTGGTCGCGGGCCTCGGCGGCACCGGCGTCGTCACCGTTTCCGCCATTCTCGGCATGGCCGCGCATCTCGAGGGCAAGGGCGTCGGCGTCATCGACATGGCAGGCCTCGCGCAGAAGGGCGGGGCGGTTTACTGCCATGTGAAGATCGGCCGCACGCCCGCGGACGTTCACGCCATACGCATCGCCGCCGGCGAAGCCGATCTGATGCTGGGCTGCGATCTCGTCGTCGCCGGCGCCAAGCAGGTGCTCTCCGCCGTTGAGCAGGGCAAGACGGCGGTGCTCGTCAACTGCGCCGAGGTGTTCCCCGGCGACATCGAGCGCAATCCCGATTTCGTTCTGCCGTCGGAAGAGATCAAACAGGCGATCCGCCGCGCAGGCGGGCCAGAGTCGACCTTCATCGACACCACGGCGCTTTCGCAGGCGCTGCTCGGGGACTCGATCGCCGCGAATATCTTCATCCTCGGCTACGCCTGGCAAAAGGGCCTGCTGCCGCTTTCCGACGCTGCGATCCTGCGCGCGATCGAACTGAACGGCGAATCCGTGCCGATGAATCAATCGGCCTTTCTTTGGGGCCGGCGCGCCGCGCATGATTTGAAGAGCGTGCTCGCGGTCGTCGAGTCGCTGCGCCAACCCAACCGCAGTCGCGAGAAATCGAAAACTCTCGACGAGATCATCGAACGTCGCACGGCGTTCCTCGTGGACTATCAGAACGACGCCTACGCCGGCCGCTATCGCGCCCGCGTCGAGCAGATCAAGCGGCTCGAAGCCGCGCGCGCGCCGGGCTCCCGCGAATTGACCGACGCGGTCGCGCGCTACCTCTTCAAGCTGATGGCGGCGAAGGGCTATTACGAAGTCGCGCGGCTCTACACCGACGGCGCCTTCCAGCGCCAGCTCAATGAAACCTTCGAAGGCGACCTGCGCCTCGAACTGCATCTTGCCCCCAATCTTCCCGCGCTCCAGCGCAAGACCGACTTCGGCGGCTCGCGCAAGTTCACCTTCGGGCCCTGGATGTTCAAGGTGCTGCGGCTGCTGGCGCGGATGAAGAGCTTGCGCAACACCTGGCTCGACGTGTTCCGCTTCGATCACGACCGCGTCGTCGAGCGCAGGCTCCTGAGCGATTATGAAGCGCTGCTCGACGAATTTTCGGTCTCTCTGACGCCCGAAAATTACCCGAGCGCCGTCGCGCTCGCGCGACTGCCGGAGCACATTCGGGGCTTCGGTCACGTCAAGGCGCGCCACATCGCGGCGGCCGACGCCGAGCGCGAGCGGCTCCTCGCCGAGTATCGCCATCCCGCTGCGGTGAAACTCGCCGCCGAGTGAACCGCGCGCTCGACGGCGCTGTGATATAAAGCTCTTCAACCGCCGCTTCAGGGTTGTCATTCCCGTCGGTCCGAATGTCGACCGGAATCGAGAGCAGCTACTGGAATCTTTGAAGCTGGCCCTGGCTTCGCGATCGCGCGCGTTGCGCGTGGGGAATGACATGCGAAAACTTTGATTGGTTGTTGTGGCGTGAATGACTCGACGTGCAATGGCGTGAGAGATGTGCGTTCGGCGGCGCTTCTGTCGTCGGCGCCAACCGAACGCCGCCGCGTGCTCGTTCTCGGCGGCTCGAGCGAAGCCCGCCAGCTTGCGACGCGCATCGCCGCCGACACCCGTCTCGACGGCGTGATTTCGCTCGCCGGCCGCACCAGCGCGCCGCTCGCGCATGATCTGCCAACCCGCGTCGGCGGTTTCGGCGGCGTCGAAGGACTGACGCGCTATCTCGACGAGGGGCGCATTTCCCATGTCGTTGACGCGACGCATCCTTTCGCGGCGCGCATCTCCGCCAACGCGCGCGCCGCCTGCGCCGCCGTGGGCGCGCCGCTGCTTGTGCTGACTCGCGCCCCATGGGTCCGTGGCCGCGAGGACCGCTGGATCGAGGTCGACAACAACGCCGAGGCGGCGCGCGCGCTGGGCGCGAAGCCCCGCCGGGTCTTTCTCGCGATTGGCCGGCAAGGCGTCGCCGATTTCCGTCTCGCCCCGCAGCACGACTATCTCCTGCGGGTGATCGAACCGCCGAACGCCGACGATCTTCCGCCCTCCTGCGATGTGATCTTCGGCCGCGGTCCCTTCACGCTCGAGGACGAGACCGCGCTGATGCGCGGCAGGCGCATTGAGATCGTCGTCACCAAGAACAGCGGCGGCGCGCTTGCCTACGCCAAGATCGAGGCGGCGCGCACGCTGGGCCTCGAGGTTGTCATGATCGCGCGGCCGGCGAGCGGTGACGCGGCGACGACGGACAGCATCGACGCGGCGATGGCCTTCCTCGCGTCATGAGCCGCACGCTGATGATCCAGGGCACAGGCTCCGACGTCGGCAAATCGCTGATCGTCGCCGGTCTCGCGCGCGCCTTCGCCAATCGCGGCGTCAAGGTCGCGCCGTTCAAGCCGCAGAACATGTCGAACAATGCGGCCGTGACCGCAGACGGCGGCGAGATCGGCCGCGCCCAGGCCTTGCAGGCGCGCGCCGCGCGGCTTACGCCTCGCATCGACATGAATCCCGTGCTGCTCAAACCGCAAGGCGCGTCGGGCGCGCAGATCGTCGTGCAGGGACGCGTCGCCGGACAGGCGAAGGCGCGCGATTATCAGGAATTGAAGCCGCGCCTGATGCAGCCGGTGCTCGAAAGCTTTGAACGCCTCAAGGGCGAATCCGAGATCGTCATCGTCGAAGGCGCCGGCAGCGCCGCAGAGATCAATCTGCGCAAGAACGACATCGCCAATATGGGCTTCGCGCGCGAAGTCGACGCGCCGGTCGCGCTCGTCGGCGATATCGACCGCGGCGGCGTCATTGCGCAGCTCGTCGGCTGCAAGGCGGCGCTCGACGAAGAAGATGCGGCGATGATCGAAGGCTTCATCGTCAACAAGTTCCGCGGCGACGCCTCGCTGTTCGACGACGGCCTGCGCTTTGTCGAAGCGCGGACCGGCTGGCGATCGCTCGGTCTCGTGCCGTATTTCGAAGCCGCCGGTCGGCTGCCGGCGGAGGACGCTTTCGGGCTGCGTGCGAAAAGCCGCGATCGGCGCGACGGCGTTGTGATCGCCGTTCCGCTATTGCCGCACATCGCCAATTTCGACGATCTCGATCCGCTGAAGGCGGAGCAGGGCGTGCGCGTGATCTTTCTGAAGGATGGAGAGCCGCTGCCGCCGGAGACGCAACTTGTGATCCTGCCCGGATCGAAAGCGACGATCGCCGATCTTGCGGCTCTGCGCGCCAACGGCTGGGACATCGACATCCTCGCGCACGCCCGCCGCGGCGGCCGCGTCTTCGGCATATGCGGCGGCTATCAGATGCTCGGCCGCGTCATTCGCGATCCGCTTGGCGTCGAAGGCGCCGCTGGAGAAGCGCAGGGGTTGAGTTTGCTGGACGTCGCGACCTCGCTGACCGGAGAAAAGACGCTGTCGCCTGTGAGCGGCCATGCGTCGATCTTCGACGCGCCGTTCAGCGGCTATGAAATGCATGTCGGCGAAACCTCGGGCGCCGACTGCGCACGACCGGCGCTGCAGCTTGCAGAGGGGCGCGCGGATGGCGCGACGTCGCGCGACGGGCGTGTGGCGGGCGCCTATGCGCATGGGATCTTCGCCGATGATGGCTTGCGCGCGTCGCTGCTGCGCATCCTCGGCGCGCCGCCGTCCGCGCTGCGCTACGAAGAGTCGATCGATGAGACGCTCGACGCGCTCGCCGCGCATTGCGCGCGCCATATCGATCTCGACGCGCTGTGGGAGATGGCGCGATGACGGCGCATTCCGCAATCGGCGCGCCGCCAATCGTCGCGCATGGCGGGCGACTCGACGCGGCGCGTCGACTTTATCCCGACGCGCCGCAACCCTGGATCGACCTGTCAACGGGCGTCAATCCCCGCGCCTATCCGCTCCTCTCGCTCGCCGATGATGTCTTTACGCGGCTTCCCGACGACGACGCTTTCGCGGCGCTCGACAGCGCCGCGCGCGGCGCCTATGGCGCGCCTGCCGGCGTCGAGATCGTGGCGGGCGGCGGCGCGCAGGCGTTCATTCAGATGCTGCCGCGCGTCTTTCCGGCGAAGCTGGTCGCGATTCTCGGCTTCACCTATGCGGAGCACGCCGCCTGCTGGGCCGCGACGGGCGCGCGGGTCGAGAGGGTGGAGACGTTGGACGCGTTTGCGAAGGCGGACGTCGGCGTGATCGTCAATCCCAACAACCCGGACGGACGCATCGTCTCGCCCGACGAAATTCTGTCCGCCGCCAAGCAGATGTCGCAACGCGGCGGCCTGCTGGTGGTCGATGAATCCTTCATGGATTTCACGCCGGAACATAGCGTCGCGCGTTTCGCTCACGACGGAGGTCTTCTCGTGCTGCGCTCTTTCGGCAAGGCTTACGGGCTTCCTGGATTGCGCCTCGGCTTTGCGCTCTGTTCGCGCCCGCGCGCGGCGGCGCTTCGCGGCGCGCTGGGGCCGTGGGCGGTTTCGGGTCCGGCGCTCGCCATCGGCGCCCGAGCGCTCGCCGATGACGCCTGGCGCGCGAGCGCCGCGCAGAGCTGCGTGCGGGAGGCGTCGCGCCTTGACACGCTGTTGAGCCCGTTGGGATTCCAGATCCTGGGCGGAACGACGCTATTTCGGCTGACGGCGCATCCGCAGGCCTCCCGATGGTTTGCGCATCTCGCCGCCCGCGGCATATTGACCCGCAACTTCGCCGAGCGGCCAGATTGGATACGGTTCGGCCTGCCGCGAAGCGAGGCCGTCTGGGCGCGCCTCGCCGCGGCGTTGGAGAGCGTCAATGGCGGCTGAAGCGCCCAAGGAAAGCGACGCGCCGCAGGCGGCGGATCTGGCGCCCGCCGCAGCATTCAGCGAAGCTGAGCGCGCGGCGATCTATCGCGTCATCCACGCGCGCCGCGACGTAAGAGACGAGTTCCTTCCCGACGACGTGCCGCGCGACGTTTTGCTGCGCATCCTCGACGCGGCGCATCACGCGCCGTCCGTCGGCTTCATGCAGCCCTGGAATTTCATCGTCATCAAGGACGTCGAGAAGCGCCGCGCCGCCTACGCCGCCTTTCGGGACGCCTGCGAAGCCGAAGAACAAGCGTTGGAGCCGGAGCGTCGTTCGCTCTATCGCAGCCTGAAGCTGCAGGGCATCCTGAAGGCGCCGCTCAATATCTGCGTCACCTGCGATCGCTCGCGGTTCGGCGCGACCGGGCTCGGACGAACGCAGCAGCCCGACACGGATATTCTCAGCACCGCCTGTGCGGTTCAGAACCTGTGGCTTGCGGCGCGCGCGGAAGGCGTCGGCGTTGGCTGGGTGAGCATCGTCCGGGACGCCGATCTCCGACGGATCTTGAACATCCCCAATGAGATAGCGATCGTCGCCTATCTCTGCGTCGGCTATGTCGCGCAGGCCTACAGGCTCCCCGAACTCCAAGTTAAACGCTGGGCGTCGCGCCTTCCGCTAGAGAATCTGATCTTCGAGGACGGCTGGGGAGAACTGGCCGCGTCCACAAACCCGCCTTAAATAACTGAAAGGCTGAGCCCAGCTTTCCTGTGGACTCCTGGTGACAACCTGTTAGCGTAGCTCGTCTTTTTAGCGTGACGCGTGAGAGGTTGAAGCGTTAGGAAATCGCCGGATAGTCGAAGCTCCATTTCGGGGGCGTCGGAGACGCGAACATGGCGCCGGTTAATTTGGAACAGCTGTTCGAGAAAGCTTTCCCGCTCGCCAACAACACCATCCTCACCGTTACAGAAGTGCCAGACTGCGAAGAGCAGCTGCTGAAATTGTTCGAGCGCGCCATGCTGCGCGGGTTCGACAATCATGCGCGGCTGACGCAGATCCAATTGCCGATGGAGCGCTTCCCCGACCTCGACTCGAAATTCTGGCATGTGCCGATCGAGGACTGCGGCGCGGCCCAGGTGTTGCGTTTCTTCTTCGAGGCGCCGCCGCACGCGCCTGCGCAATAGGTTAGACGCCGTGGGCCTTTAGCGGCGTCACCCGCTCGTGCGGGGGCGCCGCTGGCTTTTTGCGCCGAAGCTTGCTCATCAACAGATAGATCACCGGCGTCGTGTAGAGCGTCAGCGCCTGGCTGAGCAGCAGGCCGCCAATGATGGTGATGCCGAGCGGACGCCGAAGCTCGGCGCCGATCCCGGTCGCAAAGGCCAGCGGCAGCGCCCCGAAGGTCGCCGCCAAAGTCGTCATCAGAATGGGGCGGAAGCGTTCGCGCGCCGCCGCGAGCGCGGCGTCATGCACGGACATGCCGCCTTCGCGCTCGGCCTGCAGCGCGAAATCGACAAGCATGATGCCGTTCTTCTTGACGATGCCGATCAGCAGCAGAATGCCGATGAAGGCGATGATGGTGAATTCGACGCCGAACAGTTCAAGCGACAGCAGCGCGCCTAGCCCTGCGGAGGGCAGCGTCGAGATGATCGTGATCGGATGGACGAGGCTTTCGTAAAGAATGCCAAGAATGATGTAGACCGAAAGCAGCGCGGCGAGGATCAGCACCGCCATGCCCGCCGCCACCTTGCGGAAATCCGCCACGTCGCCGGCGAATTCGGTGCGAAGATCGCCTGGAGGATTAAGTTCGGCGATCGCCTTCTCGATGGCCGTGACGGTGGCGTCGAGACTGTAGCCCGGCGCGACATTGTAGGAGATCGTCGTCGCCGGCGTCACGCCCTGATGATGGACGACAAGAGGCATCGAGCTGCGCTCGATATGAGCGAGCGCGGTGAGCGGAATCTGTTCGCCCGACATCGACGTGACGTAAATTCCGGCGAGATCGCGAATGTCTCGCTGACGTTCGGGGGGCGTCTCGTAGACGACGCGATATTGGTTGCGCTGGGTGTAGACGATCGCATCCTGCCGCTGGCCGAAGGCGCTGTTCAGCGCAGCGTCGATGGCGGCGATCTGGACATTCATTCGGGAGGCGGCGTTGCGATCAATGACGACTTTGGCGCGCAGCCCGCCGCGCTCCTGATCGGAGGTCACGTCGATGAGCTCCGGCGCCTGCTTCAGTCGCTGGAGCACCTTGTCGCGCCACGTCTCCAGCACTTCGATCGAGGGGCTCGAGAGGGTGAACTGATATTGGGCCTTGCTCAGCCGACCGCCGGATCGCAAATCCTGCGAAGGCACCATGAACACGGCCAGGCCGGGGATTTTCGCGAATTCCCGACGCAGGCGCGCGATGACTTCCTTGCTGGACGCGCGCCGCTCGTCGGCCGACTTCAGCGCGACGAACAGGCGGCCCTGGTTCATCGATGAGGTCAGATGCTGCGCGCCGATGAAGGAGCCGACATTGACGACGTCGGGGTCGGCGAGCAGCGTCTCGGAAGCAAGCCGCTGCAAGCGCGACATCTCCGCGAATGAAACATCGCCGGACGCTTCGGTGGTTCCGTTGATCAGGCCGATATCGTCCTGTGGCAGGGTGCCCTTGGGGATCGTCTCATAGAGACGGACGGTCCAGAAGATGACGATGACCACCACCATGAGCGTGGCCCATGGGTGATCGATCACCGGCCTCAGGCTTCGCGCATAGAAATCAACCACCCAGTCGAGACTGCCTTCGATGATCCGGTCGAAGCGCGAAGGCGCCTTCTCGCGCGGCGCGGGCAAGCGCGCGCAAATCATCGGCGTCACGGTCAGCGAGATCACAGTCGAGATCGCGATGGCGAAGGTCAGCGTCCAGGAGAATTCCCGCAGCAGCCGGCCCATCACGCCTTCCATGAAGAGCAGCGGAATGAACACGGCGACCAGCGACAGGCTGATCGAGACGACCGTGAAGCCGATCTGCTTCGAGCCCACCAGCGCCGCTTCGAGTCGGTTGAGACCGCGCTCGGCGTTGCTCTGAATGTTCTCGATCATGACGATGGCGTCGTCGACGACGAAACCGACCGAGATGGTCAGCGCCATCAGCGACAGATTGTCGATCGAGAAGCCGGCGACCCACATCGCCGCGCAGGTGCCGACCAGAGAAAGCGGCACGGTGACGCCAGCCGCAATCACGGGCGTCGACCGGCGCAGAAACACATAGACGACCATCATCACCAGCATCACGGAGATCGCCAGCGTGCGCTGAATGTCTTCAATGCTGGCGCGGATCGTCTGCGTGCGATCGGCGAGCACGTCGATCTTGACGCCGCTCGGCACCCATTCCCGCAGCCGCGGCAGCAGCGCCTTAATCTGATCGACGGTTTCGATCACATTGGCGTTGGGCTGCTTCGTGACGATCAGCAGCACGGCCGGTTTGCCATTGAACCAGCCTGCGGCGTTGCGGTTTTTTACGCCGAGCTCAACCGTGGCGACGTCGCCGAGCTTGACCACCGCGCCGTTGTTCGACGCGATGACGATGTTGCGATAGTCCTCGGGCGTCGACAGCTGATCGGTGGTCGCAAGCGTTATTTCTCGCGCATCGCCGCTGAGCGCGCCGACGGCGGAGTGGGCGTTGGCGGCGTTGAGCGCATTAGCGACCGCGTCGACGCCGAGTCTCATGGCCGCAAGACGCGCGCTGTCCACCTGGACGCGGATGGCCGGCTGCTCGGCGCCGGCGAGGCGCGCCTCGGCGACGCCGGGAACCTGCGAAACGCGCTGCGCGATCACGGAATCGGCGGCGTCGAAAATCGCGCTGGTCGGCAGCGTGTCCGAGGTCATCGCCAGCACGAGCACCGGCATGCTCGACTGGCTCGCCTTTCGATAGGTCGGCGCGGTCGGCAGATCCGAGGGCAGGTCTGTGATCGAGGCGTTGATCGCCGCCTGAACATCGCGCGCCGCCGCGTCGAGCGGCCGCGAGATGTCGAACTGGGCGATGATCTGCGTCGAACCCAGCGAATTCGACGATGTCAGCTCGTTCAGGCCGGCGATGGTCGCCAGGCGCCGCTCGAGCGGCGCCGCCACCGACGCGGCCATGGTCTGCGGATCGGCGCCGGGCCGCACCGCGGAGATGCCGATGACCGGAAAATCCACCGCCG
This sequence comes from Methylocystis sp., assembly GCA_051061385.1. Classification (GTDB taxonomy): domain Bacteria; phylum Pseudomonadota; class Alphaproteobacteria; order Rhizobiales; family Beijerinckiaceae; genus Methylocystis. The sequence goes on from JBPFDX010000026.1 coordinate 24,271, forward strand.
GCAGGCTCGCCACCGGCAGGAAGAAATAGGCGACGGCGCCCAGCAGAAACAACGCGCTCGCAAGCAGCGTGGTCGCGACCGGCCGCTTGATGAAGGGCGCGGAGACGTTCACTCGGCCGCCTCCCGGGTGGGCGGCTTCGGCAAGTCGTCGGCGGGCTCAAGGTCGCCTTGTGCTTCCTCCGCCGTCTGCGACTCGATCGGCCCTGAAAGACGGACGCGCAGACGCTCGACGGCGAGATAGATGACCGGCGTCGTGTAAAGAGTCAGCGCCTGCGAGAGGAGCAGGCCGCCGATGATCGCGACCCCCAGCGGAATGCGCAGCTCGCTGCCCGGCCCGTGAGACAGCGCCAGCGGCAGCGCGCCGAAGAGCGCGGCGAGCGTCGTCATCATGATGGGGCGGAAACGCAGATGGCAGGCGCGCACGATCGCATCGCGCGCGGACAGTCCTTCGTCGCGTTCGGCGTCCAGGGCGAAGTCGATCATCATGATCGCATTCTTCTTGACGATGCCCATCAGCAGAACGACGCCGATCAGCGCGACGATGGACATTTCGATGTTAAAGGCGAGCAGCGCGAGCAGCGCCCCGACGCCCGCCGACGGCAGCGTCGTCAAAACCGTGAACGGGTGCGCGAAGCTCTCATAGAGAACGCCGAGCACCACATAGATCGACACGATCGCCGCGAGAATGAGCCAGGGTTCGCTCGCGAGAGACTTGTTGAACTCGGCGGCGTCGGCGCTGAACACGCCGATGATCGAGGACGGCATGCCGATGGAGGCTTCTGCGTCGGCGATCATTTTCACCGCATCGCCGAGCGCGTAGCCCTGAGCAAGGTCGAAGCTGATCGTGGACGCCGGGAATTGATCCTGATGCGCGACCGACAGCGGCGCGGAGAGATTCTCGAACCGCACGAATGCGCCCAGCGGCGTTTGCGGCCCGCCGCCGAGCGGCGCGACATAGAGCTTCTGCAAGGCCGACGGATCGCGTTGATACTGCGGCGCGGCTTCGAGAATGACGCGATACTGGTTGGATTGCGTATAGATCGTCGAGATCTGCCGCTGGCCGAAAGCGTCGTTGAGCACGTCGTCGACCATCTGCGCGGTAATGCCGAGCCGCCCCATTTTTTCGCGGTCGATGTGCATCAGCGTGCGCAGGCCGCCGTCCTGCGTTTCGGCGGCGACATTGCGCAGACCCGGGGACTCCCGGAGGCGATCAAGCAGGCGGTTCGACCATGTCAGCAATTCCCCGGTGTCGGCGGAGGTCAGCGTATATTGATATTGTGAGCGGCTCGGCTTGGTCGTGATCTGAATGTCCTGAACCGGCTGGATGTAAAGCGCGACGCCAGGCGTTTTTTCGCCAACCGCTTTCAGCCGGTCTGCGATCTTTTCGGCGCTATCGTGGCGCTGGCCATGCGGCTTCAGCATCAGGGTAAGCCGCGCGACATTGGTGGTCGCGTTGAGCGGTCCAACGCCGAGCACGGAAGTCACCGCCTTGACGTCGGGGTCGTGGCGAAATTCCTCCGCGATCTTCGCTTGCAGCTCCGTCATCCTGTCGAAGGAGGCGTCCGCCGACGCCTCCAGCACGGCCGACAGCACGCCCGTGTCCTGCCGCGGCAGGAATCCCTTGGGAATGACGACGTAGAGCGCGATTGTGAGCGCGAGCGTCGCGACGGTGAGCGCGAGCATGAACGTCTCGCGCTTGAGCGCCCAGTCGAGCGACGCGTGATAGGCGCGATCGAGCGCTAGCGAAAGCGTTTCCCAGCGGGAGCGTTCGCGGCGCCGGCCGTGCGGCGCGAATCGCAGCAGAACCGCGCAGAGCATCGGCGTCAGGGTCAGCGAGATCGCCGCCGACACGACGACCGCTATGGTCAGCGTCAGCGCGAACTCGCGGAACATCCGTCCGACGATGCCGGTCATGAACAGCAGCGGAATGAAGACGGCGATCAGCGAAACGGTGAGCGATACGACGGTGAAGCCGATCTGGCGCGCGCCGTCGAGCGCCGCCTGACGCGGCGGTTTGCCCTGCTCGATATTGCGCACGATGTTCTCGATCATCACGATCGCGTCGTCGACGATGAAGCCCGTGCCGATGGTCAGCGCCATCAGCGACAGATTGTCGAGCGAGAAGCCCGCGGCCCACATGATCGAGAAAGTCGCGATGATCGAGAGCGGCAGGCTGACGCCCGCGATGATGGTGGCGCGCCAGCTGCGCAGAAACATCAGCACGACGAGCACGACCAGGGCCGCGGCGATGACGAGCGTCAACTGCACCTCGAAAATCGAGGCCCTGATCGTCACGGTGCGGTCGTTGACGATCTCAAGCGACATGCCGGCGGGGAGCGCCCGCTGAATCTGCGGCAGCTCCGCCTTCACCAGCTCGACGGTGTTGATGATATTGGCGCCCGGCTGGCGCAGCACGTCGAGCACGACCGTCTGCTCGCCATTGTGCCAGCCGCCGACGCGGGCGTTCTCCAGGCCATCGATGACTTGCGCCACGTCGCGCAGCATCACCGGCGCGCCGTTGCGCCAGGTGACGATGATATCGTTGTACTGCCGCGCGCGCAGGATCTGGTCGTTGGCGTCGAGCGTATACGATTGCCGCCTGCCGTCGAGCGAGCCTTTGGCGCCGGCGATATTCGCCGCCGCGATCGCGAGGCGCAGATCCTCCATGCTGATGCGATTGGCGGCGAGCCGGGCGAGATCGGCCTGGATGCGCACCGCGGGACGCACGCCGCCCTGCACCGAAACCCGTCCCACGCCCGTGACCTGCGAGAGCTGCGGCGCGATCAGCGTATCGGCGCGATCGCTCAGATCCCGCAACGTCGCGGTTTTCGAGCGCAGCGTCAGGGTCAGGATCGGCGTGTCGGCGGGATTAACCTTGGCGTAGACGGGCGGGTAGGGAAGATTGCGGGGCAGCGTCGAGGCGGCGGCGTTGATCGCCGCCTGAACGTCCTGCGCGGCTGCGTCGATGTCTCGGTCGAGATCGAACTGCAGCGTGATCTGCGAAAGCCCGAAGGAGCTTTGCGACGACATGCTGGTCAGCGACGGAATCTGGCCGAACTGGCGTTCGAGCGAAGCCGTCACCAGCGACGCGATCGTGTCGGGATTGGCGCCTGGAAGCTGCGTCGTCACCTGAATGGTGGGGAAGTCCACCTGCGGCAGCGGCGAGACGGGAAGTTTCAGATAGCCCATCACGCCAAACAGCAGCACGGCGAACGCCAAGAGCGACGTCGCCACCGGCCGGTGGATGAAGGGCGCCGATACGTTCATCGCGTCGTCCGATCACCTCCACGCGCGTCGTCGCTGCGCGCGCCGCGCGCGCGGCGGTCGTCTTCGCCGGCGACGGCCTCATTCTGGGCGTTCGCGGGCGCCGGCGCGTTTATCACCCGAGTTTTCGCGCCGTCCGAGAGACGCGAGAAGCCGCTCGTGATGACGAATTCCCCCGGCTGCAGTCCCGAAGCGATGACGGCGATTTTCTCATCCTGCCGGCCTGTCGTCACCTCGCGCATCATGGCGATGTCGTCAGGACCCAGCACATAGACGAAGGCGCCGCTCGGCCCGCGCTGCACGGCCGGGCTCGGCGCGACGACGACGCTTTTCAGAGTGTCGAGCATCAGCCGGACGTTGACGAACTGCCCCGGCCAGAGCGACAGCTTCGGATTCGCAAACGTCGCCTTGAGACGAACCGTGCCCGTCTGCTGGTCGATCTGGTTATCGATGACGGTCAGCTCGCCGTTTTCGATCGGCGTTGCGTTGTCCGGTCCGAGCGCCACGACCTTGGCCCTGCCTTGAGCCTGCGCCTTCTGCACGGCAGGCAACGCCTGCTGAGGCAAAGTGAACACCACATAGATCGGCTTCAGCTGCGTTATGACGACGATGCCCGTCTGGTCGGAGGCGTGCAGGATATTGCCAACGTCGACGAGGCGGATGCCAGCGCGCCCGTCGATCGGCGAGCGGATCGTCGCATAGTCGAGCGTCGTCTTGGCGTTGTCGATCGCCGCCTTGTCGGCGCGCACCAGCGCTTCGAGCTGGGCGACGGTCGCCTTCTGGGTGGCGTGCTGCTGCTTGGAGGCGTAATTGCCGACGACGAGCTTCTCATAGCGCGCGAGATCGACGCGGGCGTTGGCGAGATTGGCCTCGTCCTGCGCCTTTTTAGCGACAGCCTGATCATACTGCGCCTGATAAAGCGCCGGATCGATTTCAGCCAATATGTCGCCCTTGCGGACGTCCTGTCCCTCGGTGAACGCGAGCCGCATCAAGCGCCCGTCCACCTGGGTGCGGATCGTGACCGTGTTGAGGGCCTGCACGGTGCCGACGGCGTCGATGGTCACCGGCACGTCGTCGACGTGGACCTTGGCGGCGGTGACGGTCGTGATCTGGTCGCCGCGGGACCCGCCGCTGCGCGCCGTCGGCGCGCCCTGGTCCTTGGCGGGGAAGCCCGGCAGCTTGCCGGCCTGATACGCCCAGGCAAAGGCGCCGACGAGCGCGAGCGCGCCGATCGCAAGCAGCACCCTTCGGCTGACGCGGGTCATGGCCATGGTCCTCTGTCAGCCTCATAGGCGGCGTTGGAGCGCGCGATCTCGATTTCGCGCGTCGTCGGCGACCAGCCGCCGCCGAGCGCCTGGTAAAGGCTCGTCGCCGCCTGAAAATAGGAAAGCCGCGCGACCGCAAGCTGATCCTGCGTCTGGAAATAACTGGTCTGCGTCTGCGCCAGCGTCACGATATCGATTGTCCCTTCCCGCAGACGCATCTCTGCGGCGTCCAGCGCCCTGCGGGCCGCCGAGACGGCGACGCCCAGGAGCTTCATCTGGCGGTCCGTTTCGCGTATTGCAATCAGCGCATTCTCAGTATCGGACAGCGCGGTTAGAATCTGCTTGCGATAAAGCGCCGCGAGTTCCGAATAGCGGCCCTTCTGCAGGTCGTATTGCCCTTGAAGGTTCCAGCCGTCGAACACGGGCTGGGTGAGCGTCCCCGCGATCTGCCAGGCGATGGCGTCCGGCCTCATGACCAGCGTCGAGAGCAGCGCGCTTTGGAAGCCGTAAAGACCCGTGAGCGTGATCGAGGGAAAAAAGGCGGCCCGCGCCTGCAGAACGGAGAATTCCTGCGAGGCGAGCCGCGCTTCCGCCTCAGCCACGTCTGGCCGGCGCAGCAGCACTTCCGAGGGCAGCCCCGGCGCAACGCGCGGAAACTTGAGCCTTGTCAGCGACCCGCCCTTGATGGTCATGCTTTCCGGCGTCTGGCCCAGCAGCACCGCAAGCGTGTTGCGCGTTTGTCGCAGAGTCTGTTCGAGCGGAGGGATCGTCGCGCGCTGCTGAGCAAGGATCGTTTCCTGCTGTGAGGTGTCGAGCACGGTCGCCGTTCCGACTTCGAGCCGGGCGTTGATGGCGTCCATGACGCCCTGTGCGATGGCGACGTTTTGGTAGGCGATGCGCAAGCGATCCTGCGCCGTGAGCACTTGGAAATAGGCGTTCATTACCGCGGCGACGGTCGAGATCTCGACGACGTTGCGGTTGAAGCGGGAGGCGTTGGCGAGGATGCGCGCGGCCTTGGAGGCGTCTTCATTCTTGCCCCAGAAATCGATTTCATAGCTCGCCGTCAGGCCGAGCTGGAAAAACCCGAAGGTGCGGGCGTCGAAAACCGGCTGCGAGCCCGTGTTCGACGTCGCGGGGTTAAAGCCCGTGCCGGCGGAACCGACGTTGATCGTCGTCCCTGGGATGCGCGTCGAGCGCGCGATATTCGTCATGTTGACGGACGGCCATTGCGCGGCGCTGGAAACGCGGGCCTGCGCATCCGCCTGGACGATGCGGCCGATGGCCGCGGCGAGGTCGAGGTTGTCGTCGAGCGCTCGCTCGACGAGCTCCGTCAGCTCCTTCGAGCCGAATTTTTCGGCAAAATCTCGGCCGCCGGGGATCGGCGGCTGCGGATGCGGCTTCGCTTCCTTGAACCGCGCGGGCGGAGGCGCCGACAGATCAGGCTTGTCCCACTCGAGATCGCAGCCGCCAAGCGCCGCGGCGAGCATCGCGGCCGCCAGCGCCGAGCGAGAGGTGCGAGACAGGGCGGGCGCGGTCAAGTAGCAGACGTCTCCGGAGGGCCCGCGGAACGGCCCGAGCGTCCCCTTCCTTAAGCGCCGGCGAAGGCGCCGGGAAGGCCCGCCGGTTGTCTCTGCGGCTCGGCTTCGCTCGTCTGAACTCTGACGAGCGGCGAGTCGCTAGCCTTCTGAGCGGCGGCGGGGAGGCGCGCGATGGCCGTCACCGCGCGAAAAGCTGTGAATTGAAGCTCGCGCGGGACAGAGCCAGGGTCAAGTTACCTATCGGTAAGATCGGGCCGCCCGCGGCGGCCCGAATCGCGATTCTACTCCGCCTCGCCCGCAGGGGCGGCGGACTTGCCCTTTCCGGCCTTGCCGGCCTTGGCCGCCGGCTTCGCCGCAGGCTCATGAGCGGCGGGCTTCGCCGTGGTCTCCTTGGCCGTGGTCTCCTTGGCTTCCGGCGCGGCCGATTTGGCTGCAGGCTCATGCGCCGACGGCTTGGCGTCGGCCGCGGGCTTCGTGGGGCCTGAAACCTTCGTCCAGGTCTCGCTCTGGCACAGGAAGGCGACGAGACAGCCGGTCATCGTCAGCGCGGTCGGAGAATCGAGCGCGATCTTGCCGATATAGGTCTTGCCGCTTTCGGGATCATTAATCTCGCCCTCCCAGTGATTGGGCGTGGTCTTCGCGGCGTTGCGCAGGACTTGCGGGGGCGGCGAACCATCCGGCATCGGCTCGATGCCCTTGGCGCAGAGCTTGCCAGAGCAATCGTAGAACTCGAGCTTGTCTGTCGGATGTCCTTCGCGCACCCAGACGCCGTAAATGGCGTCGACGGCGTTCGCCGCGGTGGGCGCGCAGAGGGCCGTCGCCATCGCGATGCGTAGAAGTGCTTTTCTCATGACGCCGGATCCCTGTCTGGTTGCGATAAATGCGATTCGCTCAAGGTAGCGAACGGCGGTACGCCGACTCCGTCAAGCCGTGTCGCCCGCATCCGTTGCAGGCGCGCGCGGCGGACCAAGAAACGCCGGCACGATAATGAAGGCGGCGAGCAATGTGAAGAACAGGGAAATGGCGAGAAGTTGGCCCATGCTCGCCGTTCCAGGATGGCTTGACAGAATCAAGCTGCCGAAAGCGGTGCCTGTCGTCAGCGAACTGAAGAAGATCGCGCGCGTCAGGCTCGACGCCAGCATGTCGACAACGCCCTTCCGCCAGGCGATCACGTAATAAATATGGAAGGCGACGCCGACGCCGAACATCAGCGGCAGCGCGATGATGTTGGCGAAATTGAGCGACATGCCGAGCAGGTCGGCGGCCTGGAGGCTCATGATTCCGGCGAGCACCAGCGGGCCCAGAGTCAGCGCGACGTCGAGAGGATTGCGAAGCGCCACCGCCAGGATGATGAAGATCGCAATGAACGCGTAGAGACCGGCTTCGAGAAACGCGCGCGTAATCGTCTTTTGAGCTTCCGACACGATCACCGGCGGCCCGCTCGCATCGGGCGCGATCGCCTGAATCGCCTCGGCGAATTCCGTCATGACGACGCGATCGTTGCTGTCGCCTTTCGGCGTCGCCTCGACGCGCACCAAGCCAGTTTCAGAAATCCAGTCGCGGCGCAGATCCTCGGGCAGGGTGTCGATCGTCACGCGTTGCGCTTGCAGCGCTTGCCGGATTTCCCCGAGCATCGTGTCAAAGCCGCCGAACACCGCCTGACGCGCTTTTGCGCGCGTCTCGGGACTTGCTTTCGCGAGCGCGTCGAGGTCGTTCGCAAAGCGCGTCACCGCGGGCAGCGGCTTCTTTGCAGTGGCCCGGCGCAGCGCCTTGGCCGCGTTCGTCAGCGCTTTGACGGTTTCCGCGTCGCTCGGCGGCGCCTTCGCTTTGGGATTTAACACGCCGCGCAGCTGCGACACCGCCATGTCGACGAGCGCGAGCTTGTCGTCTTGCTCCTTCGGAATCAGGGAATCGATCGTATCGACGTGATCGACTTCAGGCAGCGCCGCGATCCTTTTCTGCAGTTCGCGCGCGGCTTCGAGCGACGGTGCCAAGACCTCGATTTTGTTCGGCGCGGTCTTGGGGTCCTTGGAGAGATCAAGGAAGGTCGCGACCGATTCGACCCTTTGATCGCGCAGATTCATCGGATTTGAATCGAACGTCAGATGCAGCAGCGCGGGCATGCCGGCGAGCACGACGATCGCCGTTCCGATCAGCACGATGGCGCGATGGTGCGCGATCCAATGGTCGACGGCGGCGAGGGATGTCGTCGCAATCGGAATATGTTCGGCGCGCGGGCGCAGCAATTTGATCGCAGCCGGCAGGAAGGTAAGCGTCGCGATATAGGCGACGATCATGCCGACGCCGGCGATGAGTCCGAGTTCGGACACGCCGCTGAACGAGGTGGGCAGGAAGCAGAAGAAGCCGGCAAGAAGGGACACGGCGGCTAGAGTGAGGGAGCCGCCGATGCCGCTGGTCGCCGAGAGCAGCGAACGCTCCAGATTGTCGTCGTTGTGGCGCTCCTCGCGATATTTGGTCGCGAACTGGATGCCGAAATCCACGCCGAGCCCGATGAACAGCGCGGCGAAGGCGACCGAGATCAGGTTGAAACGGCCGATCATCAGGATGCCGAGCCCCGACGTGATGGCGAGTCCGGCGAGCAGCGTGATGAGAACCGCGAGGATCAGCTTTGGAGAACGCAGCGCGGCGAACAGGATGAGCGTCACCACCGCGAGCGTGCCGGTGGTGTTCAGGGCCATATTTTCCGAGATAGTGGCGAATTCGTCGTCGGCGAGCGGGATCTGACCCGTCAGGCGCAGCTTGATTCCGTGCTCTTCGTCGAGATGCAGGTCGGCTGCCGTCTTTCGCACCAGCTTTATCGCATCGCCGCCGGGCTGCAGGTCGGAATAGTCGACGATCGGCTTGGCGATCACGATCCTTCGCTTATCCTGTTCCGGCGTGGCGGGCGCGCTTCCGCCAGAGGCCAGCAGCTTGCCCCAGTCGACCTCCGACTGTTTTCCCGCGAGGGCCGCTTCGATGGCGGCGGAAAACTCCTCGACGCCGCTAATGTACATGTTCAAGGCGCGTTCGCTGCCGGACGCCGACTTGAAGTTGCCGACGAGGACGTTCGACAGTCCGCGCAGGCTGGGATCCTCGGCGAGCGGTTGCAGAACGTCGCGCTGGCCGATCATGACGCCGACATGTTTTTCGATGTCGGCGGCGGGGAGGAACAGCAGCCCGTTCTTGCGGAAATATTCGTGTTCGTCCGGACGCCATACCCGCGACAGGAGCGGCTGACCCTGCAGGGCGTCGTTGAGACGTTTCGCGGCGCTGTCGGCCTCTTCGCCCGTCTTGGCGTCGATCACGACGACAATGACGTCAAGAAGGTCCGGGAAAGCCTTGTAGAGCGCCGCTTCGTTCTTCCGCCAGGCGACCTCCGGCGAGAAGAGATTCCCGGTCTCGGTGTCGATCGCAAATCGTTCGACGGTGATGTATACGCCTCCCGCCGTCAGACCGAGAGTGAGCAGAACCACTGTCCATGGCCAGCGGAGGCAAAAGGCGACCAGCTTTTCGAGCATTCGTTTTTTCCCGCCTTCTGGCGATAAGACCTCTTATGAGCGGGAAACCTGCGCCCTACGGTCGGCTCCCTCTATACAAGCGCGTTGCGCGACCACCAAGGCGGCTTACGCCGAAACCTTAACAGGGACATGATGCGTCAATTCGCCGCGGCGTCGTTACAGATAGGTCAACCACCACAGATCGCGGCGTCGGCGCTTTACGTCCGCAAACCAGCGGCACAGCGGGTAAAGAGCGACAACGACCAGAATCCACGCGACATAGGCGCCGGTCAGGCCCGCGCCGAAATCCGGCGGCGGTCCTCCGCCTTTCGCCCAGGCCGCCACGTCCTTCAGGGAATAGCCGCGCGCCAAAACGAGAGCCAGCGCTGCGGCGACTCCGACATAAAGATGCAGGACATAGAAGAACAGCGGGGTGCGGCCGAAGACCGTCAGCGCGGCCCCGATTCTTTCGCCGGCGCGCGCCAACGCGGGCAGCGCCAGCGCCGCGCCGCCGAGCGTCACGAGAAGATAGAGCAGTGAGGGCGGATATTTGGTGACGTTGAGAAAGGAGAGCAGCGTGAAAAGGGCGTCGCGCTGCGGGGTCCAGGGCCGCGGATCGCCGTAAAGATTCGAGAAGCGCAGCGCGACGAAAAGCGCCAGCGCCGCGCCGCCGGCGAGAAGCAGCGCACGGTCGCGCCGCTTCGCGGGATCAAGGAATAGCGGTCCGATTCCGTAGCCGAGCGCGCCGACGCCGATCCAGGGCAGCGCCGGATAAAGCACGCCGCCCGGCACATCAAAGGGCAACTTGCCGGGTTCGTGCAGCAGGCTCCACCACGGGCCGAACGCGCCGAGATCGGCGGCGTGAACGCCGTCGAGAAGGTTGTGGCTGAAGATGATCGCGACGCCGATGAGCAGCACGGTTCGCGGCGACAGACGCGACAGGGCGGCGAGCGCCAGCAGGCTGCAGCCGATCGCCCAGAGCGTCGCGAGTTCGATCCGTCCCCAGCCCATGCCCCAGACCGGGCTTATCAGGACGGCCTCCAGCAAGATCAGCCACAGGCCCCGCGACGCGAGAAATTTCGAGAGCGCCGCGGGGTCCTTGACCTTCACGCCGTAGAGATAGGCGCCCACGCCGGCGAGAACGGTGAAGGTCGGCGCGCAGAAATGCGTGATGAAGCGCGTGAAGAACAGAAAGGGATAGGTGCGATCGAGATCCGTCGGCGAGAAGCGCATGACGTCCGCGTCGAAAAAATCGCGCATGTGGTCAAGCGCCATGAGGACCATGACGAGCCCGCGCAGCCGGTCGATTTCCGGCAGCCGATGTTCGTCATAGAGCGGGTTTTGACCCTCGCCTATCCGAGCTTGGCGAGGCCGGGAAACAGCTCCAGTAGCCAATAAGACATCTCCTGCACGCCGCCCGTGAGAAAGGCGACGCCGGTGAAGACGAGCAGCACGCCGACGACCTTCTCGACCTTGCCGAAATGCTGGCGGAAGCGCGCCACGAAGGCGAGGAAGCGGCCAAGCGCCAAGCCGGCGCCGATGAAGGGCAGGCCGAGACCGAGCGAATAGGTGGCCAGCAAGGCGGCGCCGAGAGGGACCGTCTCCTGCGTGCCGGCGACGGCCAGGATCGCGGCGAGAATCGGCCCGATGCACGGCGTCCAGCCAAAAGCGAAGGCGAGCCCCATGACATAGGAGCCGAAAAGCCCCATCGGCTTGCTGATCTCGGCGCGTTTCTCGCGATACAGAAGGCCGACTTTCAGCAGGCCGATGAAGTGCAGGCCCATCAGAATGATGATGCCGCCCGCGATCCAGGACAGAATATGCAGGTTGGCGCGCAGCACGGCGCCGAAGGCGCTGGCGGTCGCGCCAAGCGCAACGAAGACCGTCGTGAAGCCGAGAACGAACAGAACCGACGACAGCAGAATGTCGCGCCGCGCGGCGGAGCGCGTCTCGATCTCGAGGTCCTCCATGCTGACGCCGGCGAGATAGGTCAGGTAGGGCGGCACCAGCGGCAGCACGCAGGGCGACAGGAAGCTGACCAGACCGGCGATCAGGGCCGCCGGGATCGAGACGTCGTGCATCAATGAAACCTTCGCAGATAGCGCTCCTGTCTTGGCGTCTACGCGGCCAACAATCCAGAAGTTTCGTCGTCGCAGCCTTCAACTATGGTCACAGGGTCGTGTGCGGGGGCGGGTGCGCTCACGCATCGCGAGGAATGCCGGTGAGGTGAGCATGCCGCGCGGCTCCCTCCCCGCAAGGGGAGGGAACCCTTCCGGCGGTGCCTCGCTCACGCGTCAGTCACTGATGCGGATTCTTGACCGCAAGCGGTACCACACATTCGCTGTCGTCCCGGCCTAGTGCGCAATTACGCACGGGGGGCCGGCAACGGTTATGTTGGTTTGGTCTGCAGGTAGGGCTTTCGGTCTCGCATCATGGCATTGAGGACCGTCAGCAGCTTCCTGGCGACGGCGATGAGGGCGAGTTTGGCT
>JBPFDX010000027.1:0-29096 GCA_051061385.1 Methylocystis sp.
GTCACGCACGCGCGTCTTCCAGAGCCAGCCGGCGAGGCCGATGCCCGAGATGAGCTCCAGCGGAATTTCCGTCCACAGAATGCTCATCCAATAGGTCTGGAACTCCGGCGCGAATGAATCGAGGCCAGCCCGCCAGCCGTAAATCTGCTCGTAAATGCGAACGACCAGATAGAACCCGTTCAGAACGGCCAGGCCGATCCACATCCCTCTCAAATCCACGATTGGTTCGGCGCGCCCGATTGCGCCTACCGCCGATTGCGTAGCTTCGCTCATTTTTCTCTCCTTCAGTTCAACCGAAAAACAACGACGATCTTTCGGTGGTCTTCAGGATTGCGCGCGAAGCGGCGCGTCGCAGCGCGCCGGATGAGACATTAGTCGGGCAATATCGGACAGCGACAACGCTGTCCGCATGAGGCAACGACACGAGTGCAACGCGGGCAACGGTGCCGCGTTTTGCAGTGACGTTACGCTCCGAGGGCTTACGTGACGCGGAAATTGTTTTTGCGCGCTTGGGCCCATCTACGGTAGGCGCCAGGCGTCATCCCTGAGTATCGAGAAAACGCGCGCCGAAAACTCGCCTCGTCAGCATAGCCAGCGCTCGCCGCCAAGCGCTTGACCGAGTGCGTCGTCGTTTCGAGTAGGGTTCTCGCGGCTTCAAAGCGAACGCGTTCGATGAAGCGCTTCGGCGTCTCTCCTGACGCGCGCTCGAGATGGCGGTGCAATGTTCGAACCGAAGTGCCGAGTCCGCGCGCGAGGCCCAACACCGTCAACGGCGCGTCGCCGGCCTGCCGAATAATGTGTTCAGCCTTGAGTAGAAACGGGTCTGACGCGGCCAGATGAGCGGGTGGAACATAGGTCGATTGGGTTGAGGGAACAGTGTCGACGACCGTGAAGTCGGCGGCGATTTTGGCGGCGGAGGCGCCGTACAGCGCTCGTATCACGTGAAGACAAAGATCTATCCACGACAGAGGGCCGCCAGCCGTGACGACGCGGCTATCCTCGAGCAGCGGAGCGCCCCATTGGGCGTCGGCGCGTGGGTAACGGTCCCTCAACTCGTCGTGTCGCCACCAGGTGGTCGTGCAGCGCCGGCCATCGAGGAGGCCGGCTTCGCCGAGCAAGAATACCCCGCTGCACGAGCCGCATACCAATGCGCCAAGCGCATGTTGGCGTCGCAACCAGGCGGCGGCAGCGGCGATCGACGCTGCGCCGAGAAAACGGTCGCCGTCGTCACTCAGGTAGCCCGGAACAATCACGGCGCTCGCAGGATCGGCGGTAACGCTCCCATCCACTTTTAGCCGGCGGCCGCTGCTGTCCTGGATCGGCTGTCCATCGAAACTCGCCGTAGAGACGCTGATCGGCTCGCGATTTTGGTCCTTGGAAATCGTGAGCCACGCGAGCTTCAGCATGTCCACGGCGCCGATCAAACCGGCGCCAAGGCAACCGTCGTAACCGAGGACGATAACTTCCATGGTTGAGCCCGTTGCAGCCCTAAGCGGCCCGCCCTCAGCGGCCGTCACCCGCTGACGAGTTCAGGGGCGGCCGGGAGTTTATCGGCAAGAACGTCTATCTTCTGGATCGAGGGCGGCTTGGCAAGAAGTTTCGGCGCTTTGGCCATCAGCGCTTTCGCGACTTCGCCGGAAAGATGCGCCGTGCGTCCCTTTTCGTCGGGAAAAACATCAAAGATAGCGAAGGTCGAAGGCCCGGTGCGAACCGCAAACCATGCGGTCGTGTCGGGCTCGGCCTCAACCAGTTCTAAACCGCCGATGAGAAACTGCGCGAGCTGCATTTCTTTTCCGGGTTGCGCCTCGAGCGTCACAAATAATCCGACCTTGGTCATCGCCTTACTCCCGCTGGTTGCGCGCCTCTTTGCCACCCAAGCGCTTGTAGGCGGCAAAAAACTCTCTGAGGGAAAAAGCCGTAATCAATCCCGCCGTCGCGAGACTGGCGGCGAGGAGAAAGCTGTTGCCGCCCACACCCGCCGATTCATCGGCGATCGCGTCGCTTACGACGTAATAGGCGCACGCCCAAACGACGGCGATCCAAACCAAGACGCCCGCCGCATAGAGGGCGTCAACATTGATCCACTGGCTTCTGGCGTGTTGTTCTGACGCTTTGACCATCGCAGCCTCCGCAAATCAGGGATGAGGATTGGCGTGACACGATCGTGCGTTGCAACGCCGTGCGCCGCATGGCGCCAGTTCTGCCAAAAACGGTGCAGAACGCGCCACCGCGAACTCTGGCCTCGAGTCTGCTTCTGCGGCTCCAAAGCCTTCAAGCGATGTCGGTATCGCGATAAAACCTTCGCATCTTCGTGACACGGGCACAACAATGCGACCGGGTCTACGAACGCACCAGCGTCATCATCACGACCAATCTCCGCTCCGCCAAATGGGCCTGCGTCTTCGGCGAGCAGACGTTTTCATGATGCCTCCTTTCTCGAACGCCTTGCGCTGGAGATGGGTGCGAAGCCTATTGAATTGCTCGACTGAGAGGTGATTTGCTAAGGCTCGCCCTTTGTGAGCCGATGGGTTAACAGTCCACGAGCGAGGTAATTGAGAATCGTTTGCAGCATCACGCCGAGCGTGGCCGCGGCGCCCTGGATGGAGTAGCTGCCATCAGGCCGCTCCGGCGGGCTCGCGTCGGCTGTACAGCCGCGCGCCCCGACAAAACCCTCTCGATTCAGAGTTCCGCGATCGCCTTGTCCACCTTGTTGGCGGCGTTGAGCTCCGCCGGCGCAGCACGTCGATATCAAAGTAGTCGCGGCAAGTGTGAACTTGCCTCTGTAAGCAATGCTCACTGGTTGCGACGGTCTGCCAGACAACCTTCAGCCATACCTGACCATGCGCCCGCTTCTGATCGAGAATTGCTTCGCGAACGATGAATCGCAAAATGCGTTCTTGGTCGGCAGGTTTTCGCCGAGCGCCTGCAGCGAGGCAGCATCTCCACCGCTTCCGACCCACACGAGTGATAATTGATTCCTTAAGCCTGTCAGAGAAACATTATCACAACTGTCGAGGGTGATCGGTCGCCTATGCAATTCCCAAAAGGTTATCGTGCTACGGCAGCAATTCCCGACGAAGAGCGAGGGCTACGGCGTGAGGCAGCGTCGATGCGCCGAGCTTTCGCCGGCCGTTGTCGAGATGAAACTTCACCACGCGCGGCGTAACGCGCAAAATCGTGGCCATTTCTTGCATTGTCTTTCCCAACGACGCCCATCCGAGGCATTGCCGTTCTCTGAATGTCAGCACGGCATTATCCTCATCGAGACCCACTTGATCCGACATTCTGGCTTTTACGTGAGCATGGTAGGCAAACCCCATTATCTGCAGCAGATCTTTCGAGTTCTCCGTGAGGCGATCGATCGCGGGACTGCGATCATCGGCCGCAAATGTGAAGGCGCCGAAACGGCCGTAGCCTGCAGCAATAGGGACGGTCACTCCCATTCTGATGTTGAAGCTCAGCGCTTCATCGATAAAACGACGTTCTGTCATTGATCGCGTCGTTGCCGCGTCGCTCGCATCCCACACAAATACGGGGCCAAGAGTACGCGCCTGACGAAGAACAGGATCGATATTTTGATATCGCTCCTCGCAATAGCGATCCACCCAGCTCTTCGGATAGGAAGTGACGACAGTGGGGTCGCCGTCGCCTCCTTCATAATATGCGAACCATCGAAAGCCCAGCGCATGCGCAGCGCGCTCTCCGACGCGTTGGAATTCCTCCCTCGTGTTTGCAATGTACACGGCGTCGATGAATTCATGGAATGCCGTTTCAGCCTTTTTCATCCGGCGCCCAACCGCATACAAATGTTAGATTTTTTCGCCATCGAGAGACGAGCGAGATAGATGCTTGGCGTCTATTGTCCTGATGGGGCGACTTTTGGGCAGAACCCCAAATTTTACCCACAGCCGCCCTGTCTAAAGTGGCAGGTTCCATACCGAGACCTCCTGCTGCATTGCTCGCGAGCCTCAAGTCCCGCAGCTGGAGACGATTCGGAAATGAAACAGCTCGCGCCCGCGTCTCTTGTCGATCTTCACGCTCACAGGCGAACGCATGCGATGCCCGCCCTCAAAGATCGCGCAGTCGCGAAATGGCGACTCGTCGCCTGAGTTGAAGAGGCCAAAGGCTCGCCAATCTCGACTGACGTTTTGAAGAGGACTCCCTGACATGGATCCTGCCGCTTTCGTTACTCTCCTTGAAAGTTGCGCGCCGGGAGCGGCTATCCCGCAGCTGACGGCGATCGTGCGCCAAACGAGCGCCTTCGAGCCGCTCTTGATCACGATCGATGGAAGAAAGCCGATTACCGTTCAGGCGACCAGCGTCGAGGAAGGCGTTCAACTGGCAAGCGAAGCGACCGTCGCCGGACAAAACGTGCGAATCGGTCTCGCTCAACTTGGTCCCGAAGAAAGGAAACAAGCTGGGCTGACGATCTCAGCAAGCTTCGACGCTTGCAAGCATGTCGCCGGCCTGCGCGCACTGTACCAAGCGCGACTCGAGGCAGCGCGCACAAGGGTGAGCGATCCAGAATTGGCCGCGGCGTCCGTCGTCGCGAGCCTCGTCAAAAAGGAATCGCTAGCGGCGCCCCAGATTGCGGCGCGTCCACAGGCGGTCCCGCCCTTAGGCGGATCCGCAGCGGAACGTTCCTCGGCGGGCATGTCGCCCAACGAGCAGCGTCCAACCCTCGACGTATATCGCTCCGGCCGCGGCGCTTCGCTTTTTGTCTATGAGCACTGAATGAGCTCTCTCGTTTCGTTCGGTCTAACGACACGCGAGCCCATCCGTCGCGAGTCTATCGGGAGTCTCTGATGTTTTCTCTTCGCAAATCCTCCGCACTTCTCTGCATGGGCCTCATCATCAGCATCGGCTTCGTCGAGCCGGCGTTGGCGCAATCAGCAAACATCGAAGGCGTGCTGCAGAACATCGTCACCCTGCTAACCGGCAATGTCGCGCGTCTCTTGGCGACTCTTGCCGTGATCATCGTCGGCGTCGCCTGGATGTTCGGTCATCTCGATTTGCGCAAAGCTGCTTACGTTGTGCTCGGCGTCGCCATTGTTTTCGGCGCCTCAGAAGTGGTGTCGACGCTGACTGGCGGTCGCTGATGATGGAGCCGCACCGACTGGCCGAGGACATGTTGTTTCTCGCCTGCACGCGCCCGGCGATGATCGCAGGGGTCACCATGGAGGCTATGGCCTTCAATATGATTTTCTCCTGCATCCTTTTCCTCGCCGCTGGGAGCATCCTTTACGGCCTGGTCGCGCTCCCCATCCACGGCGTCAATCGGATCATCTGCCGGTATGATCCCAACATGTTCCGCATTCTTCTCGCGTGGCTCGAGACGCGTGGGCGGATGCGCAATGCTTCGTTCTGGGGCGGCTCATCCTGCACGCCGCTGCGGCTCGTGAAGCCCTATCGAGCGAAAGACTTTGCCCATGCGTAAGGCGGCGATTAAAACGCGCGAGCTCGAACCGGACGTCTATCTGCCGTTTGTGCGGCACGTGAACCAGACGGTTATCAGCCTCTCGACGCGCGCATTGATCACGGTTATCCGCCTCGACGGCGTTTCTTTCGAGACCGCCGCGACCGCCGATCTCAACGACCTCCACGCTAAGCTCAATCTGACGCTGCGCAATCTCGCCGACGAGCGGTTGGCGCTGTGGACGCATCTCGTGCGCCGACGCTCGATGGATTACCCCGAAGGGCAATTCCGTTCGAGCTTCGCGGCAACGCTCGACGCCCGTTATCGCGAAAGGCTGCACGGCGAACGGCTCTTTCGCAACGATCTTTACCTCACGCTTGTCTGGCATCCAGGACGCGCTACGACCGAAGCCGCCGCCGACTTTTTCAAACGGCTCGGCCGCGCGGACCGCATCGCAGCGGAAGTCGACACTGAGGCCTTGAAGCGGCTCGGTGACGCCGCACGCGACATCGTGGCGGCGCTCGAGCGCTATGGCGCCCGTCCATTGGGGCTCATCGAGCGTAAGGCGCTCATCTTTTCCGAGCCGATGGAGTTCCTGCACGCGCTCGCCTCCGGCGAATGGCTGCCAACGCCCTTGCCGCAGGGGCCGATCGGGCCGGCGATTTATACGAACCGGGTCATTTTCGGGCGCGAAGCCCTCGAAATCCGCCGCAGCGGCGATTCGCTCTTCGCCGGCATGTTCGGGATCAAGGAATATCCGGCTTCGACCAGGCCCGGACTGTTGAACGGGCTCCTCTCCTTGCCGTTCGAGCTCGTCCTGACGCAATCTTTCGCCTTCCTGTCGAAAGCCGACGCCAAGACGGTGTTGACGCGCAAGCAGAACCAGCTGGTTTCTGCGCGCGATCCTGCGGCCTCGCAAATCGAGGAGTTGAGCGACGCTCTCGACGATCTCGGATCGAACCGCTTCGCGCTCGGCGATCACCATCTTTCGGCGCTCATCTACGCCGAGACGCCGAGGCAGCTTGCAGAGTTCATGAGCTTGACGCGGAGGGCGCTCGCCGACGCCGGCGCGGTCGCAGCGCGCGAAGATTTAGGATTAGAGGCGGCCTACAGGGCGCAGCTGCCAGGGCTCTTCAAATACCGCGCCCGGTCCGGCGCCATCACCTCACGCAATTTCGCGGCGTTCTCCCCTTTTCACACCTATCCGACCGGCAAGCCCGACGGAAACCATTGGGGACCGGCGGTCGCCATGCTCGAGACCGCCTCCGGCTCGCCCTACTATTTTTCCTTCCATCACGGCGACCTCGGCAACACTTTCATCTGCGGCCCCTCGGGGTCGGGCAAGACGGTTGTGCAGAATTTTCTGCTATCGCAGGCCGAGCGGCTGGGGGCTTCTTACATCTTCTTCGACAAGGATCGCGGGGCCGAGATTTTTGTGCGCGCCGCCGGCGGAACGTATCTGACGCTGCGCGATGGCGTTCCGACGGGCTGCGCGCCGCTCAAAGCCTTGGAGCTGACGCCGGCCAATCTCTCTTTCCTTGGCCAGCTGATTCGCAAGCTGGTCACGCCCGAAAGCCGGCCGCTGACGGTCGCCGAAGAAGAGCGGATCGATTCGGGGCTTCGCGCTCTTGCCCGTCTGCGGCCGCAGGAGCGCTCGCTCGGCGCGTTGCGGGCGTTTCTCGGCCAGCAGGATCCGGAAGGCGTCGGCGCAAGGTTGGAGCGCTGGCAGCGGGGCGGCGCGCTCGGCTGGGTGCTCGACGGCGACGAGGACGAGATCGGCCTCAATTCCCGTGCCATCGGCTTCGACATGACCGAGCTTCTCGATCATCCGACCGTGCGCACGGCGCTGATGATGTATCTCTTCCATCGCGTCGAGCGGCTCATCGACGGCCGCCGTCTCATCATCGACATCGATGAGTTCTGGAAAGCGCTCGGCGACGACGCCTTTCGCGATCTCGCCAACAACAAGCTGAAAACGATCCGCAAGCAGAACGGCGTGATGGTGTTCGGCACCCAGTCGCCGCGCGACGCCCTTGCTTCGCCCATCGCCCATACCATCGTCGAGCAATGCCCGACGCAAATTTTTCTCCCGAATTCGCGCGGAACGAGAGCCGACTATGTCGACGGCTTCCATCTCACCGACGCCGAGTTTCGTCTGGTCAGGGAGGAGCTCGCCCCCGAGAGTCGGCGCTTCCTCGTCAAGCAGGGACACAATTCCGTGGTGGCGAAGCTCGATTTGACCGGCTTCGACGATGAGCTCGCCGTGCTCTCTGGCCGCACGGAAACCGTCGAACTCCTCGATCGCATCCGCGGAGAGGTCGGCGATGACCCGGCTCACTGGCTGCCGATCTTCCACGCTGAGCGAAAGTAGACCCGATGAAGTTTCCTCCCCCTTGGATAAGCGCGGCCATTCTGGCCGCCCTGCTCTCCGCCTTGCCCGCCACGGCGCAGGTCGTTTTCGACCCGAGTGTGTTTGCGCGCCAGCTTGACCAGCTGATCGAGATGAAGAAACAGGTCGACACGCTGACTTCGCAGCTCCAGGCCGCGCGGGATCAGTTGAGCGAAGCCAAACGGCTCTACGACAGCGTCAATAAGCTCACGAACGCCAACGACATCGGGGCGCTGCTCAACACCCCGCAGTTTCGCAAAGTTCTGCCGCAACAATTCTCGGAGATCGAGAAGCTCGTCGCGGGGCAAGGGAGCGGCAGTTTCGCGAGCACCATCGATTCATATCTCTCACAAAACCGGGCCTACGCGGGAAAAAGCGCGAACTCCTACTATCAGAGCGAGCTTGATCGCATTGCTCGCGAGACCGGCGCCAAGCATTCGCTCGGCCAAGCTGTTTATGACACGGCCTCGCAAAGGATCGACGCTCTCGAAGAGCTGCGCAGGCGCATCAGTTCGGCAAGCGATGCGAAAGAAGTGCTCGACCTCTCGGCGCGCCTCCAGGCCGAGCAGGCGCTGCTGCAAAACGACGTGCTACGCATGCAGGGCCTCGCCATGATCCAGCAGGCGCGCGGTGATATGGATGCGCAGCGCGAGCGGGAAAAACAGCGACAAATCGTCGATGAAATGAAGGCGGCGCTGAAATGATACGGTCGACTCTCTTTCTGCTCGTAACGCTCATTAGCGCCGGACTCGTTGGCTGCGGCGAAGGCAGTAAACGCGCCGAAGACGCGCCCTCGCCTGCCATGTCCGGACAACGATCGCCGCCGCCGGCAAAGACGGTCTCCTGGTTCATCGAGCATCGTGGCGAGCTGCAGGCGACGCTCAAGGCCTGCCGCGATAATCCCGGCGCGCTCAACAAGACGCCCGACTGCGTCAACGCAAGCGCCGCGTGCGACAAGATCACCGTGCAAGAGATGAAAGACGCTTTGAAATAGGAATTCGCCCGCATGGCCGTGAACGTCTTCGACAGTTTCCTGCACGAGTTCGAGCAGCCGCTCACGAATTTCGTCTCGACGTCGGCTTCTAATCTCGCCGCTTACGTCAACGGCCCCTTGCGCGTCGCGGTCATGCTCTATGTGATCCTCTATGGCTTTGCCGTGATGCGCGGCGCGATCGCCGAGCCGATCCTCGATTTCGCGTGGCGAGCGATGCGCGTCGTCGTTGTCGTCTTGCTCGCGACCAACTCTTCGGCTTTCCAGCAATATGTCACCGGCCTCTTCTTCGACTCTCTCCCCAAGGAAATCGGCAACGCCATTGCGGGCTCCGGGCTCAACGTCAATTCCGGCGCGCCGTTCGATGAGTTGCTCTCGAAGGGCATTGACGTCGCCAATAAAATCTACGACCAGGCGGGCTTGACCAATATCGCGCCGGCGCTGATCGCCGCCATTCTCCTGGTCTTCGTTGCGATCGGCTCGTTTCTGCAATTCGCCGTCCTGCTCTACGCCAAGATCGGTCTCGCGATCGTTATCGCGCTCGGCCCGCTCTTTATTGCGCTCGCTCTCTTCGACGCCACGCGCCCATTCGCGGAAAGCTGGCTGCGCCAGCTCGCGAATTTCCTGATCCTGCTGGTGCTCGTCATCGCTCTCGTCGGACTGATGCTCTCGGCCGTCAGCGGCTTCATCGACAAATTCTCGAATAACGCCACGACACTCGGCGAGGCGCTGGTCGGCGCGGTCGCCATCAGCACCCTGCTCGGCCTCTCCGGCCACATCGCCCTGCAACTACCGTCAATCGCAGGCGGGCTCGCCGGCGGCGGCGCTTCGCTCGCGAGTCGGCTGGTGACGCGAACGCTCGTCGCCAACGCGGCGGCCGCGGCGGCCGGGGCCTATGCCGGGGCGCGCTGGTCGGCGAACCGCAGCCTCGCGGCGATGAAGGTGCGCAGGCAAGGCGGCAGCATTCAACGGGCCTGATCGAAGCAAGCCGAGCCAACGAAGGACGGGGCGGCGGCGGCCGCGCCGAACGACATGGGATTATTAACGAAATGCGGCGATTAATCATTATGTGTGCGATGGCGTGGCCGCTCGGCGGCTGTGCGACTTTTTCCAGCGCGCCGCCAACTTGCGATGGGTTCGCGCGTCGTCCCCTCAACCGCTCCCTGTGGGATTGGGAGGGCGCGCCGCAGGCTCTTGGCTCGGCTCCCTCATCGCTGATCCGCACGGCCGAGACCAGCCGACCGAATGCCACAACTGCGCTGAATCGCGCGGCGCCGGCGCCGTCCATCGCGAGCGACAAGCCGACCGCGAGCCGCCTCAATGACCTCGCCTCCTATCGCTCATGCGGCAAGGAGGGCTGACGATGGTTCGCCCCGACGAGCTGCAAGCCTATTTCAAGAATGCGCGCCGCTGGGAGCAGGACCTGTTGCTCTCGGCGCAACGCTCGAAGCGGATCGCTTGGGTGATCGCCGGGAGCGCTTGCGGCTTGGCGGTCGTCTCCGTGGGCGCGGTGGCGGCGCTCGCCCCCTTGAAGACGGTCGAACCCTTCGTGATCCGCGTCGACAATTCGACAGGGATCGTCGAGACCGTCACCGCGCTGAAACAAACGCCGCCGCACTACGACGACGCCGTCACCAAATATTTCCTGGCGCGTTATGTGCGCGCCCGCGAGGGCTACAGCGCCGCGGAGGCGGAGACGAATTTCCGCACGATCTCCCTACTCTCCGCCCCGGCCGAACAGACGCGTTTCGCCGCCTGGTATCGCGGCTCCAACCCCGAGAGCCCGCAGGTTCTGCATGGCCGCTTCGGCATCGCCAATGTGCGCATCAAGGCGATCTCGCTTTTGAGCGATAACGTCGCCTCCGTCCGCTATCTCGCCGAGAGCCGCAAGGGCGAGGAGACGCGCATCACCCATTGGATCGCGACGCTCACCTTTTCCTATGTCAATGCGCCGATCTCCTCGAGCGACCGCCTCATCAATCCGCTCGGCTTCCTCGTTTCCGAATACCGCGCCGATCCGGAGGCCGTGCCATGATCCGCAATCTCCCCCTCGTCCTACTGACGCTCGCCTGCGCCGGATTGCCGAGCGCGCCGGCGATCGCGCTGCAGCAGCCTTCCCCCGGCTCCCGCGACGCGCGCGTGAGGATGGTGACCTATGACCCGGCCAATGTCGTCAAGATCTACGGCGTCATTCGCGCCTCGACGCAGATTGTTTTCGCCGACGACGAAGAGATCGCGCATGTGGCGATCGGCGACTCCGTCGCCTGGGAGGTCGCGCCCGCTGGATCGATCCTATTCCTCAAGCCGCGTGAGAAGCATTCGCCGACCAATCTGCAGGTCGTAACCACGCGGGCCAACGGCCGCAAGCGCTCCTACCAATTCGAGCTGTCGATCGCGGAAAGCTCGCTTGCGGAGGGCTATTTCGTCGTGGGCTTCACCTATCCCAGCGATGAGATCGAGCGCCGCCGTATAGAGGCGGCGGCTCGGGGAGCCGGGCGCGAAGGGGCTCTGATCGAAGACGCTTTCGCCGTCTCTCGCGCTTATGGAGCGCGCAACTGGCGCTTCTCGGCGCAAGGATCAATCGATCTCGAGCCCGAAGCCGTATTCGACGACGGAAAGGAGACGACTTTCCGCTTTGCGGGAAATCGCGAAGTGCCGGCGATTTACCTCATCGCCTCGGACGGCTCCGAGACGCTTGCGCCAAAGGACGTGCGCGGCGAGCTCGTCACCGTCCATGCGACAGCGCTGGAGTTTCGGCTGCGCAAAGGCGGCGACGTTCTCTGCATCTACAACGAAGCCTTCGATCCCGTGGGCGTCAATCCCGGCACGAATACGATGAGTCCCAATGTCGCTCGGCTGCCGAAAGCCCCGGCCGGGCGGCGATGAAAGGTGAGAAATGACTCAAGCTCAGACCGACGCGCTCCCCGGTGAACGCGGCATTACTCCGGTAGCGGGCTCGAATGAAGCCAGCCAGCGAGCGACGCTCCAGCGCGGCCTCGGGGCCGTGGCGCTGACCGCCTTCGCGGCGCTGATCATCTGGGGAACATGGAAGGGCGAAAGGAAAGCAAATGACCTCGCGCCCAACAAACTCCTGATCCGTCAGGCGGTGGCCTTCGAACCGGCGCGGGAGCCGCCGACGCCGAAAGGGCCGGACGTCACGGGCGCCATTCCGCGCCCCGCCCCTGCGGCGCTGACGCCCTCGCCGACCGATCAGTTGATGGAGAGCGCGCGGCGCGCGCCAGTGCTCGCCTACAACCGGCCGCTCCAGGCGCGGGCGATTCACAATCCGATTACAAACGAGTTGGGGTCCCACCCTAACGGAATCGGGGAGCCGCCGCCCCAAAATGAGCTTTTGGATAAATTGCAGCCGACCCTGCTCGAAGGCGTGCGCGCCTCGCGGCTTCCCAACCGCAATCTTCTCGTCGCGCAGGGGACCGCCATTCCTTGCGTTCTCGAAACCGCCATGTCGTCGGACGTTCCCGGCTTCGTTTCCTGCGTCGTCTCACGCGACGTGATGTCGGATTCGGGCAATGTCGTATTGATGGAAAAGGGGACGCAGATCGTCGGCGAATATCGCGCCAATGTCCGGCGTGGCTCGCACCGCCTATTTGTGCTGTGGACGCGGGCAAAAACCCCTACGGGCGTGATCGTCGCGCTCGCCTCGCCCGGAACCGACGCGCTCGGCCGCGCCGGATTCGATGGCGAGATCGATACGCATTTCTGGCAGCGTTTCGGCGGCGCGCTCTTATTGTCGATCGTCGGCGACGCCGCCGCAATCGGTCGCCAGCAGCTACAAACGAGCGACATTCAGATCGTCAACGCGCCCGGCGCCGCCAATACCGCCGCGGCCGTCGCTGTCCAGCACTCGATCGACATCCCGCCGACGCTGAACAAGAACCAAGGCGAACTTGTCAATGTGTTCGTCGCGCGCGACCTGGATTTCTCCTCCGTCTATCGGCTTCGTCGCATCGAGTCGCGTGCCCGGATATTCCATCCTCCTCCGGCGGCCCTCGCGGACCATGTCATGGTGACCAAGCCGTGAGATCCGCCGGAACCGGCGATCGCGGCGGTGCGCGTCTCGTCCTCGAGCGCTATCTCGAACCGTTGGCGCCCTATCTTGGAGACGACAGCCTGACGGAGATTGTCGTCAATCGCCCGGGCGAAGTCTTCATCGAAGGCCCTACCGGCTGGGCGCGGCGCGAGGCGTCGGCGCTGACGCAAGAGCACCTTCTGCATCTCGCGACCGCCGCGGCCGGCTTCACCAAACAGGATGTCAGCGCCGAACGCCCGATCGTCTCCACCACGCTTCTTTGCGACGAGCGCTGCCAAATCGTCGTCCCGCCCGCCGTCTCCGCCGGCACGGTGAGCCTGACGATCCGCAAGCCCGCTGCCCTGACCATGACTCTTCATAACCTCGAAGAGGCGAAGCTCTTCGACGAAGTGCGCACGGCGAGCGAGGAGCTTTCCGCCGACGAGCATCGCCTGCTCGCCTTAAAGGAAGCGGGTAGATGGCGCGAGTTCCTGGAGCTCGCGGTGCTGACCCGCCGCAACATCCTCATTTCGGGAGCGACGGGCTCCGGCAAGACGACGCTCTCGAAGGCGTTGATCGCGGCGATCCCAGAGGACGAACGGCTCATCGCCATCGAAGACGCCGCCGAGCTTGTCATCCCGCATCGGAATTGTGTGCGGCTGCTCTATTCCAAAGATGGGCAGGGCCTCGCCAAGGTCGGTCCGCGCGAACTCCTGGAGTCGTGTCTCCGCATGCGCCCCGATCGCATTCTGTTGCAGGAGCTGCGCGATGGCACGGCCTTCTTCTATCTGCGCAACGTGAATTCCGGGCATCCGGGATCGATCACCACGGTGCACGCGGACAGCGCCCGTCTCGCCTTCGAGCAATTGACCCTCCTCGTGAAAGAGAGCGCGGAAGGCCGCGACCTCCATCGCGACGACATCCGCTCGCTGCTTCTCCTGCTCGTCGACGTCGTCGTGCAAATGCAAAAGCGCGACGGCCGTTACCGCATCACGGAAATCTATTATGACCCCCTTCGCAAACGCGAGCACGCCCGTTAGGACGACGTTCTTTGCGGCGCTTGTCGTCGGCGCTTCAGCGCTCTTCCTCTTCGTCGCCTCGAACGTGCTCCTGCTTGGCCTTCACGCCCACGACGGCGGTTTCCATCTTATAGAGATCGTCAACAGCTTGGCGAATTATGACGCCGACAAACGCCTCGATCGCTGGCTGACGCTTTCGACTCTTGCCGGCCTCGTCGTCTCCTTCGGCGCGCTCGGCGCAATTTTCCGGCCTCGTCCCCTCCCCTTGCATGGCAGGGCGCGCTTCGCCAGCGCGCGCGACATCGCCGAGGCGGGCTTGCGTGCGCGGCAGGGCCTGTTGCTCGGACGCAAGGACGGCTCTCTCCTCTGCTTCGGGGGCTCGGAGCATGTTCTCGTCTACGCCCCGACCCGCACCGGCAAGGGCGTCGGTTACGTCATTCCCAATCTTCTCAACTGGTCGGATTCGGTCGTTGTCCTCGACGTAAAAAAGGAGAACTGGGATAAATCGGCGGGCTTTCGCGCCGCGCACGGGCAGGAAGTCCATCTCTTCGATCCCCTCGACGAGAGCGGCCGCACCGCCCGTTACAATCCTCTCTCCTATGTGCGCAGCGAGCCGGCGGATCTCTATGATGATCTGCAACGCATCGCCGTCATGCTGTTCCCCTCCGAGACGCGTGGCGATCCCTTCTGGTTCGAGGCCGCCCGCTCAGCTTTCGTAGCGATCGGCGGCTATGTCGCCGAAACGCCCGGGCTGCCCTTCACTATTGGCGAAATCCTGCGCCAGCTCTCTTCTACCCATGATCTGAAGAAACATTTCGACAAGATCATCGCGGCGCGCAAATCCGGCCCATCGCCCCTCTCGCGCCATTGCGTGACCGCGCTCAACGATTTTTTGGCCGCTTCAGAGAATACTCTGAACTCGGTGCGCAAGACGGTGACGGCGCGTTTGGGCCTCTGGCTCAATCCCCGCATCGACGCGGCGACAGCGGAGAACGACTTCGACCTCCGGCTTTTGCGGCAGCGGCCGATGTCGATCTATCTCGGGGTAACACCCGATAATCTCGACCGCTTGAGCCCGCTCCTCAATCTTTTCTACCAGCAGACGATCGATCTCCACACCCGCGAATTGCCGGAGCAGAACCAAAAGCTCAATCGCAAACTGCTGTTGCTGTTGGACGAGTTCGCCGCGCTCGGCAATGTCAGCGTGCTCGCGAAGTCAGTCGCCTTCCTCGCCGGCTTCAACGTACGCCTGCTCACCGTCATCCAGAGCCCGGCGCAACTGCGCGCAATCTACGGGCCGGATCTCGCGAAGAATATTATCACCAACCACGCCATCGAGGTGGTGTTCGCGCCAAAGGAACAGGACGTCGCGAACGAGCTCTCGGAGCGCATTGGCTACGACACTGTGAAGGTCTCGAGCCGGAGCGGACCAAGGGGATTGGCGATGCGGGCGACGAGTGAAACCGTCTCCGCGCAGCGCCGCGCTTTAATGCTGCCCCAGGAATTGAAGCTGCTGCCCAAATCCAAGGCGATCCTGTTGATGGCCGGCGTTCCGCCGGTCATCGCCGACAAGATCGTCTATTACAAGGACAAGGCGTTTCTCGAACGCGTGCTGCCGGCGCCGGCGCCCGAACTGCCGAAGGGCCGCTCCACGGCCCTGCTCGACGCCGAAATCAAGGAACTTCGCTCTGAAGTCGCGGAGCTACGCGCGGTCTTCCAGACGCGGCCGCTGAGCGATGAAGAAATCGCCGATCCGTCGACCATTCCCTCGGACGCCACTTTCGATTTCGGGGACGTCGACGTCGATCTCGAAGGTCTATCTGAGGAGGAAATGAAGGCCTGGACTCTGAACTATATCGACAGCCAAGCGATCGAGCCGGCGCGTCGCTCGGGCCGCACGTCGAGAGGGGAGCGACATGAGCGACGCGGCTGACGCGCAAGTCGACTTTACAATCGAGCGCGTCATTGAGGCTGGCGAAGATCGCAAGAGCGACGAGCCGGAGGCGGCGCGCAACTCTGAAAAGCGCGATCCTGGCCTCGAGGCGGCGATCGACGCGTCGCCTCCCAAAAATGCGGCACCCGCCATGGCGCATGAGGACGGCTTTCCTGATCGCGTCCGCCGCAAATATTACGTGGTCGCCGACCAGCAGGCGAAAGAAGGCGTGGCCCTAAAAGCGCGCGTCTATGCCGACGAGCGCGGCGAATATCTCGCCTTCAAGGCCACGGAAGACCGGCTCACAACGCGGATCGCCTCCGCGCAAGTGATCCACGACATGATCGCGGTCGCGGAACACCGGAACTGGCAGGCCATCCATCTTCGCGGCTCGGCGGAATTCCGGCGCGAGGCCTGGTTAGAGGCAAGCGCGCGTGGAATGGACGTTGCGGGCTATGAGCCGACCGACATCGACCGGCGGGCGTTGGCAAGCAGGCGCGAGGCGCGGGAGCGCGTAAATCGGCGCCCAACGGAATTGTGGAACCGTTCGAAGTTGAGCAAAGCGAAGCCCGAAGATCGATTCGAGACGCGCCGGAACGGCGCCGGCCGAACCCAGAACAACGTCACCGCGATCGACGCCTCTCCTGGCAAGCTGAGCGCCGATCGGCGGCCGGTTCCGCAGAGCCCTTGGCGGGCGCGGGCGGAAAAATTCCGCGCCGCCGATCGTAAGGCGGCGGCGCAAGACGCCGACCTCGTCGCCGCGCAATCGCAGCTCGCGATCATCGAAAAAGCTCTCGAACGCGCCTTCCCGCGCGACCAGCAAGCGCGTGAAAAAATCCTTGATGCGGCGAGAAAGCGCATCGCTCACCACCTCGAACAGGGGCGTTCCTTCGAACGGGCGATCGTCAAGGAACGAGTATCGGAAGACAACAGGTCGCGAACCGACATGGGCGAAGCTCGACGGAACCCTGAAGAAATCCGGGAAAGGACTCGTCAGCGGGAACGCTGATCACGCCACGCCCGATCATCTTATTCTTTCGATTTTAGAAAAACGCGCTTCGCCCCACGCGCCGGCTGCAAGCATTCGATCAGCTCGGCCGGGCGGACCCGCAAGGCGGAAGCGAGGTCAATGAATCCAATGACGTAGAGCCGCCGCTCGCCGCCTTCCACTTTCGCGATGAACGATTGCGGTTTTCGCAGTCTCGCCGCAACCTGAGCCTGGGTTAGCCCGCGCCCCTTTCGCGCCTGAACCAGCAAAGCCAACAGCTGGCGCTGGCGAGGCGATCGAAGCGTTTTGGACATCGATACGGACGGGGCTCGAAGAAGGCGAGCCCGTCCGATAATCCGGTTTTGGAATTATCCCATTTTAGGATATGCGCCTAAACAGATGCGCGGTTCGACGCCGTTAAAAGTTTCTTCAGCCGAACTACCCTAATCATCGAACCATTGGCCTGGGACGAGAGCATGAGCGAGAAGGCTGATCTCGAGAAGAAAGCCATCAAGGCGCTGGAGCGCTATCGCGAGGCATATGCCAGGGCCGAGGCGCTGGAACAGGAGGAGGCGGCCGCGCGCCATGAAGTCTTCAAGCGGCTCAATCGCTTGGAAATCGCGAAGGCCAAGGGCGGGGCTGTGCGCGTGAAACCCGAAGTCATCGCAGCGGACCAGGAAGCCATTTCCAGACTGAGTGAAATCCGCACCGCTCTGAGCGAAGCCACCGCGGCGCTCGATTCGGCTTTCCGGACCCTCGCCGCCTTGGATGAGAAGTTGGGCTACATCCCTGGCATCGGCGCCGCGAAACCTAATGGCAGCGACATCGGAAGCGGCGCCGAAGAAAACAGCGAGCCACCCTGACCCACGGCTTGCGGGCTGGCCCGCGGTGCGGCGACTCAACGTCATTTTTGCATCCCTCAGGGCGTCCCCGAAGCTCTGCGCGCCGAGGCGAAAAGTAGGCGGCGAACGCGATTCCCAAGGCTCACGGTCGCGTCCTTCCCCTTTCCGATTTAGGATGCCTTCCCGCTGCCTCGTTAACGGTTCACCTAGCTTGCCCCCGTCTTTTGATGCGACGCCGCCAAGAGAGACGCTCGTCGGCTCTGTCGAGCGGGTGACCTTCCACAATGAGGACAACGGTTTCGCCGTGCTGAAGGTGAAGGCGCGCAGCAAGCGCGACCTTGTCCCTGTCGTCGGCCATGTCGCTTCGATCTCGGCGGGCGAATTCATCCACGCCGTCGGGGTTTGGATCACCGACCGCGCCCACGGCCTCCAGTTCAAGGCGGACTTTCTAAAGACCACGCCGCCAACGACGGCGGAGGGAATCGAAAAATATCTCGGCTCTGGCATGGTGCGAGGGATCGGCCCCGTGCTCGCCAAACGGATTGTCGCGGCCTTTGGCGAGAAGACGTTCGAGCTTATCGAGGCGGAGCTGGAGCGCATGCGCGAGGTTGCCGGCATCGGCGAATTCCGGGCAGGAAAGATTGTCGCCGGCTGGGCCGAGCAAAAAGCCGTGCGCGACATCATGGTCTTTTTGCACTCGCACGGCGTCGGCACGTCCCGAGCCGTGCGCATCTTTAAGACTTATGGCCACGACGCCATTCAGGTCATGACCGAGAATCCGTATCGTCTGGCGCGCGACATTCGCGGCATCGGATTTCGGACCGCCGACGCCATCGCCATGAAGCTCGGCATGACGCGGGAGGCCCCGCAACGGGTGCGCGCCGGAATTTCCTACGCCTTGCAGGAGGCGACAGACGAGGGTCACTGCGGACTCCCCATTGAGGAGCTGATAAAGTTGGCAACGGCGCTGCTCGAAGTCGACGAGGGAGCCATTCGGACCGCCCTCACGGATGAGCTCGCCGGCGGCGACGTGGTGGCGAACACGATCGAAGAAAAGCCCTGCGTGTTCCTGCGGGGCTTATATCTCGCCGAACGCGGCGTCGCCGATCGGCTGCGCTCCCTGACAGGCGGGGCGCCGCCCTGGCCGACGATCGATGTCGACAAGGCCATTCCATGGGTCGAGACGCGCACCGGCAAGACTTTCGCCGCGTCTCAGCGCGCCGCGATCGGCATGGTTCTCAATTCTAAGGCGGCTGTGGTCACCGGTGGCCCCGGCGTCGGTAAAACCACACTGCTCGACGCCATCCTGCGCATTCTCGCGGCCAAAGGAACGCGCCTTCTGCTCGCAGCGCCCACCGGCCGCGCCGCCAAGCGCATGAGCGAGCAGACGGGGATCGAGGCCAAGACCATTCACCGCCTGCTCGAAACCGATCCGAAGACCGGGGGTTTCCGCCGCGATACTGACCATCCGCTCGACTGCGACCTGCTCGTCATCGACGAGACAAGCATGGTCGACGCCTCGCTCATGTTCGCGGTGTTGAAAGCGGTTCCGGCAAAGGCCGGTTTGCTGCTCGTTGGGGACGTCGACCAACTTCCCTCGGTCGGTCCGGGTCAAGTTCTCGGCGACATCATCGACTCAGGCGTCGTTCCCGTCGCGCGGTTGACGGAAGTGTTCCGCCAGGCGGCGGAAAGCCGGATCGTCAGGAACGCCCATCGCATCAATCGTGGCGAAATGCCCGAATGGCCGAAGCCCGGCGAAGAAACTGATTTCTTTTTCGTCGAGGCGAATGAGCCGGAGCAAGGCGCGGCCAAGATCGTCGACATTGTTCGCGACCCGCATTCCGCGCCGCTTCGGCCTTGACCCCGTTCGCGACGTGCAGGTGCTCTGCCCGATGCAACGCTGCGTTCTCGGCGCTCGAGCGCTCAACAGCGATCTCCAGAACGCCCTCAATCCGAATATGGCCGAGAAGATCGAGCGTTTTGGCTGCAGCTTCGCGCCGGGCGACAAGGTGATGCAGATCGAGAACGACTATGACCGTGAGGTGTTCAACGGCGACCTTGGTCGAGTCCGCCATATCGACCAAGCCGATGGCGTTCTCATCGCGGAGTTTGACGGTCGCGAGGTTGAATATCCGTTTGGCGAACTCGACGCACTCGTTCCCGCCTATGCAACGACAATCCATAAATCGCAGGGATTAGAATATCCCGCAGTGGTGATCGCCATCGCCACCCAGCACTATGCGATGCTCGCCAGAAATCTGCTCTACACTGCGGTTACTCGCGGCAAGCGCCTTGTTGTCATTGTCGGGCAGCGCAAGGCCCTGGCGATCGCGGTTCGTATCCATGGACGCAAGCGACGATGGACCAAACTCAAGGAATGGCTGTCGCTGTGCTGATCGATTGGTTCCGCCTCATTGTCTTGGTGTCGTTCGGCGAACATCCCGAACCACTGGCATGTTTGCCAGAACAGACGCACGCTGTCCACGCCGACCTTGTCTAGACGCGCGTCACCATAAGACGCCTCCTGGCGTCGTGGGGAACGCAGGACGGGCCTTGCTTGCCGCAGTCGCTGCGCCTCTCGGTTTGGCCGTCGTCCAGATCTGTTGGAAATGGAGCCGAGCAATATTCTTGTCTCAGCGTTCGGTCTCGATTGCCAATTTTCCTGTCCTCGCGTCCACGATGATGACCGTCGACGTTGGGTTTTTCTGCTTTATTAGACGGGCAAACCCCATCGCGTCACGGACATCATAAAATTGATCGCGGAGAATTCCGTCGATTCGAACTTCGTAGGGACACTCAACAAGCTTCAGAGGACGCAAGTTCATCGGCGAGGATCTGGCTGGAGAACCTTCGAGGCTAATGGAGAGCGCGCTAGCCCATAAGGCGGACATCTCCTTATATTGTCTCCTAAGTCGTTCAACTGCAAACCCCAAAAAACGAGGCTTCAAAGCGAATTTTCCACCATGCGTCGCACGCAACTTCTCAACAAATGCTTCGTGCGCTTCGAACTTTCCGAAGTCCGGAATTAGCGCTCGAAAACCCAATTCGACTGAGGGTCATATTCACCGCCATCGCTTAGCACTGTTATGACATGCCCCCTACGTGGCCCAATAAATTCCTATGCGTTAACTTCCTTCCTGAATGCAATTCGGGTGGGTTAAATGTCAAACACTGACGCTGACTCTGGGGGATTTCAACTTATGCGCCTGAGACGACCACGACTTGCCTCACCCGAGGAGGTTCGAATATCTCGCGAAGGGGAATGGGCGATTATTGAATATGCTGACCCCACTATCTCATCAGTACGTTTGCGGGTCGGTTCCGAGATCGAGAAGATGACAGACGCAGCGATTCTCGCTCTGCTCAACCTGACCGTGGACGCCCGAGACGAAATTGCAGCCCAGTCCGAAAATCGAGTGATCGAGGTTCTGCTTGGGCGGCCGCAGATCAAGTATTTTGAAGAGGGCGATCAGTGGGTCCCTCGCGCGCAAGTCTTACGATGCCACCTTGAGGATGACGACAACGGTAAGCTGGTCGTCTACGTCGACGATGAAAAGTTGGACCTTCAACAATTCGGTCGGATGCTCACGACCTATGCGGGATGGGGCATGCGAATTTATTTTGTTGATGATGACGCAGTGGCAGAAGAGCCCACGGTGGAAGTCAAAGATCCGGAAGACTAGCGTCATACCCTGCTAATCCTGCAGGCCGGCATCGGATGTCGCACAGTTCTTTCAAAGACCGAGCGTCAATTGCCTGGCCTCGCCGGCGGGCAATTGACCGAGCGATGATAGAGAGACGCCCAGCAGTCGCACGCCTTTTTGGAGCGGGAACAAGAGCGGTAAAAGATCAAGGCAGATGTGCTCGACGCCCCTTCGGTCAAAGACATGGTCTGAGAGCGAACGGCTACGAGTGATCAGTTCGAAATCAGTGAATTTTACTTTCAATGTGATGGTCCGCCCGCGCACGCCGGCGCCTTCGCAGAAGCGCCAGATCTTGTCGATCATGGGCCGCAGCGCATCGCGCATCGTGTCGAATTCGAACAAGTCCTGAGGAAATGTGTTCTCAATGCCGATCGATTTACGCACGCGATCGGCTCGGACCGGCCGGTGGTCGACGCCGCGCGCAATCCAATAGAAATGCTGGCCCGCCATGCCGAAGTGTTTAAGCAGAAACGGAAGGGCTTGGGCTCGAAGGTCGATGCCCTTGTAAATGCCGTGCCGGTTCATCTTGGCGCTCGTCGCCGGTCCGATTCCATGAAACTTCCCCACCGGTATATTCTCGACAAAGCCCGCGCCCATTTTCGGCGTGATAACGAACAGCCCATCGGGCTTGCGATGATCCGATGCGAATTCTGCGCGAAACTTGTTGTAGGAAACGCCGGCTGAAGCCGTCAGCCCGGTTTCACAGCGAATCTTTCTCCTGATTTCCTGCGCGATCTCGGTGGCCGTCTCGAGCCCTTTCAGATTGTCCGTCACGTCGAGATAGGCTTCGTCGAGCGACAGAGGCTCGATGATACTCGTATATTCGGCAAAGATCGCACGGATTTGCAGCGAGATTTCCTTGTAGGCGTCGAAGCGCGGCTTCACAAAAATCAGATCGGGACATTTCCGGCGGGCGGTCACAGACGGCATTGCCGAACGCACGCCGAATTTTCTCGCCTCATAGCTCGCAGCCGCCACGACGCCGCGCTCGCGCTCGCCGCCGACCGCGACTGGCTTGCCGCGCAGTTCGGGACGATCGCGCTGCTCGACCGAGGCGTAGAAGGCGTCCATGTCGATGTGGATGATCTTGCGCGGACGCTCAGGCGCAGGATCGTTCAAGCGCGCGCATTTTGGCTCGTCTCTAACGGCGCCTTGAATCATTGCTCATCGCCAAATGTTTCGCATTCTCGCTCCGACGTCGAGTCGGACGCTTCGAATCCGGGTCGACGCCAACTCGGCCTCCGGCGCGAATCGTCGGCCAGGCCCTTCTCGTAAATATCGAAAGTATTGAATCTGGGATAAACCGCATGCGCGACGGATAGACGTGGCGGTCGTCCTCGCCGCTTTTGTCCGATCCCGTGCCTGCAATGACGAGGAGGGGCGGCCCAGGGTGCGCGGATTGTCCCTCGAGGCCGTGCTCGGCGGCCCTTCGCTGTTGCGAATTGACTATTTCGAAATGGGCGGCGGGCACGTCGAATCATCCTCCCTTTGTGGAGCGCATCTTCTATTGTTTCTCCTTTTGTTCGCAACCCCGGAGGTGGGCCGCGGGAACGGCTATTTCTCAAGTTCATCCTTCTCGGGCTCGGAAGGCCGAGGGGATTCCGTGTCGCGCGCCGCATCCCGCCGGCGGCTCGCGGCGAACTCGGCCAGCTCTTTCTTAAGCAATTGCCATCTCGTTTCGATAGCAGGCATGTCGCGTACGAATTCACGCATCTGCCGCGCGAGCGCTTGATCGGTCGCCTCCCCCGTGCGTTCGAGTTCCGAGGCGTAATCGAGATAGCGCCGACGGATTGCTTCCTGGCGTGATTGGATTTGTTTCTCCCAAGGCCGCTCCGCGCTCTTGCCTTCGACGGCCTCACGCAAGACCTCCTCCCGCGCGCGCCGATCGACATAGGGCGTGATCTCGCGTTTGCGGAGAGCGAGCACGGTCCCGCGGTCCGCCTTCCGCACCTTGCCGCGGGTTCGCCGCGGCGTCGCCTCCGCCGCGATTCCCCGCAACCTCAATCCCGCGGCGAACCGCTCGCGCCAGACCTGCAGGTCGGCCTTGCGAGGATTGAGACGTTTGCCGTCGTGGCCGTATGAGCGAACGGTCAAATGGACGTGTGGGTGCTTGTCCTCGAGATGCTGGACGAAGACATAATCGTGGTTGTGCCCGAATGTTTCGAGGGCGAACGCCCGAGCGGCATCCTTCACGGCGGTCGCATCGGTACCAGCCGGCATCGAGAGAATAATGTTTACCGAAAGCGAACCGTCGCGGCGGCGCCGATCATCGAGAGCGGCGTCGTCCGCCCATCGACTTTCCAAATCCTTCAACCCTACGCGCCCCACCAACAGCGCGCCCTGTTCCGTTTCACCGGCTAGCTCGCCATTGCGGGTAATGTATTCGAGATGCGACTTGAGATGCTCAACACTCTTGGTGCGGCCGGTGAT
Source organism: Methylocystis sp. (assembly GCA_051061385.1). Taxonomy (GTDB): domain Bacteria; phylum Pseudomonadota; class Alphaproteobacteria; order Rhizobiales; family Beijerinckiaceae; genus Methylocystis. Next base: position 23,743 of record JBPFDX010000027.1, read on the forward strand.
CTTCACCATCACCTCCGGCGCTCGCTTGACGATGCGCTCCAATTTGGCGCGCATCGCCGCGGTCAGCCGTCCGGATCGCGCGCCATCGGGAATATCCAATTCCGCCTGACGCGGACGTCGAATGGGCGTTTGCCAGACGTAAGAGATCGGGGGCAGTTCCGCGAACAGGTCCGCCTCGCGCGGCGAGCGACGCCGGCTCACCTGCCTGCTCTCCAGTAATCGGCATTGTCCACAAATATGCGGCGCAGCTCCGTGAGCGCGCTTTCGATGACGCCTTTCACTTCGCGGATTTCGGACAGTCCGGTTTCGATCGCCCTGCCCTGTTGAACGCCGGCGTTCGCCGCGCGCGCGATCTGGTTGATGTTGGCGCCGATCCGATTGAGCTCACGCACGATCGCGCGCAGCGCTTCGCGTTCGTCGGGACATGTCTGCACGGGCGACCCTAACCGCGCACGCACAAGGGCGACGATCCAGCTCGTGCGCGTCATGCCGCGCCGCTGTGCGATTTCGGAGAGCTGGCGCATTTCGTTCTCCCGGAACCTTAGCGTCATCTTCTCAGGCCTGCCGATCGGCAATGGCACGGCGCCTGTCGCTTGTATGTCGAGCGCGTCAGTAATGAGGCGGCGTAGCAGCGCCGATTTGCCGCCCTCGGTTACGGCCAGCACTGCAAAGCGCGCCGCCACGTCGTCGGGAATGCGGAGCGAGATCAGCGCCATCGGCCGCCGACCCTGTCGCGATGTATTACATCGCTGGCGCAAAGCCTATCCTGCACTCCAAACGCTTCGAAGGATCTCTTTCCGCGCGATCGTCGGCGGTTGGGATTTACGAAGAAAGGAGCGCCTCGGTTCGGCGCCGACCGAATGACGCTCAACATGGCGCGATCTCTTCGATGCGCAGCTCCGAAACCGGAACTTCCTCTGTCTGACCGGTTTCGAAAAAGCGAACGGACGCGAACCGGGTCCCTTTGTTCGCAGGTCCATCAGTGAGCAAGCGGCCTGCGCGATCGCGGTGCTGCACCAGGATCGAAACAGCAGATTTGCTTCTGCGTTGCTCGTGTGGACTGCGCGCATTGGCAGAAGTTTGGGCGCGCTCGTTCTGAGCAGTCCGCGGAATATTCGGTCTTGAGTTCTCGATGGCTGGAGCGGAGCTCGGAATATCGCCGGACGCACGCAGAACGGACGTGAACGATGGATCACGCAGCTCGTGCGCGATGCGCCGCGCTTGAGCATCGGTGAAGCTTTCCTGCGTCGAGCAGACCTGTTCGATCGCTTCGGGTTGCGCGCGCCAAGCCTGGTAGAGCTCATAGACGGCGCGAATGGAGCAGGTGTGGAGCTTCGCCTGAAGAAAAGCCGGCATTTTTGGAATGGCGGCGAAACGTGAAACCCAGTCCCTCGGCTTGCCGAGCTTGCGGGCGATATCAGCCTGCTTGTCCCCTGCTTCGAGTCTCGCCACGATGAAATCAGCGATTTCAGCGGTGGCAAGATCGTCACGCTGAATGTTTTCGATGATCTGCGCATAGCGATCGGGCGCACATCCCTCTTGGATGATGGCGGGCACTGAGTCGAGGCCGGCGAGTCGCGCTGCCCGATACCGACGTGCGCCCATGATGATGAAGTAACGCCCCGAAACCTGGCCAGGCCGCACCACGATCGGCTGCAATATGCCCACGAGTCGAATGGAGTCCGCGAGCTGCGCAAGCTCATCTTCGTTGAAGACGCGCCGTGGCTGGTCGCGATCTTCGTCGATCTGGGAGAGCGGGATTAGCAGCGGGCGGCCACCCATGCCTGCGTTCTGCGCAGCGGCATCGACGAGGTCCTTGAAGCTAAGGTCGAGAGCCATCCGATACCCCCTCAGCCGGCTCGTTCGATGACGTTGGCCAACACTGCCCGAATCTCGCGGCCGGCTTCCTGCGCCGAACGCCGCTTCAACGACCACACCGGCGCTCGCTCGGCGACCGCCTCCGCGTAGCCGTCGCGCGCCACGACGTGGCCAGGGAAGACATATTTGCCGGCGTCCCGGAGCAGTTGATCGAGATGCGCCCGCTGACGTGGCGACTTGCTGTTAAAGAGCGACGGCAACAGGCCGAGAAACGTCGCATCGGAGCGTCCATATCGTTTTTGGACGCCAACGAAGGTTTGCAGCAGTCCCTTCACGCCCTTTACCGAGTAGTCCTCGAGATAGATGGGAGAGAGCACATGAGTGGCGGCAACAAGCGCCGCTACGCTGCGCAGCCCGAGAGAAGGTGGCGTATCGATGACGCATACGTCGAAATGCTCGTTCGCCGCGGCAAGGTTCTGTCGCAGCGTCGCAATTGCAGCCGCGTCGCCGCGATCGACGTCGGTCAAGGAGGTATCGGCTGGAGCGAGGGTGAGGCCCTCGATCCCGCTGGGAACAATCGACGCCGCAGGCCGGAATAACTCCGCTGCGGAGGCGTTCCCTGCGTGACTGGCGAGAGTGTCGGTTGCGTTCGCTTGAGCATCTAGGTCGAGGATCAAGACGCGGCGACCGGCTTCCGCCAGATACCAGGCCAAATGCACCGCGAGCGTCGTCTTGCCGACGCCGCCCTTCTGGTTGTTGATCACAATCGTCTTCATGCGGCTGGTCGCCTTCATAATGGACGCCGGTTGGGGCTGCGGTCGGCTGCGGTGTTACCGTGGTTTGCACCACGGCGCCGACTTGGCTCGCGACCAATGACGCGACTCGCGATCGGAGTCGCCCTGTCACAATGGACAGGGTGGGTCAAGCTGAGGCCGGGTGACGCCTTGTTTGCGCGATGAGATCGCGAATGCGATGAGTGCGGCAGCCACGTTTTACCGGGGCGGGCAATTTGTCCGGAGATCATGATCGGCTTGGTTAGCTGCGCGCCGCGCGACGCGCTTCACCTTCAACGTGGTGCAAACCACCGATCCGATATTGCTGCTGCGCCAATGAAACGCTTCGTTGCCGGCTGGTCGAAGCGGTGGCGCAAACCACGGTGTTCTCGAAAGCCTCGGTTCGCCCTTTCTACGGGCATGCGCGTGACAGCCATAACGAGCGCGGCGGGCGCGCTTCCGTTACGGCGCCGGATGCAGAGAGAGCGACGGCCGCTGCTTGAGACATCAGTCGCCGCGATACTCTCCGTCGATAGGGCGCCACGCCAAAACAAAAATACTGCCAGCGATCTGCTGGCGTCGTAATTGCGAACCAGGCGCAAGAGCGGGGGCGGCGCGCGGCCGCCCCGTTCATCGCGTCACTTGCGTTTTGCGGTCTTCCTCTGCGCCTCGGGCGCCGAGTCGGGCTCGTCGTTGTCGGACTTGTCCGTCTTGGCGGAGGCGAGGATCGAGAAGTCGTCGCAGTTGAGGTCGACGGTGTAGACCTTCTCGCCGTCCTTCTCGAAGCTGCCCTGCTTCAGCGTGCCGCGCGCTACAACGAGATCGCCGGGCTTCGCATAGTCGCAGACGTATTTGCGCGCGCTGTCGCTCCAGATCGTAATCTCGTTCCAATAGGGCTTGTCCTTCGTCTCGCCGTTGCGGTCCTTGAAGGCGTAGTTGGCGCAGATCGAAACGCGCGTCGTCTGCCCGACTTCACGAACCTTGCCGATGCGGCCGAGGATCTGGAATTCCGCGAAGGTTTTCATCTTGCTCTCCATCGTTGGGGCGCCAACCCCGGTTGCGATGGCTGTCCGTGATGGCCGCAAAAGGGGACGCCATAACCGAAGCGCCGAGAGGCGCGAGGCCGGAGCAGAGCGGAGGACCCGAAGGCCGCGGCGATCTTGTTGCGCGAGGAATTGGCGCTCAAGCGCCAAGGGGAAAATCGTTGCGGCCGCAGGGTTTTGGGCGGCGACTGCGGCCATAGGACGAAACGCCATGCGACCGGAGGCGGGCCGTACGTAACGGTGAGCGATGACAAGAGACGTAGCGAATTCCGATCTCGCAATGGCAGGCCCTCTGAAGGTCAGCGAGCCAGCGCTTCGATGTCAGCGGAGCAGGCTGTCCCGAGACCGTCGGGCGAAGAGAACGACAGCCCCTCTGAGGGGCCGAAATCGTCTGGATTCTGGACGACGCGGAAGCATATAAGGTCGCGCGTTCAAATCCCTCCGATCACGATAGAGCGCCGCCGATGCTGCGGGCTGAAGCGAGACGGCGAGGTGACGTTCCCGTCCCGACCGGGAGCGACGCTCGCTCGAAGCGATAACGCCTGAACAAAACCAATGACGGGGCGCTCGGTGCATAACCGGGAAACCCAGGAGTTTAGCGAGAGTGGGATCGCGTCGGTGCCGCCCGCTGCTTATGCTCTGTCAGCGATCGGCATCGTCACCAGCGCCCCAACGCACCCGGATCGAGGCGAAGGAGGCCATAGCGCCCAGTGATCGCGAGCGCCTCTGAAAATTCGGCGCGAGCTATTTTGCGGTCCAGCGCCGCATGCTCGCCAGCCTGATGGCAGGGGCGATATTGTCCCATGAGATTGAGGTAAGTGTCGGGCGAAATTTCCCCGGCCAAGAACCTCGTCACCGTTTCCACGCCGGAGGCTCCGTTCGGCAAGACGAGATGACGCACAAGAAGTCCGCGTTCGGCCAGCCCGTCCGCGTTGACCACGAGGTCGCCGACCTTCCGATGCATCTCGCGCACCGCTTCCCTGTTGACGCGCACATAATCGCGGACATGCGAGTATTTCCGCGCCAACGTCTCATCGCCATATTTGATGTCGGGCATGTAGATGTCGACGACGCCATCGAGCAGCGCGAGCGTCTCGGGACTATCATAGCCGCTCGTGTTGTAAACGAGCGGCAGACGCAGGCCCCGCTGTGCGGCGATGTCCACCGCAGCGAGGATTTGCGCGACGACATGGCTTGGCGTCACCAGATTGATGTTGTGGCAGCCGAGAGCCTGCAATCGCAGCATCCTCTCGGCGAGCTGCTCGTCGCGGATCTCCTCGCCTTCGCCCTGCCAGGCGAACTCCCAGTTCTGGCAATAGACGCAGCGCAGGTTGCACCAGGAAAAGAAGATCGTGCCCGAACCACGCCGGCCGCGCAGGCAATCCTCTTCGCCATGATGCGGCGTGGCCGAATAGACGACCGCTCGCTCGCCGGTGCGGCAGACCGCGCCGCGGATGGAACGACGCCGATCGACCCGGCAATAGCGGGCGCAGAGATCGCAATTTTTCAGATGTTGGCGGGCGGAGCGAGCGCGTTCAGCCAGCTCGCCCGAGCGCAGCAGGCGAAGATAAGCTGGTTCGAACAACCCGCGCCGTTGCGAGTCTGCGGTGGCGCCGACATCAACGGACAAGGCGGCCATCGCGCTGTTCATTGAAAATCCGCCCCGACGCTTCCATTTGGAGCCCATGAACAAACCACAAAGCGCACCCTTGCGCGAGGC
>JBPFDX010000028.1:0-61053 GCA_051061385.1 Methylocystis sp.
AGCCTCGTGCAACTGTTCAGGTGAACTGCGAAAAGCGGACGGGGATCATGCCCGATACGGTGGCGACACCAGGAATCCAACGATCTCCCGTCCGCATTCTCAGTCTCTCACAAAACAGACACACAGGAATCCAGAGCAAAAATTATTCGGCAGCCCTGGATTCCCGGTCAGGCCTTCGGCCTGCCGGGAATGACACTCTTCGAGCGAATCGATCAGTTAAAAACCGAATGACGCGCGCCTCACATGCGCCGCGCGACCACAACGCGATTGCTGTTGACGCCTTTCTGATTGTTAGCCACGCCCCAGCAATTGCTGGTCTTCGTGAAGCTTTGTTCGTTGACGAGGACGCCAAGCCGATCGAAGGGAAGATCGTCGAGCGCGCGCCACACCAGCTGTTCCAACGGCAGCGCGCCGCCCCTGACTTCGCCAACCTCATAAGCGACATGGCCGCCCGGCTTCACTACGCGCGCCAATTCCCCAAAAACCGCGCGAGTCATCAGCCGCCAGTCCTCAGGCGAGCGAAGCTGAGAAATGCCGATGGACTCAGGATCAACCCCGGCAAACCAGTTGCGCAGCCAGTTGTCTGCGCGATAGTCGACCACATCCAGGAAGGGCGGCGAACTGACGACGAGATCGACTGCGGCGTCTGCGACGTGATCCAGGTGCGCAGCGTCCGTCACCGCGAGCTGCGCGGCGCAATCGACTGGCCTGCCCTCCGCGAGCAGCGCGCGCGATTTTTTGAAAATGAGCTCGGCGATGTTGCGCCGCGGCGGCGTTTGCGCGCGACGCGCGTTGATTTTCAGCTGCGCCTTCACGGAAACGGCCTGATTCGGCGGCATCGTGTAGACCGAGAAGAATCCGGGCGAATGGCCGGTCAGGCGATTGAGCGCCACCATGCGGATCCAGTCGTCGACAGCGTCGAGACCATTATTGGCGCGCGTGATGAGATATCGCCGCAAGGCGCAAATCTCCCGCAGCGTGTCTGAGTGATAGAAGGCGAGAAGATCATCGCGTTCGATCTCGCCGCGCCCCCAGGGCGCAGCCGCGAGCCGCGCCTCGATGTCGTAAAGCGAAGGAGGGCGAAGCCGAGGGCGCGTCAGCAGCAGCGACAGCGGATTGGCGTCGGAGCCGATCGCCGCGCGTCCCATCAGCGCCGCTTGCAGCACGCTCGTGCCGCGGCCCATGAATGGATCGCAGACCACGCCTCCCGGCTGCGTCAGCCGCTCGATGAAAAACGCCGGCAGCTGCGGCTTGAAACAGGCGCGATAGCTGATCTCATGCAACGGATGCGCGCGTCTTTGCGCGGAGGTCCAGAAAGCGTTGAAGCAATAGGGGACGCCGTCCGTGACGACAGCGCGGGTCGGCGCATCGAAAGCCGAGCGCCGAAGCTCATGGAAAAATCCGCCTTCAGCGAGCTTCGGAGCTGCGCCCATGCGTCAGTCGCGCTGACGATCGGCGAGGCTCGGCAATGACTTTATCCTGGCGCCTGCCGCGCGGCGCGCGAGAGAAAGCTCATATTGCGTCTGCAGCTCCAGCCAGTCTTCGGGCTGGACTCCGAACCAGTGTCCGAGCCGCAACGCGGTGTCCGCGGTGACGCCCCGCTGGCCGTTGATGATGGCGGTGACGCGATTGACCGGCACGTCGATATCGCGCGCCAGATCGGACGCCGTCAGCCCGAGCTCCTGCAGATGACGGGCAAGAATTTCGCCAGGATGCGACATCCCATTCTCCATCGACGCCAGTTTCGCTTTTGATGGCCGCGCGGGAACGGTTTGGCGTCGCACCCGCGTCAAACGGCGCGCGTTCGCAGGCGCATCGCGCCGAACGCCGCTCAAAAATCTTCTGGTGAGCTCTTCATGGTAGCGGCCCATGTTCCGCCCCCGCCGAATAGAGTTTTCGTAAACCATATTATGTGGTCCGTAAACTCGGCTCGACGGCTAAGCCCCTTCGCCTTCGATCCATCTTGCGCGCGTCTCGGCGATGAAGTCGGCGAGACGCCCTGCCGCGATCGCCGCCCGCAGGCCTCCCATCAGCTCCTGATAGTAGGCGACATTCGCCTGGGTCAGCAGCATCATTCCAAGGATTTCCCCCGCTTTCACGAGGTGATGCAGATAGGCGCGCGAATAGTCGCGCGCCGCCGGGCAGGATGATTCCGCATCGAGCGGCCGGGGGTCGTCGGCATGGCGCGCGTTGCGCAGCGTCACCCGTCCGTAGCGGGTATAGGCGAGCCCGTGGCGGCCCGCCCTGGTCGGCATCACGCAGTCAAACATGTCGATTCCTCGCGCGACGGCTTCGACGATGTCGTCAGGAGCGCCCACGCCCATCAGATAACGAGGTTTTGATTCGGGCAAATGCGGGGCGGTCGTCTCGAGCATGTCGAGCATCACCTGCTGAGGCTCGCCGACGGCGAGGCCGCCGACGGCGATCCCGTGAAAATCCATGCCGGCGAGCGCCTTGGCGCTTTCGATCCGAAGCGGCTTTGACTCGCCGCCCTGTACGATGCCGAACACCGCCCTGCCTGCCCGCTCGCGAAACGCGTTGCGTGAGCGCTCCGCCCAGCGCAGCGACAGGCGCCTCGCGCGCGCCGCCTCGCTCTCGGAACCTGGCAGGCGCACGCATTCGTCGAGCTGCATCTGAATGTCCGAACCCAGCAGGTCCTGGATCTCCATCGAGCGCTCGGGCGAAAGATGATGCCGCGAACCGTCAATGTGCGACTGGAAGGTGACGCCGCTCTCATCGAGCTTGCGCAGCTTCGCAAGCGACATCACCTGAAAGCCGCCCGAGTCGGTCAGGATCGGATAGGGCCAGCGCATGAATTCATGCAGCCCCCCGAGCCGCGCGATCCGCTCCGCTCCGGGCCGCAGCATCAGATGATAGACGTTGCCGAGCAGAATGTCGGCGCCGGCGGCGCGCACGTCTTCGACGAACATCGCTTTCACGGTCGCCGCCGTGCCGACGGGCATGAAGGCCGGCGTGCGGATGATTCCACGCGGCGTGTGTATCTCGCCCTGGCGGGCAAGACCGTCGGTCGCGAGGACGGAAAAGGAAAAACCCTGCGTCACTTGTTGTCCTTCGCGCCAAGCACGGCGATCTTCACGATGCGATAGCGACCGCTGTCGCTTTCGTTGAACCACACGGAGAACTCTGACCCGACCTTTATCTTGGCGTCGCGCAAATCGGTTCTCCACCTTTCCCCGCGCCCAAAGTCGATTCTTCCGTCGCGCCGAAGGACAAACGGACGCATGCCGTCGGCGTCGAGCGCGAAGGCTCCAAAAAGATCCCAAGTCGAAACGATGCGCACATCGTCAATCCGCGCGTCGACGGTCATTGGCGCTTCTTTGGGGTCGTCGCGCCAGAGCGCCACAAGGCGCACCTCTCGGGCGTCGCTCATTTTTCGCAACGCTGCAACAGGCACGCGTCGCCGTATGAATAAAAGCGGTAGCCGTTCTCGATCGCATGCGCATAGGCGGCCTTCATGCGTTCGAGTCCGGCGAACGCCGAGACCAGCATGAACAGCGTCGAGCGCGGAAGATGAAAGTTGGTGAGCAGCATGTCGACGGCGCGGAAACGATAACCGGGCGTGATGAAAATCGACGTGCGGGCGGCATAAGGCAGGATGCGACCGGCGTCGTCCGCCGCGCTCTCCAAGACCCGCAGCGCCGTCGTGCCGATGGCGACAATTCTTCCGCCCTTGGCCCGCGCATTGCTCAATGCTTCGGCTGTGCGCGCGTCGACCCTCGCGAATTCCTCATGCATCTTGTGCAGGTCCGTGTCGTCCGCCTTGACGGGAAGGAAGGTGCCTGCGCCGACATGCAGGGTGACGCAGTGAACACTGACGCCGCGCGCCTCGATCGCCGCCAGCAGCTGCGGCGTGAAATGCAGGCCCGCGGTGGGCGCGGCGACGGCGCCCGCTTCGTGCGCGAACATCGTCTGATAGTCTGTTTCATCGCGCGCGTCGGCCGAGCGCTTGCCGGCGATGTAGGGCGGCAGCGGCATGACGCCCGCCTTCTCGATCGCATCGTCCAGCGCCGTCCCGTGAAGCTCAAAGGCCAGTGTGATTTCGCCGTCCTCTCCTCTCGCTTCGACCCGGGCGTCAATCTCAGTCGTTCCGGCGCCGTCGTGCTCGGCGACGTTGCGCGCGAAACGAATGCGATCTCCCGTCGCGAGTTTTTTCGCCGGGCGCATCAGCGCGCGCCAGCGAGAGGAGTCGAGCCGCTCGATCAGCGTCGCTTCGACGTTAGCGCTTAAGTCGCCGCGCACGCGCTGGCCCGAAAGCCGCGCGTGAATGACGCGAGAGTTGTTGACGACCAGCGCGTCGCCCTTACGCAAATAGCTCGGCAGATCGCGGACGATCCTGTCCTCGAAGCCCGCGCCGCAGGGCGCGACGAGCAGGCGCGCGCTGTCGCGGGGATCGGCGGGCCGGAGAGCGATCCTGTCTTGAGGGAGATTGAAGTCGAAGAGGTCGACGCGCATGCGGAGCTTGCAAAAACCATAAGCTCCGTCAGGTCAAGTGTGCGAGGAGCGGTCGGCGGCGCCGAGTGTCGATCAACCGGCGCCGCCGCAAATGCTACTGGTAGGAGCCAACGCGCCGACGACGTTCGTCGAAACGGAACTCCGGAGCGTTCTTCAGATCGTCGCGAGTCGTGTTCATGACCGCTTCAACGTCGCCATCTTCGTTCCGGGAAATGACCATTGACGACGGGTCAATCGCGACATGGCGCTCGCCGATGCCCAGGAATCCGCCGACGCTGACGATGACCGCCCGCACGTTCCTGCTGTTGTCGAAGATGATGTCCTCGATCTCGCCAACGTTGTCATTCTGCAGATTGCGGACATCGCTGCCGATCAGCTGGGACATGCGCATGTCGGTCGGGCCGAGCCTGTAGAAGATCACGCGGGCTGAGCCGAGCTGTTCCAGTTCGCGCATTTCAGCTGCGGAGCGCCCTCTGATCGTCTGCCGATCCGTGCGGTCCATGCCCGACTGATCTTGATCGCGCATCCGTTCGCGCGCCGCGCTGCCTCGCCAGGTCGGCGAAGCGTCGTCGTCGCGGCCCATCTCGCGCCAGCCGCTGCGAGACGTCGTATCTTCCGCATCCTTGGCCGCCTGGCCCTGCTTCTCCTGCCACTGAGTGCTGCGCGACTGAGTCTGGTTTTTGGTAGAGCTCGCGCCCGTGCGATCGCGCCCCGCGTTCGCCGTCACGCTGGCGGAAAGCGCGATCGCCGCTACTGTGGCGATCAACAACTTGAGCGATTTCATTGGATACTCTCCACTGTTCCGCTCGCCCGTCTCGGTGAGCGATATGCTGCAACCAGCGTCTGGAGAGATAGTTCCGAACTTCGCGCGGCGATCAGGACGTATTGCGCACGCGCCCACGCCTGCAGGCGCGTGTGCAGATGAACCGTGAGCCTGCAGCGTTAGCGGGTTAGCCCAACGTCGCCTTGACGATCTTGTCGGGGTCGCGAACCGGTTCGCCGCGCTTGATCTTATCGACATTCTCCATGCCGGAGATCACTTGGCCCCAGACCGTATATTTATTGTCGAGGAAACGAGCGTCGTCGAAGCAGATGAAGAATTGCGAGTTAGCGCTGTCGGGGCTTTGCGCGCGCGCCATCGAGCAGGTGCCGCGCACATGCGGCTCGCTGTTGAACTCCGCCTTGAGGTCCGGATAGTTCGAGCCGCCTGTGCCGGTGCCGCGGGGGCAGCCGGTCTGCGCCATGAAGCCATCAATCACGCGGTGAAAGACGATGCCGTCATAGAAGCCTTCCGAGACGAGCTTCTTGATATGCGCGACGTGATTGGGCGCGAGGTCGGGACGAAACTTGATGACGACCGGACCTTTCGTCGTCTCGAGAGTCATGGTGTCGGCGGCTTCGGTCATTCTAGATTCCCCTCATGTGATTTTCTGCGCCGATCTCGCTGCTTCGGAGCGCGGCTTGGCGCCCTCTGCGAGAAGGCGCCTCAGATCGCCAAACAACAAGCGCGGGCATGGCGCACGCGCAACTCAGCTTTCGTCGCCGGCGACGCGCATCTTGATGATCTTGTCCGGGCTGTCGACCATGCCATTGTTGGACTTCGAGCCCTTCTTGATCTTGTCGACGACGTCCATGCCAGACACGACTTCGCCGAAGACGGTGTATTTGCCGTTGAGCTGCGGCGCGTCGGCGTAGCAGATAAAGAACTGCGAATTGCCGGAATTGACGTCGCCGCCTTCGCGCGCCATCCCAACCGTGCCGCGTTTGAACGGCGTATCCGTGAACTCGGCCTTCAGGTCCGTGTAGCGCGAACCTTGCATTCCAGTGCCGGTCGGATCGCCAGCCTGCGCCATGAAGCCGTCAATGACGCGATGGAATACGATGCCGTCGTAGAAATGCTCCTTGGCGAGCTTCTCGATGCGCTCGACATGTTTGGGCGCGAGATCAGGCCGCAGCTTGATGGTGACGCGACCATCCTTCGTGTCGAGGTAGAGAAGGTGATCGTCGGCGGCGCGCGCGGGCGCGGCGCTAAGCGCGGCGACAGCCGCGGCGGCGAGAAGCAGACGGCGGGTGAGTTTCATGAAGCCTCCCTATGTATTGCCGCGCCTTTTGACGGCGCGTTCGAGTGCGGCGACGGAGGCGGCCGGCGCAAAGGCCGACACGTCGCCGCCAAGCGCCGCGATCTGGCGCACGAGTGTTCCGCTGACATGGCGTAGCCCTGGCGAAGCAGGCAGGAATATCGTGCGAATGTCGGGCGCGAGCGTCCCGTTCATCCCCGCCATCTGCATTTCATAGTCGAAGTCTGCGCCATCGCGCAAACCGCGCAAAATGGCGCGGGCGCCATGCTCGCGCGCCGCCTCCACGACAAGCCCTTCGAAGCCCACGACATCGAAGGCGCAAGAAGCGCCAAGTTCCGCGCAGGCGCCGCGAATGACCGCCGTGCGCTCTTCGAAAGAGAGCCACGGCTGCTTGCCGTGATGCACGCCGATTGCAACGACGATCCTGTCGAAGAGCGCCGCGCCCTGCCCGATCACATCGAGATGGCCAAAGGTCAGCGGATCGAAAGTCCCGGCGTAGAGCGCCGTCCGCGCGGTAGTTGCCGGAATGGCCGTCATGGCAGCGGTATAGGGGATTTCGTGAGGTTTCGCGAGACGCCGTAGCGGCTTCCCATCCTCCCCAGCTCCGGATCGCCTGCTGGGACGCTACGCACTGGCGCCGCTTTTCCGCGCCCGCGCACTCCCGAGCCGCCGGCAAAGCGCTACAATAGAAAAGGCGCATCCGGCGACGAGGGCCGGACGCCTTCAGAGGAGACTCCAGGATGGGACTTTTGGATTTTCTTACCGGCAAGGGTAAACCGGCGCCTGCCTCAGGCGCGCCCAAGCAATCGGCGGAGGCCGCCCCTCAAACAGAAGAGAAGCCTGCAGCCGCCGGCGCGGCGGCTGGCGAGACTTCTTATGTCGTGAAGGAGGGCGACACGCTGTGGAAGATCGCCGAAGCGCACTACGGCGCCGACAAGGGCGCCAAATATATGGAAATCTTCGAGGCCAATCGGCCGATGCTGACGGATCCTGACAAGATTCAACCGGGCCAGCGCTTGCGCATTCCCGGCGCTTCGACGGGTCCCACGGCGGCGGGCGAGTGGAAGCCTCCAAGCGAAATCGCCGGCAAGCAAGCCTAGCTGAGAGCTTTCGTCGGGATGGAGCGGATCTAGGCCAAGCCTGACAGGCGAATGGCCAGTTAGACCTTCGTCGCTGCGAAGGCAGGGACAGTGCGCGCAAAATTCTCCAGCCAGACGACGAGGCCCGGATGCTTTTCGCGCCATGCGCCAGCGAAACGCAGATCGAGATAGCCGAGCGCGCAGGCGACCGCGATGTGGCCGATGTCGACCGGTCCGGCCGGGGGCGCGGCGTTTAGCGTCTCTAGCGCACGATCGATTTTGCCTTGCTGAAGCGCGATCGACTCTTCGAAACGCAGGGCTTCGGGCCGATTGACCATTTCATAGCGGATCAACAGAGCGGCGTCGTTAACGCCGTCGCCGAGCGCCTGCAGCCGCAGCGCCGCGAAACGGCGCGACGGATCGAGCGGAATGATGCGCCCGCCGCCGGCGAGATAATCCAGATATTCCGCAATGACGCGGCTGTCGTAGAGCGCGCCGCCGTCCTCCAAAATCAGGGTCGGAATCTTGCCGAGCGGGTTCTGACGACGCAGACTGTCAGCGGGGTCGGCCGCATCGGCGGCGACGATCTCGATCCTTTCCGTCAGGCCGAGCAGGTCGGCTGCGATTCTGATTTTCCGCGCGTAGGGCGAGGCGGGGGAATAGCGCAGGACGAGCATCGGCGGTTCCTTTCATTCGGGTTTCCAGTCAACAACGTTTCGGGCCCGGGATCCTAGGCGGCGCAGCCCTTACTCGCCGACGAGCCACGCAACCTCGAAGCCCGCGCCTTCGCCCTGCGCCATTCGCCCGGCGAGAAAGGCAAGGAGCGTTCGCGCTTCTTCTTCGAATGTGAACGGTGGGTTCACGACGGCCATTCCGGAGGCGCGCAATCCTGGTTCGTCTCCCCCGACGCCAAGCGACAGGCGCATGATCCGCCGTATGCCGCTGGCGCTCAGCCGATTGTAAAATCTGCGAACGTCCCTCTCGCTCTTCGAGGGATGCCAAAGCGCATAGATCCCCGAATTCCATTTCGCATGGGCTTTCGTGAAGGCGTCTAACGCGGCGTCGAACTCGTCTTCGCGCTCAAAAGGCGGGTCGATCAACGCCAGCCCGCGGCGCTCCTTGGGCGGAACATAGGCGCCGAGCCCCACATAACCGTCGATCTCAATCGCCTTGATCCGCTCGTCGCGCGCGAAGCGGCGATTGAGCGCCGCAAAGGCGTCGGGCCGCAGCTCGCAAAAAATCGCGCGATCCTGTGGGCGCATCAATTTCCGGGCGATCGTCGGGGAACCTGGGTAGAGCGCAGGCTTCCCCTCGTCATCGAACGGCCCCAGGCAGTCCAAATAAGGCGCGAGCAGCGCGCGAACGTCATCGCTCGCGCCGGAGAGATCGGCGAGCCTTCCGACGCCGCCGCGCCATTCGCCGGTGCGCTCAGCCTCATCCGCCGCGAGATCATAGGCGCCCTCTCCGGCATGCGTGTCGATCACGCGGAAGGGCGTTTCCTTGCGCTTTAGATAGATCAGCAGGCGCACGAGCAGCGCATGTTTGAAGACGTCGGCGAAATTGCCGGCGTGAAACGCGTGGCGATAGTTCATTTTCGCTAGAGCGGCGCGGGCGCGCTGATTTCCCGGACGTGGCAGCCGCGCTGCGTAATCTCTGGACACGCGCGAAACTCGCGCAGATCCTTCGACAGGCAGATGCGCACGCCATCCATGACGCTCTTCCGGCAGGACACCGCCATCATGCCCGGACGCAGTCTCGGATTGGCTTCGTAAAATGCACGCTCGACGTCGATCGGCGCAAAGGTCTGATCGCGCACGGGTTTGACGAAGAGCGGCGGGATCGTCACGGCGGCGTGGGCCCGCGCCACGTCGGCGAAATAGTCGCTGGGGCTTTTGCCGCTGCAGACTCCATGCTTGCGCCACTCGTAGCGGGCAAGCCGTTCGTCGGGAAACAGGCCTGCCGCTTTTTCGAGCGCGACTCGCGATGGAGAACGCGCGCCCGAACATTCGCTCGGGAAGCCGCTCTCATATTGCGGCCAGAGACCGTGGACGACGAAGCCGAGCCCCTTGCCGGGCTCGCACTGGTCGCGCGCGCCCCCGACGCTCTCGCAAAAGCCCGGCGACCAGCTGAGCGCGAGGACGTAGAAGTCGAAGTCGCGGGCACCTGCAGCGCTCGACCGCCACGCGGAGCGGCTCGCGCATTCGCCCGCCGCACAGTCGCCGTCTTTCGCATTTGCGCCTGAAAATCCGGCGAGCGCGCCGGCGCCGACGAGAAACGCCCAGATCGCGCAACGACCGAAAACTCTTTTCATCTCAATCGACTCGGTAAAACAGGGATTCGTTAAGGTCCTGCGGCCCGACAATTCGGGCTAAAGGCGTGGTTGCGGTCGAGGCCGACGACGCACCATGTCACGCCTGGTCCTGCGCCGATGAAGCCCGTGGCTTCTCCGATGTTGTAAACGACCTCGCGGGCGACGCCGTCGTTAAAGAGCGCCAAGGCGCGACAATAGCGGCGCGGTATATAGCTCAGACCGTTGTTGCGTACGCCAACGTCCCTGACGCCATCGAAGCTCTCGATGACCAGAGGCGAGTTCCAGTACCAGGCCTCTCTCGCGGCGAAACCCTTGACGATCTCGTTGAGAATCGTCGGATCGATGCAATAGGGCGTCAGCCCCGAGTAAGGCAGAATTCGGAATTCCGCCGGCGGGTTCTCCTCGCGGGCGGGCTGCGCGGCCGCGGCGGCCGCGCCAAGGGCAAAAAGCGCAGTCGCGGCGGCTCGAGCCCAAACTCCGCCCGTTCCGGGATAACGGCGCCGCATCTCGCTTCTCCTAAGTCCCGCCCAGTCGCCGACGATTGACGCCAAAACCGCGTCACGCGTCAAGGCTGCGGATCACACAATTAAGCGAAGAATCGCAACAAGGATGCCAACGCCTGCGATACGCGCTATAATGCCTGCCATGTCTATGAGCGTGCAGCCCTTGCGCCGCGTTATGGCGCTCTTTCTTGGCGCATTATTGACGAGCGCGACGCCGTGCGCGTCTTTTGCGCAGGATCCCTTCACCGAATTCTTCGGCGGGCTCTTCGGCGGCGACCATCCCCGGCATGGTTGGGGGCCGCGCGGCGAGCCGCGGGTGCGACGGATCATGCCGCACCGGGAGAATCGCGGGCCAACCTACTGGCACGGTCAGCAAGACAACCCGCGCCGGGCGGCGAAACGCTCCGACGGCGCGACGACAGATCAAGCTCAGAACGCCGGCGTCACCCAGCCGACCTTCTTCGTTGCGACCGTCGGCGATACGCTGGCGTTGCTTCTCGCCAACGGACTGAAGGACGGATTTTCCGATCGCCCCGACGTCGCCATCCTTCGAAAAGGCAAGGAGAGCAGCGGCCTCGTGCGCGACGACGTCTATGACTGGCCGAAAGCGGCGAAGGAGATCGCCGCTGACGCGCAAAAGGCCAATGTCGCAGTCGTCATGCTCGGCAGCAATGACCGTCAGGCGATCCAGCAGGGCGAAGAAACGATAGAGCCGCTGTCGCCGCGCTGGCGGGAAATCTACGCGGCGCGGGTCGACGCTGTGATCGCGGCGTTCAAGGAAAAAAACATCCCGGTCATTTGGGTCGGTCTGCCCGTCATGAAGAACGAGCGGCTGTCCGCTGACATGGCGCAGCTCAATGAAATCTTCAAAGCGCGCGCGGCGCACGCCAATATTCCCTACGTCGATCTCTGGGACGCGATGACCGACGAACACGGGCAGTACAGCGCGTTCGGGCCGGACATCAACGGCCAGATCGTGAAGCTGCGCTCGGCGGACGGCGTGCATTTCACCGAGGCCGGCGCGCGCAGCGTTGCGCATTTCGTCGAAGGCGAGATCAAGAAATACTATGACGCCTACCGCCAACAGGCGCCGGTCGCCGACGCCCCGGCGGAGGCTACCCAGCCCGAGGCGCCGGGGGCGACCGCGCCTCAGCAGCCCGTAGCGAGCGCGCCCGCAGACGGTAAGCCGATCGTGTTCCGTTCGCCGGTCGGCGGGCCGTCGGCCGCGCCGACCCTGCCCGAACGGCCTGCGGTTGGCCAGACGCAGCAGCTGACAGGCGCAGGAACGGCGAACGAGCTCGCCAGGCGCAGCCCTGCCGCACGGGTGCCCGACTCCGGCACGCCGGCGCAAGCGCTCGCGCGACATGTCTTCATCGAGGGCGGCGACCAGAATCCGCGCGACAATCGCGCCGATGATTACAGCTGGCGGCCGTCGCCGAATTCAGCTTCTCAGCCGCGCTGACGATTTGTGCGCTCGCGCACGGAACGCTTTTCGGTGGTTTTGCATTCTCTCTGCACGACAGGGGAAATTGTGGAGCCGCCATCATGTCCCAGCATGAATTCAACGCCCGCCGCTTGCTGAAAATCGCCGCCGTCGCCGCTTTCGCGGGACTTTCTTCGACCGCCGCGAATGCTCAGGAGCGGTCCTTCATGGCGCTCTTCGACCCGGCGTCCGGCGCGCAGGAGATGACCGCGCCCTACTATGACGCGCGCGAGCAGCAAGCCTATTACGGCGGCCAGGATCAGCAGGCCTACTACGGCGCGCAGGATCCGCAGTCCTATTATGCGTCGCAGGATCCTCAGTCCTATTACGGGGAACAGGAAGACGCGCGGCTCGGCCGCGAATATCCGACGACGACTCGCGAGATCGTTCAGGACCCGACCAATGAGCGTCCCGGCACGATCACCGTCGACACCAAGAACCGCTATCTCTATCTGTCGCAGCCGAACGGACAAGCCGTGCGCTACGGCGTCGGCGTCGGCCGCGAAGGCTTCACATGGAAAGGCCGGACGCACATCGGCCGCAAGGAAGCCTGGCCGAACTGGACGCCGCCGGCGGCGATGTTGAAGCGCCGCCCCGATCTGCCGCGTCATATGGCCGGCGGCGAGGACAACCCGCTGGGCGCGCGCGCGATGTATCTCTACTCGGGCGGCCGCGACACGATGTTCCGCATCCATGGCTCCAACGAGCCCTGGACGATCGGCCAGGCGGTTTCCTCGGGCTGCATCCGGATGCTGAACAACGACGTGACCGACCTGTTCAGCCGCGTGAAGGTGGGCACAACAGTGGTCGTGCTCTGATCAGGCGCTGCGATAAAAAGAAAGGCCCCGATCTCTCGGGGCCTTTTCTTGTTTTGCGCCCTATTCGAGCGAGCAGCTGAACACCAGATTGGTAAGCGCGGAGAAGGTCACTTGGATGAAAACCCAGACGCCAATAAGCGTCCAGGCCAGCCTGTATTTCTCGCGTCCATAGAGGAAGGCGCCGAAGAGCGGCAGGATAAGAAGCAAAAACTGCCAGGGCGTGCTGACGAAGGTGTCGCAATACCAGAGATTTAACCGTTCACTGACCATTACTCTCACCTCGGCAGATTAGTTTCGCCCATCAGGAATTCATCAACCGAATGGGCGCATTGACGTCCCTCGCGAATGGCCCAGACGACAAGCGACTGTCCACGCCGCATGTCTCCGCAGGCGAAGACCTTCTCGCGAGACGACTGGTAAACCCGCGTGTTCGCCGCGACATTGCCGCGAGGATCGATGTCGACGCCGAGCGTTTCCAGCAAGCCTTCGCGCACCGGCGACACAAAGCCCATTGCGAGGAGCACGAGATCGGCCTTGATCTTGAAGTCGCTTCCCGGCTCTTCCTGCATCTTGCCGTCGACATGCACGCAGCGCAGCGCCTTGACCGCGCCGTCGGCACCCTCGAATTCGCGCGTCAGCACCGAGAACTCGCGTGACGAGCCCTCATCATGAGAGGAGGATGTGCGCAGCTTCAGCGGCCAGTCCGGCCAGGTCAGCAGCTTGTTCTCCTTCTCGGGCGGACGCGGCATGATCTCGAGCTGCGTGACCGAAAGCGCGCCCTGACGCACCGAGGTGCCGATGCAGTCGGACCCGGTGTCGCCGCCGCCGATCACCACGACATGTTTCCCGGTGGCGAGGATTGGCTCGTTGGTCGAGAGCGGCTCGCCCGAGACCCGGCGATTCTGCTGCGGCAGAAAATCCATGGCGAAGTGAACGCCGCGCAATTCGCGACCGGGAATCGGCAGATCGCGAGGTTGTTCGGCGCCGCCGGCGAGGATCACGGCGTTGTGGCTCCCCACCAAATCGGCGGCGGAAAGATCGACGCCGACATGGACCTCGCAGTGAAACACGACGCCTTCCGCCTCCATCTGCTGAACGCGGCGCTCGATCAGGCGCTTCTCCATTTTGAAGTCGGGAATGCCGTAGCGCAGCAAGCCGCCTGGCTTCGCGTGTTTCTCATAGACATGCACGTCATGGCCGGCGCGCGCGAGCTGCTGCGCCGCCGCCAGTCCCGCCGGGCCGGAGCCGACGACCGCGATCTTCTTGCCGGTCTTGAGTTTGGGCGGCTCGGGGACCACCCACCCCTGCTCGAAGCCGTGGTCGATGATCGCACATTCGATGGTCTTGATCGTGACCGGCTGATCCTGAAGATTCAGCGTGCACGACGCTTCGCAAGGCGCCGGGCAGACGCGCCCGGTGAACTCCGGGAAGTTGTTGGTGGAATGCAGATTGACCAGCGCGCGCCGCCACTCGCCGTGGTAGACGAGGTCATTCCAGTCCGGGATCTGATTATTGACCGGACAGCCGTTGTGACAGAACGGAATCCCGCAATCCATGCAACGCGACGCCTGGCTGCGCGTGGTCTCGTCGGACAAGGGAATGACGAATTCGCGATAATGGCGAATGCGGTCGGCCGCCGGCTTATATTTGCGGTCATGCCGGTCGATCTCGAGAAATCCGGTCACCTTACCCATGTTATCGCGCACCTTTCGCGCCGCGAGCTGGCGCGGCGACGGCATCTCTCATTGGCGGGACGGCTACACGCCGAGAGGCGTTTCGCCCTGCGGTCCCAAGCGCCCTGAGCTGCCGCAATCTTGGATGTTTTCTAAACGCTTTCGAGGGGTCGTCGTCAAGCCGCGAAGCTTCGGCGCTGTGAGACAGGCGGCGGCGCTATTGCGTGCTGGGACGCAAGCCACGCGCTGTCGGCGCAATGCGGCGTGACTGATCCTCCTTGACGAGGGCATGCAGCACGCGCACCTGGCGTTGCGCCTTCGCCTCGTAAAGCGCTTCGTCGGCGACCGCGAGCAGCGCCTCGGCGTCGGCGCCATGCTCCGGCACAAGAGCAACGCCGACGCTGACGCCGATCGTCGCGCGAACGTCATCTCCCAAGTCGTACGGCGTCGATATGGCGTGCGTCAGTCGCTGGCCCAGCTCCGTCGCCTGCTCGCTGGTCAAGCCCTTTGCGAGCACGACAAATTCATCGCCGCCAATGCGCGCCGCGACATCCGTCGCGCGCAATGAGTGACGAAGGCGCGCCGCCACCGATTTGAGAAGCCTGTCGCCGGCGGCGTGCCCAAATGTGTCGTTGACCGCCTTGAAGTTGTCGAGATCGAGAAAAAGGACCGCCAGATCGCCATCGTCACGCCCGCCCTTCAGCCCGGCGTCGACCGCGGCGGCAAGGCCAACGCGATTTGACAGGCCGGTGAGCGCGTCATGCTTTGCGCGATGGTCGTTTTCGCGTTCGGCCTGCATCGTCGCAATGAGCATTCTGTTGAGACTGTAGGCGGAGGCGATCATCGCGGCCAGGTAGAACGGGATCTGCAGAAACACGAGATAAAGCAGGGGTTCGCCAGAGAGGGCCGCGCCTGGCAGAAACGGGCCGAGGCTCGTGGCTATCATTGCGCCGGCGAGACGCGGCGCGCCGAAATTGCGGAATCCGATGCCGCCGACCATGGCGGAGCCTGAGAGACAGGCGAGCGTCGAAGCGACCCAGTCGCCGCTCGCGAGGCTGATGAAAGCGCCGTAGCCCACGCCGCTGCTCCAGAGCAGCTGAAGCAGCAGATAAAGATCAGTCGGCGTGGGGCGATGCGCCAGAGCGGCGCGACGGGAGACTTTCAGGACGACCAGACGCGCGGCTCCGAGCACGACTTCGAAAGCGAACCAGGCGATGAAGGGCGGCGTCTGTTCGCGGGCCGCAATCGCTCCGGCGACGACGATCGTGTTGATGACGCCGCCGAAGAAAACGGGAAGCGTGCCGAAGAGGCCGCTGATCAGCTCGACCTGAATTTCCCGAGGCGCGCGCGGACCAGGGTTGACGAGCCAGCGCATCGCGGGCCAGCGCGGCAAACTATATATTCTGGAGTCGTCCCGCATGAGGCTTCCTGGCCGCCGTCAAGGAAAACCGCCGAGTTTAAACTAGGTTAGCCTGACTCTCGCTCTTTAACAATCCCGTCGGCAAAAGCAAAGCGGCGCCGAAGCGCCGCCTTACGAATTGTTCAGGCCAAGATCATTCGCCCGCAGCCTTGAGTTGTTGCGGACGCCCCTTGCGCGCGTTGAGTTCGTTGAGCGCGCGCCGATATTCGACCGGCATCACCTTCCGGAACTTGCCCATATAGCTCGGCCAAGCGTCCAGAATTTCCCGCGCCCGAGTCGAGCCGGTGTAGCGCAGATGGTTGGCGATCAGCTGCCGCAGACGCTCGGCGTCGAAGCGCGTCATGTCGCTCATCACGTCGACGCGGCCATGGCCTTCCAGGTCGCCAGACTGGTGATAGGTCTCGGTCATGACGGCCTCCTCGTCGCGCACCGGCTCGAGATCGACCATCGCCAGATTGCAGCGCGTCGAGAAAGCGTCATCCTCGTCCAGAACATAGGCGATGCCGCCGGACATGCCCGCCGCGAAGTTGCGGCCGGTCGGGCCGAGAACCACCACGACGCCGCCCGTCATATATTCGCAGCCGTGATCGCCCGCGCCTTCGACGACGGCGATCGCGCCCGAATTACGAACCGCGAAGCGTTCGCCGGCGACGCCGCGGAAATAGCATTCGCCGGCGATGGCGCCGTAAAGAACGGTGTTGCCGACGATGATCGAATTCGAAGGGTCGATCTGCTGGGCGCTCCGCGACGGATAGACGATGAGCTTTCCGCCGGAGAGGCCCTTGCCGACGTAATCGTTGGCTTCGCCTTCGAGACGCAGCGTCACGCCCCGCGCCAGAAACGCGCCGAAGCTCTGACCTGCGGTGCCGGTCGCGCGAATGTCGATCGTGTCCTCCGGCAATCCCGCATGGCCATAGATGCGGGCGACCTCGCCGGAGAGCATTGCGCCGGTGGCGCGATCGACGTTGCGGATCGGCGTTTCGATCGAAACCTTCGCGCCGCGGTCGAGCGCCGCGCGCGCTTCGGCGATGAGCTTGTTGTCGAGGACCTTATCCAGTCCGTGGTCCTGAACCTGGCTGTGACGGATCGCGCCGCCTTCTCCCTGTGGCTTGAAGAACAGCTTGGAGAAATCCAGTCCGCGCGCCTTCCAATGTGCGATCGCCTTTTCCTTGTCGAGCATTTGCATCTGCCCGATCATCTCGTCGAAGCTGCGATAGCCCATCAAAGCCATGAGTTCGCGCACCTCGTCAGCGACGAAGAAGAAGTAGTTGATCACATGCTCCGGCAAACCGACGAAGCGCTTGCGCAGAACGGGATCCTGAGTCGCGACGCCGACGGGACACGTGTTGAGATGACACTTGCGCATCATGATGCAACCCGCGGCGATGAGCGGCGCGGTCGCAAAGCCGAATTCGTCCGCGCCGAGCAGCGCGCCGATCACGACGTCGCGCCCCGTGCGCAATCCGCCGTCAACCTGCACCGCGATGCGCGAACGCAGATTATTCAGGACGAGCGTCTGATGCGTCTCGGCGAGGCCGATTTCCCAGGGCGACCCCGCGTGCTTGATGGACGTCAGCGGCGAAGCGCCGGTGCCGCCTTCGAAACCGGAGATCGTCACATGATCCGTGCGGCCCTTGGAGACGCCCGCGGCGACGGTGCCGACGCCCACTTCGGAGACGAGCTTCACCGACACGGCGGCGCGCGGATTGGCGTTCTTCAGATCGAAGATCAGCTGCGCCAAATCCTCGATCGAATAAATGTCGTGGTGCGGCGGCGGCGAGATCAGGCCGACGCCCGGCGTCGAATGGCGCACCTTGGCGATGACCGCGTCGACCTTGTCGCCAGGCAGCTGACCGCCTTCGCCGGGCTTCGCGCCCTGCGCCATCTTGATCTGGATCATGTCGGCGTTGACCAGATATTCGGTCGTCACGCCAAACCGCCCGGACGCCACTTGTTTGATGGCGCTGCGCATCGAGTCGCCGCTCGGCAGCGGCTTGAATCGATCCGGCTCCTCGCCGCCCTCGCCGGTGTTCGACCTGCCGCCGATGCGGTTCATGGCGATGGCGAGCGTCGTATGCGCCTCGCGCGAGATCGAGCCAAACGACATCGCGCCTGTCGAGAAGCGCTTGACGATTGCGCTTGCGGGCTCGACGTCGTCGAGCGGGATCGGCTTGCGGCCGTCCTCTTCCGCGCGCTTCACGCGGAAGAGCCCGCGCAGATTGAGAAGCTTCTCGTCCTGCTCGTTCAGAAGCTTCGCGAAAGCGCGATATTTATCTTGTGCGTTTCCGCGCACGGCGTGCTGCAGCAGCGACACGGTCTGCGGCGTCCAGCTATGCGCTTCGCCTCTGATGCGGAAGGCGTAATCGCCGCCGACGTCGAGCGCCTCCTTGTAGACAGGCGCGTCGCTGAAGGCGAGGCGATGTCGGCGCACGGTCTCGCGTGCGATTTCCTCGAGCCCGACGCCTTCGATGCGCGTCGTCGTGCCGGTGAAGAATTCGTCGACGAAGCTTTGCGCAAGTCCGACGGCGTCGAAAATCTGCGCGCCGCAATAGGACTGATAGGTGGAGATGCCCATCTTGGACATCACCTTGAGCAGGCCCTTGTCGACCGCCTTGATGAAGCGCTTGACGGCAGTGGGGCCGTCGATGTCAGCGGGGAACTCGTCAGCCGAGGCGATAAGCGTTTCAAAGGCGAGATAGGGGTTGATCGCCTCGGCGCCATAGCCCGCCAGGCAGCAGAAATGGTGGACCTCGCGCGCCTCGCCCGTCTCGACGACGAGGCCGACAGACGTGCGCAAGCCTCTGCGGATCAGATGATGGTGCACGGCGGCGGTCGCGAGCAGCGCGGGGATGGGAATGCGATCCGGCCCGACCATGCGGTCAGAGAGAATGATGATGTTGTAACGACCGCTGACCGCCTCCTCGGCGCGCTGACACAGCCGCTTGATCGCGGCGTGCATCCCCTCGGCGCCCTGTGCGGCGTCATATGTCACGTCGATCGTCTTGGTGTCGAAACTGTCTTCGACCGTGCCGATCCAGCGGATCTTTTCGAGGTCTTCGCTCGTCAGGATCGGCTGTCGCACTTCAAGGCGCTTCTTGTTCGCCGAGCCTTCGTGATCGAGGATGTTCGGCCGCGGACCGATGAAGGAGACAAGGCTCATGACCAGCTCTTCGCGGATCGGATCGATCGGCGGATTGGTCACCTGCGCGAAGTTCTGCTTGAAATAGGTGTAGAGCAGCTTCTCCTTGTCGGAGAGCGGCGACACGGGCGTGTCCGTGCCCATCGAGCCCACCGCCTCCTGACCGGTGACGGCCATGGGGAAAAGCAGCAGATCGAGATCTTCCTGCGTATAGCCAAACGCCTGTTGTCGATCGAGCATCGACACGTCCCATCGCGCGGGACGCGTGTCGACGGGCTTGAGATCCTCGAGCTGGATTTGCGTGCGCGTGAGCCACTCCTTGTACGGGTGGGAGTTCGACAGCTCCTTCTTGATTTCGTCGTCGGAGATGATGCGTCCCTGCTCCAGATCGACGAGCAGCATCTTGCCGGGCTGCAGGCGCCACTTCGTAACGATCTTCTCTTCAGGAATCGGCAACACGCCCATCTCGGACGCCATGACGACGAGACCGTCGTCGGTGACGAGATAGCGCGCGGGCCGCAGTCCATTGCGGTCGAGCGTCGCGCCGATCTGAAGTCCGTCAGTGAAGGCCATGGCGGCGGGTCCGTCCCACGGCTCCATGAGCGCCGCATGATGCTCGTAGAAAGCCTTGCGATCGGCGTCCATCAGCGGATTGCCGGCCCAGGCTTCGGGGATCAGCATCATCACCGCATGCGCCAGCGAGTAGCCGCCGCGCACCAGGAATTCTAGCGCGTTGTCGAAACAGGCCGTGTCGGACTGGCCTTCATAGGAGATCGGCCACAGCTTGCTGATCTCGTCGCCAAACAGCGGCGAGGAGACAGACGCCTGTCGCGCCGCCATCCAGTTGAGATTGCCGCGCAGCGTATTGATCTCGCCGTTATGCGCGACAAAGCGATACGGATGCGCGAGACGCCAGGACGGAAAGGTGTTCGTGGCGAAGCGCTGATGCACGAGCGCCAGCGCCGAGACGAACCGCTCGTCCTTGAGGTCGAGGAAATATTCGCCGAGCTGCGAGACGAGCACCATGCCCTTGTAGACGATGGTGCGCGACGACACCGAAACGGCGTAAAATTCGCGCCCGCCATTGCCGAGCCTGTAGATCTCGTTCGACGCCGCTTTGCGCGCGAGATAGATGCGCCGCTCGAACAGGTCTGCGTCGACGACGTCGGCGCCCTGCCCGATGAAGATCTGCGCGTGATGCGGTTCGACGGCCTTCACCGCCTCGCCGAGATCGCTCGAATCGACGGGAAGATCGCGCCAGCCGAGGACGACCAGCCCCTCCTCTTCGACCGACTTGTCAATGATGGCGCGCGCGCTCCCGCGCGTCTCCGGATCGCGCGGCAGGAAAAACTGGCCGATGGCGTAATCGCCGGCCGCGGGAAGCTCTATGCCGAGCTTCGCGCACTCCGCCTTGAAGAACTCATGCGGAATCTGAACGAGAATGCCGCAGCCGTCGCCAAGCTTCGGATCGGCGCCGACCGCGCCGCGATGATCGAGATTGAGCAATATCTGCAAGCCCATCTCGACGATCGCATGCGATCTCTCGTTGCGCATGTTGGCGACGAAGCCAACCCCACAGGAGTCGTGCTCCTTAGCGGGATCATACAGCCCTTGCGCCTGCGGAAGAGCGGGATCGCGGCCCAGCGGCTGCGGACCGGCTTCTGCGAAGTGCTCGGCGGCTTTCGTCATCTCGCGTCTCCTCGACAGGACCGCGCGCCTCTTCATGCGCCTCTCCCGCCCGATCATCGAACCATAAAATTGTCGTGGACGTGACCGAAATCGTCACAGCCCGACTCTCGCTTTCGCCGTAACGCAGGCGCCGCAATGGCCGTTGCGAACCCCTCGCGTCCTCGTCTCGCGACCGGGCGCAAGGCAAGGGACGCGCCACCTTCCGGGCCTTTCATCTGTACTGGCCGGGGCGTCCCGTCGAGCGCCGACCAGTAAATGAAACAGAGGCCTTCAAAAGCGAGCGCCGCTTTAAGGTCAGCAACGCTGACATATCTGCGGGGCTAACTTACTGCCAGATTTGCGCCCAGGTGACAAGCAATCGCTTGAGCTTTGGCGCCTCGGCGGTCCAACGCTCGCCGCAATGTTGGCAGAGCATCCCCGCGCGGCCGAGAGGGCCTGAACAGGGAAGAATCAATGCGGTCATTCAACAGGAAAGCGGTTTTGCCGTTCGCGCTGACGCTGGCGGCGGTCGCCGCCGTTCCGCAGAACGCGCTAGCGCAGTTTTTCTTTCGGCCGTTCGCCTACAGCTTCCGCCAGCAAATTCCCCCAGAGGAGCCTGGCTTCGCATCCCGTCGGGCCGTCGCCTCAATTCTCGGACGAGAGGGCTATCGTCTCGTCGGACCGCTCGGCCATCGGGGAGAGCAGATCGTCGCGACCGGCGTCTCTCGCCGCGAAGGCGAGATGCGCTTCATCATCGATCCCTACGAGGGCCGCATTCTGCGCGCGGTGAGACTCGGACCTCCGCCGATGTATGACCGCGGGCCGCGTTACGGCGGAGATTACGGGCCGTCCGGCGCCGATCCTTATGCGCCTCCAGCAGCCGGCGGCCGCGGGCCAGCCGGTCCAGGGCCGGTCGGCCCCGGCCCCACCGGCCGCGATCTCGGCAATGAGCGCTATCCGGACGCGGAACAGGGACGCTTGGCGCCCGGCGCAGGTTCGGAAGGCGCCGCGGCGAACAAATCGGCGCAGCAGCGCGCACGATCGGCTCAGAAAGGCGCCGCGTCCGCCAAGAATGCGCGCGCGATCACGCCGACCGCGAAACCCGCGGCGCCCGCCTCCCCCGCGCCGACCGCGGCGGCGCCTGCCCCTACTCCTGCGCCATCTGCGTCTGCGACGCCGCCGGAGCCTAAAGCCGCTCCGGTAGCGCAGCCGGCCCAGGCGCCCGAGCCGCGCGGCGAGAGCGCCAAGACCATGCCTGAGCAGGCTCCGGCGCAGAAGGCGTCGGACGCGATCGATGGGGCGAAGGCTGCGGATACGTCATCACCCAGCAAAGCCGAGGCCTCGGCCCCCGCTGAGCCGAAGACGGACGCCGCCAGCGTCGCAGCGCCTGCGCCATCGGCTAAGGACACGGGGCCCGCCGCGGACAACCCGGTCAAGCCGGAGCCCGTCGCTGAACAGCAGGCGCCTGCGGCTGAGAAGCAGGCGCCCGTCGCTGAGAAGAAGCCTGAGTCTGAAGCGGCGCCGCCTGCGGCACAGGCCGTGAAAGAGCCGGCGTCCGACAAGCCGGCGGCGAGCGCTTCGATCGAGCCGAAGCCGGAGCCTAAAACAGAGGCGACGAAGGAGCTGAGCGCCGAAAGCCCGGCGCCCGTGTCCGCAGAAACGTCGAAGGCCGCCCCAGCGGATCAGGCCGCCGAAGCGCCCTCGCCAGCGCGAGCCCTCTCGGCGCCCGCCAAGCGCGCGGCGGCGATCCGCGCCGCTGGCGGCTCGACCCGTAGAGCGATCGTGCCGCCGCACGCCTTGAGCGGCACGACGGTCGTGGCTCCAGCAGAGTCGGCGCCGCCGGCGTCGACGCCGTCCGGTTCGGCGACGGCGAAGACGCCCGACAGCGCCGTGAGGCCCGCTGGCGGCTAACAAAAAAGGCGCCCGAACGGGCGCCTCTTCATTTCTCTCTCAGGCCTGACGTTACGCGGCCTTGGACTCGACGATGGTCGCGGCCGGCGCGCCAACGCCGATGTCAATGCGGCGGGGCTTCTGCGCCTCCGGAATCTCGCGCACGAGATCCACGTGCAGCAATCCATTGACCAGGCTCGCGCCGGTTACCACGACGTGGTCCGCAAGCTGGAACCGACGCTCGAACGCCCGCGCGGCGATGCCCTGATGCAGGACCTCACGGCCTTCGGAAGTCTGAGGCGACTCCTTGGACCCCTTCACGGAAAGCGTGTTTTCCTTGGTCTCGACGGACAGCTCGTCGCGAGAAAAGCCCGCGACCGCGAGCGTCACGCGGTAAGCGTTTTCGCCGGTGCGCTCGATATTATAAGGCGGGTAGCTTTGGGAAGTTTCGAAGCCGCCGGCCTGGTCGAGCAGGTTGAACAGACGGTCGAAGCCGACGGTCTGACGATACAGCGGCGAGAGATCGAACTGACGCATGACATATCCTCCAGTTGAGCGACATGCGGCGCGCTTGCGTAACCGCGCCGCGCCTCTTAGCGCGTCCGTTACGGCCCGCGCTTGCTCCGATCTAGGAAGTGTCGCCGCGCCGTTCAAGAGCCGCCCCGAAAGGGCGTCGTCAGGCCGGGACTGAATGCCGTTCCGGGACGCGAAACGGCGATTCAAGGGCAAGCACGAGCTTGACCAGATCCGCCTGACGGCTCGCCCCGGTTTTCTGAAAAATGCTTTTCAAATAGCCTTTGACGGTTCCTTCGCTGAGGCCGAGCGCGCGCGCGGTAGCCGGAACGCCGCCGACTTCGGCGATCGCGAGCAACACCGAACTTTCGCGGGCGGTAAGGCCAAACACGCTCGCCGCAATCGCGCCGCCCTCGCCCGAGTTCAGCGCGAGCCTGCGCAGAAACAGCGCCGACAGCCCCCTCGATAGCGGCAGGACATGCATTACGCAGCAGCGCGCGTCGCCTCGCTTCACCATGATCGCGAAAGCTTCAGCGTCCGCGCCGCCAACACGAGAGACGGCGCGCTCCAGGGCCTCCTTGGCGCGCGGATCGCGCAGCGTCAGCGTCCCGCCGGAGATCGCGAGCGCGTCGCCTTCGACGAGCATGTCGTCGGCGCTTCGGTTTTTGTGCGCGACGCGCATTTTGTTGTCGACGACGAGCACTGGCGTCGTCAGCTCGTCGAACAATTCGACGAGCGCCGATGCGTCGGAAGCCGGCCTATGCCGTGCGATGGCTCTCGCGAGACAGGGCAGCAGCGCGTCGAGTCGCTGCTTCGCTTCGGCGTCGGCGAGGCCCGCGCGCTCGTCGCGAAAGGCGACGAATATGCAGACGCCGGTCTCGGAACGGTGAATGACTCCGCCAATCATGTCAGCGAGGCCGAAGGGCGCCATCCAGCGCTGATAGGCTCCGCTTCGATGAAGCTCGTCGACTGAAACGAAATCTTGCGAAGAGAACGCCCGACCGACGCCGAACTCCGCGAGGACGCGGGCCTTGACGGGATCGAGTTTGCGATGGTTGCGCAGATATTCGACGATCCACGCCTTTTCGGCGCGAGTTGAATATTTGAGCTCCAACAGGGCCGAGGCGCGATCTTCAAACAGCAGGGCTGCGAAGCGGGCATCCAGGCAGCGCGCGATTTCGTTCAGCGCATCGGGCCAGTTCTGCGCTTCGGCGCCCGCGGTCTCAATCGCCGCGACCACGCGTGCATCCGCATCCTTCGTCGAGATCATTTCTTCACCCGGTGCGACCTCCCGCCACACCTTCGCAAAGCCGGTCCTTGCGATGGCGTCTGCCGCGCGGCGAAAGGTCAAACTGCGCTGGAGCCCTAGAAAAATCTGCGAAATCACCAGAGCGTCCGTATTTCGCACCTTAGCTATTGTGTTGCGGAACTGCAACAAGCCCAAGAATTTGCGCGCAAGCCGAGGTTCGTCCTCCCGATCGGGGGGAAACCGCGCAGATCGTAAGGGTTAAGTTACAAAAAAGAGAATCTCAGCGGCGACAATGTCAACTTCGGCAGCAAAGACAGCAAAGGCGCACGCAGGACGCAAAGGTCTGCGCGCCTTCCTAGCTGTCACGCTTTTCTTCGTTTCGGCGTTGATGCAGGCGACGGTCGCGCCGCATGCGGCCATGGCGGCCGCAGAAGAGTTCTGCATCAAAACTCACACCCTCGATCCCGGGGACACTTCGCCGAGCGGCGCGCCGGCGCTTGGCGGGCACGCGCATTGCGGCGCCTGCCAGATCGCGACAGCGCCGCTCATACCTGTAAAACCGCCGATCGCGCGGCTCGAACAGCCGCCAGCCACGCTCGTCTACTTCGACGGCTGGCCGTTTGAACCGCGCGAACGACGTCGTTCGGGCGAAACGCGCTCGCGCGCGCCTCCCGCGCTCTCCTGACGAAACAAAACTCGCATCGTTAAACCGCCGCTCGCCGGCGGATCAGGAGAACTCATTCAATGTACCGTTCCGCCCTACTGCGCGGCGCAAGCGCTTGCGCGTTGATTCTTGCTTCCCTCGCGACCGCCAAGGCGCAAGTCTCGCTTCCGCAGATCGTCGTCGGCGCGGCGCAGCCCGCAGCCCCTGGACCATCGGATAAGTCTAACGTGACCGTCGTCACGCAAAAGGACATTGTCGAGGAAAAGCCTCCCGAAACCGATACCGCGAAGCTACTCGAGCATCAGCCCGGCGTGAGCGTTCAGACGGGCGGCGGCGTTTCAGGCCTGCCCGCGATCCGTGGCCTCGCCGATGATCGGCTGAAGATTGTCGTCGGCGGCGTGCAGGCGACGTCGGCCTGCGCCAATCACATGAATTCACCGCTGAGCTACACCGATCCGAACACGATCGGACGCGTTGAAGTCGTCACCGCTGTGGCGTCAGTGAGCAAGGGCGGCGATTCGATCGGCGGCTCGATCCTGGTCACGCCGAAATCGCCGGTGTTTGCGACGCCTGTGGTCGCCCCGGCTCTCATCGGTCCCGGCGGCGCGCCGGTTTCGCCGATCGTCGCGGCAAGCCCCTACGGTCCCGTCCCCTATCTGCCGCTGCCGGTTCCGGGAACGCTGCGATTTGGCCCCAATAATGAGGTCCTGGCGACGGGAACGATTTCAGCGTTCTTCCGCGGCAACAATAATGGCGTCGGCGTTTCTGCAAACATCAACATGGCCAACGACCACTGGAGCCTGCTCTACAATGGTTCCTGGCAGCGGGCGACCGACTATCACGCCGGCGGCAACGGCGACAAAGTTCTCTCCACGAGCTTCATCTCGGAGAATCACGCCGTCACGCTCGGCTACCAGAACGAAGGGCATCTCTTCACCTTCCGCGGCGCTTATCAGAACATCCCCTATCAGGGCTTTCCCAACCAGCGCATGGATATGACGCGCAATCGCTCCTATTCGCTGGACGCCAACTACAAGGGCGCCTACGACTGGGGCACGGTCGAGGCGCGCGCCTATTGGCATCAGGTCTTCCACAAGATGGGTTTCCTGGAGGACCGCTTCTACTTGAACCATCCGATGATCGCGCTCGGGCGCGACTTTGGCTACTCCGTCAAGACGGA
Source organism: Methylocystis sp. (assembly GCA_051061385.1). Taxonomy (GTDB): domain Bacteria; phylum Pseudomonadota; class Alphaproteobacteria; order Rhizobiales; family Beijerinckiaceae; genus Methylocystis. The sequence continues at coordinate 26,142 of JBPFDX010000028.1, forward strand.
AATCCCCTACAGCGAGCAGGACCTCTTCCGGATCGGCAACGAGTTCCACGGCTTTCGGCTGCAAGACTACTGGCCGTCCGATCTCACCGGCTTCCCGAGTCTCGCCGCTCTCTCGCGGCCACTCGCTCAGATCAACATCAATGGCGGACAGCGCAACCGCGTCGGAACCTATGCGGAATGGGAGCGCCGCTGGACGCCGCAATGGTCGAGCCTGATCGGCCTGCGTAATGACGTCGTTTGGATGGATACGGGTCCCGGCCGCAGCTACACCCCATTCGCATTCGCCAACCCCAACGTCATCGCCGTCAATCTGTTCAACGCGCAAAACCGCGCGAGGACCGACGTCAACTTCGACATGACGGCGCTCGCGCGCTATGAACCCGACCCCGGCAGCCTTTACGAATTCGGCTATTCGCGCAAGACGCGCTCGCCCAATCTCTACGAGCGCTACACCTGGCCGGTGTTCAGCCCGTTCACCGCCATGTTCAACTGGTTCGGCGACGGCAACGGCTATACCGGCAATCTCAATTTGAAGCCGGAAGTCGCGCACAACGTCGCGCTTACCGCCGCCTGGCGCGACATCTCCGGCGCAAACAATTGGGAGGCGCGAATTGCGCCCTTCTACACCTATGTCGAGAACTATATCGACGGCGCGAGAACCGGCGGCACGTTCAATTCGTTCCCGGTGCCGAACTCCTATATTTTCCAAATTATGCAATTCCGCAATTTCAACGCGGAGCTCTATGGCGTGGACGCCTCCGGCAGAGTGAAGCTGCATGAATCGCCGGAATATGGCAGGCTACAGGCGGTCGGCGTCGTCAGCTTCGTCTACGGACGGAACCTCGACATCGGCAATCCGCAATATTGTCTGCCCGGCAACGGCTTCTGCTCCGTCGCGTCCTTCCTGATCAAGAAGGGGGATGGTCTGTGGAACCTGATGCCCGCCAATGCGCGCATTGCGCTGGAGCATCAGATCGGCGGATTGAGCATGGCCGCCGAGACGCAACTCGTCGCGCCCAAGGATCACGTGTCGGCGAACAAGGGCGAGTTCACGACCCCGGCCTACGCGCTGCTCAATCTGCGCGCTGCCTATGACTGGAGCAACATGCGCATCGACCTTGGCGTCGACAATGTCACCGACGCTCTCTACTCGCTGCCGCTTGGCGGATTCGACCTGTCGAACTACGCGTGGAATGCGCGGCTTTTCGGACGCAATGCGGGTCTTGCGAGCGTGCGCCAGGTGCCAGGCATGGGGCGCAACTTCTATGCGGGCCTGACCGTGCGGTTCTGACCGGAACGTTATCATAGAGGCGGCGCGTCTGGCGCCGCCTTCCTTTCTGGATGCTGATGATGCGGCGATCTCTCCTTGTGACCGTCCTGCTTTGCGTCGCCTTTGCGTCAGCGCGCGCCGAGATCATCGGGACGAATGCGCCGCGCGCGGTTGCCGAGGATGAGATGAAGGCCTCACTGCGGGAAATCGATCTCGTCGGCGCAAATGGCGCGCCGCTCGATCTGCGCGCGCTGATGGCGAACGGCCGGCCGACGCTCGTGAGCCTGTGGGCGCATTGGTGTCCGAATTGTCTCGCCGAAATGAAGGGCTTCAAGGCGATCGCAGCCGCCTGCCCGGATCGCTGGAACATCGTCTTCGTCTCGGCGCGCGCGAGCGACTACGCCAAGGACCAGGCGAAGTTCAAAAGCTATGGCCTGCCCTGGAAGATCTTTCGCGTAGGCGATTCGACGAAAACCGATGTGGCGAAGGCCAGGAGCGCGCGGGCGTTCTACGGCGCCACGGCCGACGGCGGCGTGGTCACCCCGCTGCATTATCTGATCGGCGCTTCCGGACGGGTCGACGCCATTGTCAACGGCAGACTGGATTTCACGGAACCCCAGCGTCTCGCGGCCTTCTGCGCCGATTGAGCCGGGCAGTTCGGCCTCGTCGCCAAAATGCATTATCTTCGCGCGAAGATTCGGCTCTGGAGCGCCGAGGAGACCCCATGCGAGAACTTGTCGCGTCGCCCGGCAACCCCGTCCCCGAGCGCGCCGCCGTCTATATCCTGAAGACGCGCGACGGACGCCGGCTGCGCGCCGCCGCTTTTCCCTGCAGCGGCCGGGCGCGCGGCACCGTGGCGCTGTTCCAGGGCCTCAATGAATTCATCGAAAAATATTTCGAGACCATCGAGGATTTGCGCAAACGCGGCCTAGACGTCGTCGCGTTGGATTGGCGCGGACAGGCCGGATCGGAGCGCGAGCTCGCCGACCCACGCAAGGGCCACATCGACGATTTCTCGCAATATCAGCGCGATCTTGAAGTTTTCATCTCTCAGGTGTTGAGCGATCGACCGCAGCCCTGGTTCGCGCTCGCGCATTCGATGGGCGCGGCCATCCTGCTCGACGCGGCGCATTCGGGAAGAACGCCTTTCCAGCGCTTCGTGCTGACCGCTCCGATGATCGATCTCGCCAATCTGCGCTTCCCGCGCGGCGCGCGCTGGCTCGCCGACACGCTCGACATGTGCGGATTTGGGGGGATGTATATTCCAGGCGGGACTGGCGCCTCTTTCATCGAGAAGCCCTTCGAGGGCAATCTGCTGACCACTGATCCGGTTCGTTTCGAACGCAATGCGGCGATTCTCAGAGCAGCGCCGCAGCTCGCCATCGGCGATCCGACCATTGGCTGGGTCAACGCCGCGTTCCGGCTCATGAGGGGCTTCGAATCGCCCGACTATGCGCGAAGAATTCGCCCCGCCATTCTGATGTTCGGCTGCGGACGCGAGATGATCGTGTCGAACGCCGCCATCGAGCGGTTCGCGCAAAATCTCAACAGCGGCGCTCTCGCGATGGTGCCCGGCGCCAAGCATGAACTCATGATGGAGCGCGATGAACTCCGCGCCCAGTTCTGGCGCGGATTTGACGCGTTTATTCCCGGCGAAGCGCACGTCGCGTAGCGCGCGCTTCAAACTTCTTAGGGTCGATCACCTTTCCGCATTTTGGCGATTGCGCCCGAATGCGGCGTGATCTAACCGCCGAGCAGCTTTAACGCTTCTTCGTGCAGCGCAGGATCGCCCGCGGCGACGATCGCGCCGCCCTGGGCGGCGAGGCCGCCGCTCCAGGTCGTCACCACCCCGCCCGCGCCCTCGATGATCGGGATGAGCGCAACGATGTCGTAGGGTTGCAGATTGGTCTCGACGACGAGGTCGACATGGCCGGCGGCAAGCGCGCAATAGGCGTAGCAGTCGCCGCCGTAGCGCGACAGCCGCGCCTCACGCTCCACACGCTGAAAATCTTCGCGCAGCGCCGGATCGATCAGCAGCGGCGACGTCGTCATCAGCGTCGCCTGCGCGAGCTTGGGACAGTGGCGGGTCGCGATCTTGCGCGTCTCGAGACGGCCGTGCGCGCCCTGCTCGCCCCGACCCGGTCCACGCCAATAGGCGGCCTCGCCGTCGCCGAAGAAGCGCTCGCGCGTGAAAGGCTGGCTCATCAGCCCATAGCAGGGGCGCCCGCGATGCGTGAGGCCGATCAGAGTGCCCCACAGGGGGATGCCGCATATGAAACTCTTGGTGCCGTCTATCGGATCGAGCACCCAGACATATTCGGCGTCTTCGCGCAGCGGCCCGAATTCCTCGCCAAAGACGCCGTGGTCGGGAAACGTCCGCTCGATCAGGCGCCGCATGGCGAGTTCGGCGGCGCGGTCCGCTTCCGTGACGGGGTCGAAGGCGCCGCCATGCGCCTTGTCGTCCGCGGCGAGCGCCGTCCTGAAGAAGGGCATGATGGCTTCCGCCGAAACGTCGGCGAGGCGCTCAACGAATTTCTCGAAATCAACGGCGGTCATGCCAGCTCCAGGCGGGGCGCGTCGAGCGCCCAGCTACTCGGCCGCCGCCCGCCGCTCGCCGCTCAAAATCTCGCCCAAGTTTTCATGGCGCGCGACCGCCGCCATGACGTCCGCGAGGTCGCGGGCGACGGCGTCGAAGCGCTCATTCTTCTGGAGCGTAGACTCATCCATGTAAAGACCGCGCGACACTTCGATCTGTAGGGCGTGCCAGCCGGCGGCGGGCTTGCCGTAATGCTCGGTGATGAAGCCCCCGGCGTAAGGGCGATTGCGCATGACATGATAGCCGCGCCCGCGCAGCCGATCCTCGACGACGTCAACGAGTCCGGTCGAGGCGCTGGCGCCATAGCGGTCGCCGATGACGAAATCGATTCGCCGCTTGTCGCCCCGCGCCGACTCGAGGGGATCGCGCGCGCCGGTCGACGGCATCGAATGACAGTCGATCAGCACGGCGACGCCGAAACGGCTCGCGGCGCGCTCCATCAAACCGCGCAACGCCGCATGGTAGGGTTTGTAGAGGCTGTCGATACGGCGCAAACCCTCGTCGAGCCCCAGGCGCCTTTCATAGATTTCCCGGGCGTCGGCGACGACTCGCGGGATCGTCCCCAGCCCCGCCGCGACGCGCAACGACCGCGTGTTGGCGAAGGACGGCAAAGCGCCGTCGAAGAGCTTGGGATCGAGTTCATAAGGCTCGCGATTGAGGTCGAGATAGGCGCGCGGAAAACGCGCCCGCAGCAACGGCGCCCCAAGGGCCGGGGCCGCGGCGAACAGATCGTCGACATAGGCGTCTTCCGACCGGCGGAGCGTGGCCGTCTCCAGCGGCGTCGCGGCGAGAAAGCGCGCGGGATAGATCCGGCCAGAGTGCGGCGAGGAAAAGACCAGCGGCGAAGCAAGCGCGTCAGGCTCGATGATGTCGAAGGCGCGCTCGAATTCCGGTTCGCAGCAGGGCGTCTCCGCCGCATTCGTTTCGCGCCACCCGCGCATGCCGTCGACCATTCGTTCGTCCCGTTTCCGCGAAGCAGCGGCCTTCTTCAGTCCAGCGCCGGCGTAGCGGACAGGCGCTCGAAAAGAACGGCGCCTCACGCTATATTGGGCGCTACGTTAACGCGGCGCCACCTTGGTTTCACCTGAAATTTACGAAGCTCGGGCGATATGGCTAAAAACACGCGAGGACGGCGATGACTGAGATACCGGCCGCAAGAATTCTGCTTGCGGAAGACGACAACGACATGCGGCGTTTCCTGGTCAAGGCTTTGCAGCAGGCCGGTTTTTCAGTCACCTCATTCGACAATGGGCTGTCCGCATACGACCAGCTCCGGGTCGAACCCTTCGAGCTTCTGCTGACCGACATCGTGATGCCCGAGATGGACGGCATCGAGCTCGCCCGCCGCGCGACCGAACTCGATCCCGACATCAAGGTCATGTTCATCACCGGATTCGCCGCCGTGGCGCTCAATCCTGACAGTCACGCGCCTCGGCAGGCTAAAATCCTTTCCAAGCCATTCCATCTGCGGGATCTCGTCACCGAGGTGCAGAGGATGCTCGCGGCCTGATCGCCTATTCGCAGGCTTCGCAGATCGCCACGATGTGGCGGTCGTCCGTCCCGCAACACCCGCCCAGAATGCGCAGACCCGTGTAAGTCTCGCGCAGCTTCCGATATCTGCGCCCAAGATCAATCGGATCGCCTGAGTCGAGGGTTTCCGATTCGTCGAGTTCGGCGTGACTTTTCGTCGAGGCGTTGGCCTTGACGCCGACGAGCCGTCCGATCCAGGGCGCGTCGGCAGAGAGCGCCTGCTCGAAATGCGTCGGATGCGCGCAATTGATCATGTAATAGGCAGGCGCCGCGTCGGTCTCGCGATCCACCGCCTCTACCGCGTCGCGTAGGCTGCTGCCGCCGACGAGCTTGCCGTCCGTCTCCACCGTGAAGGAGATCGAGCAGGGCATGTCGAGCGCGCGGGCGGCCCTGGCAATCCCGATCGCCTCCTCGACATAATTTAAAGTATACGCCGCCACCATGTCGGCGGTCGTCTCCGCGAACGCCGCGATCTGCGGCGCGTGATAGTCTTCCGCTTCGGCGGCGCTCATGCGACCGGCGGCGTAGCCGTCGCCGCGGGGACCGATGACGCCGGCGACGACGACCGGCGTTCGCTCCGTCTCCCAGGCCTGTCGGAGCCCTTCAAGCATCTCGATCGATAACGCGTTGATGCGTTTCAACCTCGACGGGTCATAGCCCAGCTTCGCGCCCCAGTCGCGGTTCGCCCGCCAGGTCGGACTGTCCAGGATCAGTCCACGCTGGTGGCGGCGCGCGATCGCGAGGTAACGCTCGTAATAGGCGCGCAGCCGCTCCCTCCCCTCCTCGCTCTCGAGCAAGACGAAGGAGGCGAAATGCGGCAGGTCGACGCCCTCATGGAAGATGAGCGTCGTTTCCATGCCGCCGTCGCTGACGAAGAGACCGGGCTTCAGCTGCGGCAGATCCGCTCGGTATCTGGACATTTCCAATCCTCGTTTGCGGCGCGGCGGCGCCTCGCCGCTAAGGCCGCCTTGCCCATTTGTCCGCATTGCGCTATCAGCGCCAGCAAATTCGCTTGTTTCGACCGGCCGACCCCGCGCCGCTGCGGCGCGGGGCTTCAGCCGTTTATATCCAGGAAGGATGCATCGCCATGAAAAAGGACATCCACCCCGAATATCACACCATCAAGGTCGTGATGACGGACGGCACGGAATATCTGACCCGCTCCACCTGGGGTAAGGAGGGGGATACGATGAATCTCGACATCGATCCCAAGACGCATCCGGCCTGGACCGGCGGTTCAACGCAGCTCCTCGACCGCGGCGGACGTTTGTCGCGCTTCAACTCGCGCTTCGGCAATCTCTCTTTCGGCAAGAAATAAAAAGAAGGCGGCGGTAGACCCGCCGCCTCCAGTTGCTCGCCTGAAGGATATTACTGGGCGAAAGCGGCGCGCAGTCTCGCGATCTGCGCTTCGACAGGGCTGGGCGTCGGCGCCGGCGCTGCTGACGCAGGCTCGGGCGCATAAATCAGCCGATCGAGATGAATGATCCGCGCCTGCAGGCGCAGCGACTGCAGCGAAAGCTCGCGCAGCCGCTCCGGCAGCCGCTGGAATATGTCGGGCGCCGAGGCCAGCTCCTGTTCGCGAAGCTTGACCCGATGCCGGTTGCTCGCCGCCTGATGGCGCGTCAGCTCACCCTGATTCACGGCCCGCTGCAGCAGCAGCCAGGACGCAATCTGCATGAGCCGCGTGGTGAGCCGCATGCTCTCTGCGGCATAGGCGAGAGCCTCGGCCCGCGGGAGCGCTTTCGACTCGATGCGTCCGGGGCCGTCGAGATAGGACGCCGCCTCCTCCACAAGGCTCATGCCCTCGCGAAACATGGCGCAAAAGCCTTCAGAGCCCGCGAGCCTCTCGATGAAAGAGACCGGCTGCTGCTGCTTTTCTCCGGCGCTGCCTTTGACTCGAGCCATACGACGTCCACGCAAATCCGACGCGACAGCGCCTTCCATGGGTGAACTGTAACGCAGGCGACCCGAGGGCGCGCGCTTAGCCTTTCTTTAACCTTAACGGGGCAGCGCTCGCCGAGCGCACAAAAAGAGAGCCGCGACGGCGGCTCTCAAGGCTTCTTGACAGGGAGGCATCAAGGACGAGTGGAGAAGAAGCCACTCGGACATCCCACTGAAGGGACATCTTCAGGATCCATAACAATTATTAATGTAAGGTTAACGCGCGCGCCGAACTGGCCATTCTCCCAACATTTCGTGGCTACGTGTCCCTAAAATAGAGATCTTTCCATTTCACCGCCCCGCTCGAGCGCTCTTGAGCCGCGCGCCAGCATTGGGGAACCGGATCGCCAGCCGCGAGCCATCGTTGCGGCGCAACGCTCTGTCGACAAAGCCAAAAAGGTACTGGCCCTGCGGCGAAAACTATCGCATTTGAACAGCCTCCGCGTCCGGTTGGAACCTCTCGCCGCACGCAGACGCTCAGAACCTTCCGCAACCCTCCCCTAGGCTCTTCAGAATGATTCGCTCCGCCCTGATGAATGTGATGACCGCCGCCGCGTTGAAAGCAGGCCGCGGCCTTAAGCGTGACTTCGGGGAGGTCGAAAATCTTCAGGTTTCCGTCAAAGGACCCGGCGATTTCGTCACCGCCGCCGACAAGCGCGCAGAAAAGACCTTGTTCGAAGAGCTGTCGAAGGCGCGCCCCGGCTATGGCTTCGTTCTCGAGGAGGGCGGCGTGATCGAGGGCTCCGACAAGAGCCACCGCTGGCTGATCGATCCGCTCGACGGCACGTCTAATTTCCTCCATGGAGTCCCGGTTTTCGCCGTTTCCATCGGATTGGAGCGCGAAGACCGTCTCGTCGCCGGCCTTGTCTACAATCCCGCCACCGACGACATGTTCGTCGCCGAACTCGGTCAGGGCGCCTATTTCAACAATCGCCGCATGCGCGTCGCGGCGCGGCGCTCGCTCGGCGACTCCATGGTGGCCTGTGGAATCCCGCCCCTCGCGCGCGCCCGCGATCATGAGTCCTTCAAACGCGAACTCGCGGCGGGCATGGGAAAGATCGCGAACATTCGCCGAATGGGCGCCGCTGCGCTGGATCTCGCGATGGTCGCCTGCGGACGGTTCGACGGCTATTGGGAGCGCGGCATAAGCTCCTGGGACGTCGCGGCGGGAATCGTGCTCGTGCGTGAAGCGGGCGGCTTCGTCAGCGACTTTTCGGGCGGCGCCGACATGCTGGCGAAAGGCGAGATATGCGCAGGCAACGAGACGATTCACCGCCAGCTGCTCGACCTGATGCGAAAGGCGTGAACGCCACGTCGGCGCATGCGTCGCTCAATCTGCGCGCGCGCACCGACGAAGATTGGCCGTCGATGCTCGATGTCTGGGTCGCGTCCTGGCGCGCAACCTATCCCGAGATCGACTTCGAGCAGCGCCGAGAATGGCTCGTGCGCCACGTTCATGACCTGGAAGCAGCGGGGGCGGTGACGCTTTGCCTGTTCGACGACCGATCGACGCTCGCAGGCTTCGTCGTGATCAACCCTGCGGACGGCTGGCTTGATCAGATTTGCGTCGCTCCCGACGGTTTCGGCGCGGGATTTGGCGCATCGCTGCTGTCGGCCGCAAGAACGGTCTCGCCAAAGCTTATCCGGCTTGACGTCAATGCGGACAATTCCCGCGCCATACGCTTCTATGAACGCGCCGGATTCGTCCGTATCGGCCGTGGCGCCAACACCTTGTCGGGGCGCGAAACCATCGTCATGGAATGGCGGCCGGACGCCGAGTGACAATTCTCGACGGCGCGGGTTTCCATTGGGTTCCTCGCCCTATAATATGATCGCGCAATCGAGTTTCGGCCGAACGATCTTGCTCTCTCGTCTCAAGACGCGCGGCGCCTGACCTTCCCCAAAGCTTCGACTGACCGAGAAGAACGCAGCTATCCCGCAGCGTTCCATGCCATTTTGAAAGGGAAAGCCATGCCGACAGGCGTCGTTAAATGGTTCAATGCGCAGAAGGGCTTCGGATTCATTCAGCCGGATTCCGGCGGACAGGACGTCTTCGTTCATATCAGCGCCGTCGAGCGCGCCGGACTGGACGGTCTCGCTGAAGGCCAAAAGCTCGCCTACGAGATGGTCGTGGACAAGCGCAGCGGCAAATCCTCGGCCGACAAGCTGCAGTTGCAGGATTAATTCTCGGTCCCTTGGCGCTGCTCGCCAAGATGGGCGATTCGGATCATGTTCGTTGCGCCCGGCGTGCCGAAAGGCATGCCGGCCACGATGATGACCCGATCGCCGGGGCCGCCGAACCCCTCGCTCTCCGAATATTCGCAGGCGCGCCCGACCATGTCTTCGATGTCGACGGCGTCGCGCGTTTCGAGCGCATGCACTCCCCACACGAGCGCCAGGCGACGCGCGGTGTCGCGCTTCGGCGTCAACGCCAGGATCGGCGACTGTGGCCGTTCCCGCGCGATGCGCAGCGCCGTCGAGCCCGATGACGTCCAGGCGATGATCGCCTTCGAGTGAAGGGTCTGCGCGACGTCGCGGGCGGCGACGGCGATGGCGTCGGCCGACGTCGGATTGGGCAGTTCGCCGCGCTGGGCGTTGATGATCGAACGATAGATCGCGTCCGTTTCGACCTCTTCCGCGATCCGACTCATCGTCGCGACCGCTTCGTGCGGGTATTGGCCCGCGGCGCTTTCGGCGGAAAGCATGACGGCGTCGGCGCCTTCGAAGACGGCCGTTGCGACGTCGGACACTTCCGCGCGCGTGGGCAGCGGCGACAGGATCATCGACTCGAGCATCTGAGTCGCGATGACGACCGGCTTGCCCAGCCGTCGCGCCGAACGGTTGATGCGCTTCTGCAGCCCGGGGACGCGCTCGAGCGGCACTTCGACGCCAAGGTCGCCGCGCGCGACCATCAGCGCGTCGGAAACTTCGATCACCTCCTCGAGCCTCGAAATCGCCTGCGGCTTCTCGATCTTCGCCATGACCAGCGCCTGGCCCTGCGTGATCTGCTTCACTTCCAGCACGTCCTCGGGACGCTGGACGAAGGAGATCGCAACCCAGTCGACGCGCTCCTTCAGCGCGGCGTCGAGATCGGCGCGATCCTTGTTGGTCATGGAGGTGATCGGAATTTCCGTATCCGGCAGGCTTACGCCTTTGCGGTTCGAGAGTCGCCCGGCGACATCGACCACGGCGTGCGCCCGCTCCGGAGACGTCTCGACGACATGCAGCCGCACGCGGCCATCGTCGATGAGGATCGAATCATTGACCTTGAGCGCCGCAAGAATCTCTGGATGCGGCAAGCGCACGCGGGTGGCGTCGCCCGGCTTCGGATTGCTGTCGAAAACGAAGACATCGCCCTTGCGCAAATGCACGGAGCCTTCCTCGAAGGCCCCGATCCGCAACTTCGGCCCCTGGAGGTCGACGAGCACGGCGATTGCGCGCGACATGTCACTCTCGATCTCGCGGATCATGCGCACATAGCTCGCAAGCCCCGCATGATCCGTGTGGCTCATGTTGATGCGGAAAACGTCGGCCCCGGCGCGCACGAGGCCCGCGATGACCGCCTTGTCGACCGTCGCCGGTCCAAGCGTTGCGATGATCTTGACGCGCCGCGACCTTCTCATGATGAAGATGTTCCTGAACTGAGTTATTGCGCCGGCGCGGCACTGGGATCGGTGAGCTGGACCGTCCAGCTCTTCGCATCCCGTCCCGTGTCGATCTCGAAGAAACCGGTGCGGTCGAAACCGCGCGCGAAACAGTCCTCCCGCCCGTCGATACGGAATTCCCGATCACGCGTGCACATGAACGCTTTGCCCTTCCACTCGCCGCCGCGCTCGTCCATCGCGTAGACATAGTAATATTGCGCCGCGAGGGGACCGCGCAGAAGCGTTTCGCAAACGCTCGGCCGAAGGTTCCACCAGCCCTCCGACAACCAGTTGCGCCCGTCCGTGTACGCGATGGCGACGCTGACCCGTGCGCTTGTGTTGTTGCACAGTCGAAAGTCGGCGCGCGCCGGCGCGGCCGCGCAGAGCGCAAGTGCGACAAAAGGAACGGCGCGTCGAATCATATCTTTAGCGATGCCTGGAGGGGGCTGAAGATCGGCTGCTGGCGCACGCGACGCGGCACAGCAGGCGATCCCTGCAAACCACGCCTGCGGGTCTTTGTCCACCCCGCGACGGCGCAGCTTCGCCGCTCGTTCGGCGCTTCGCCGTCGCAACGCCCCTCACGCCCGGAACAAAGCAGTCGGCCTATTGTTTAGGACCCGGACGCGCTGGCGTCCCCGGGAGGACAGGAAGATGGAAAAGTCTGAAGTCATCACCACCCTGAACGAGCTCGCCGAAATAAGCCGCGATGGCGAACAGGGATTTCTTGCGGCTGCGGAAGACGTCGAAAACCCAACGCTGAAGGCTGTGTTTCGTACGGCGGCCGCGCGCTGCGCGGAAGGCGCGAAGGAACTCGAATCCAGGATTGCCAGCTTGGGCGGCGACCCTTCGAGGAGCGGCTCCATGACCGGCGCGATGCACCGCGCTTGGACGAATCTCAAGGCCGCGCTGACAAGCCGTTCGGAGCGTGCGGTGCTGGAGGAAGTAGAACGCGGCGAGGACGCGGCGAAAGACGCCTATCAGCACGCCATCGCGCAGCCTCTGCCTCCGGAAATCCGATCCATGGTCCAGCGCCAATACCAGGGCGTCAAGGAAAATCACGATCGCGTGCGCAGCCTGCGCGACGCCGCGTGATAACCAAGCGTTGAAAGAAGTGACGCGCGCCGCGTCACTTTCTTTCTTGCAACGCCTGCGCGGCGCGGACTGCAAAATAGGTCAGCACGCCGGAAGCGCCCGCGCGCTTGAACGCCAGCAGACTTTCGAGCATGGCGCGATCCCCGTCGATCCAGCCGTTCTGCGCCGCAGCAGTGATCATCGCGTATTCGCCAGACACCTGATAGGCGAACGTCGGCGCGTGATAGACGTCGACGACGCGTCGCACGATGTCGAGATAGGGCATCCCCGGCTTCACCATCACCATGTCGGCGCCCTGCTCGAGATCCAGCCCCACCTCCCGCAGCGCCTCGTCCGAATTCGCGGGATCCATCTGATAGGTTCGCTTGTCGCCTCTCAGCGTCTTGCTCGTGCCGATCGCATCGCGGAACGGCCCGTAAAAGGCCGACGCGTATTTCGCGGCGTAGCTCATGATCTGAACATTCTCGAACCCCTCCGCATCGAGCGCGTTGCGGATCGCTTCGACGCGCCCGTCCATCATGTCGGAGGGCGCAATGATGTCCGCGCCTGCGCGCGCCTGGCTGACCGCCTGCCGCGCGAGCACGGCGACGGTCGCGTCGTTGACGATCTCGTCGCCGGCGAGAAGTCCGTCATGCCCATGACTGGTGTAGGGGTCGAGCGCCACATCGGTGATGACCCCGATGTCGGGAACCTCGCGCTTGATCGCCTGACAGCCCCGACAGACGAGATTTTCCGGATCGAGCGCCGCGCTCGCCATTTCGTCGCGCAGATCCGGATCGGTGTAGGGAAAGAGCGCAATGGCGGGCACGCCGAGCGCGGCGGCGCCCGCGACGGCTTCAACGGCGGCGTCGACCGAATAGCGGAACACGCCGGGCATTGAGGACACCGGCTCGCGCTTGCCCGCTCCATCGATGAGAAACAGCGGCCAGATCAGGTCCGAGACGTCGAGCGCGTTTTCCCGGACGAGACGGCGCGCCCATTCGCTCTTGCGATTCCGACGAGGGCGCTGGAGCAAATTCAGCCGCGCCGCTGCTTCGACAGGCCCTTGTGCATCCTTCATGACGCCTCCGCTTTCTCGGCTCGCTAACATGCGCGCGCTCCTTGGGTCATCCCCGTCATCCGCTTTCGACGCGAACGGACTTCAGGGTATAGAGGATCGACGGCCATTGCGCTTGCGCGAGGAAAAACCATTGAAAATCAGCTCGCGCAACTCCTCCTTGCGATGCTTGGCGCAAGCTGCCGCGATCGCGGCAGGCGCTCTTTTCGCAGCCAGCGCGCCGCTCGCGCAGGTCAAGCCGGCGACGCCGACGCCGCCGACCCGAGCGCGTTCGGGCCCGACGCAGCAAAAGCAGAGAACGCCCTCGCCTCAACAGGATGTTCCGCAACCGCCGACTCGCGCGCCGAGCGCGGCGCGACCTCCAGCCGTAACGCCGGCGCCGCCAACCGCGAAGCCTTCGCCCGCGCCGTCCCCCGGCGATGCGCTTTCGCCGCCGCAAGCGCCGCCGCCTGTCGATACGAGCCAGCCGCCGCCGGCCCTTCCACGCGCGCCGCGAGAGAAGATGCGCGCATGCGCAGAGGAATGGGATCAGATGAAGCGGGAGTCGAAAGAGGGACTGCCGATGTGGCGCGATTTCGCGACCGAATGCCTGGCGCGCTGAGCGCTCTCGGCGCGGCGGGGAGCAAATGCGCCGCCGCTAAAATACGCTCACAATGAAAACTATCGCCCGGGATGCGTCTCGCTCGACGCTCGCCCCCGGGCGATGAGTGCGTGACGCGCAACCGCAATGACGCGACAATAACGATCGCGCATGCGAAGGCGCTTCGGCTTACATGCCCGCAGGCGATTCAGGCGGCGAAGACGTCTTCACCTTTCGAGGAGCGCGCTTTTTCGCGGTAGCCTTGCGAGCGCCCTTCTTGGCGCCTGCCTTCTTCGCACCGGCGCGCTTCTTGGTCGCCGCCTTGCGGACGCCCTTGCGGGCCGTCTTCTTCGCAGCGGTCTTTCGCGTAGCCTTGCGGGCGCCTTTCTTGGCCGTCGACTTCTTCGTCGCAGCCTTCCTTGCGGTTTTACGCGCACCTTTCTTCGCCGCCGCCTTCTTGGCCGGCTTACGCTTGATTGTAGCTCTCGCCATAATAAGTCCCCTTGATCCGAATTGCCGGAACTATGGTCGACCGACAATACGCGCAAATAGCGTAACGCGGTTAATCAGTCGTTCAAGAGCTAGGCGCGCAGAAGTGATTGTCGCAACGCATGACGATGCATGTTGAGCGCTGTCGATCGACAAGCAAAATGTTCGTGAAGCTGCTTCGCGAACGCTTCAGCGAGACTATCGCGACAGGTTTGCATCTCGTGTTTTATTGCCGCGGGACACGCGCTGGATTCGTCGGCGACAGTGGTCCGCGGGAGGTTTCCGGACCTGCAGACGCACGTTGCCGAGCGCATTGCATCTGACGTTCAATTATTTGATTTGTTTTTATATCCGCCAACAACTGCGTGTCGTTCGCGCGCGCGCGATCGCTGGCGATGAAATATGTCGACGCACGATTGATCGCGCTAGGGCGCGCGCGCCGCAGGCGCGCAATCGAAGCTCTGCTGAGTGGCGAAGCGCGTCGCGCGCGGCGGACGGCATACGCGCCGCGAGGACGCGCGACGGCGCGCGTCCGGAGAGAAAAAAAAATTTTGTGATCAGCGTGTCTGGATCAAAAAAAATCGGCTCGCGACGCCTTCTGTCCGAGAAGAATCGCGCACCGCGCGTCGCGAACTGATTCGTTTGAGCGGCGCAAAGCGCGCGTCAGACGCCCAACTTGCGCTTGAGCAGCTCGTTCACCGACTGCGGATTCGCCTTGCCGCCGGTCTGCTTCATCACCTGTCCGACAAACCATCCGAGCATCGTCGGCTTCGCCTTCGCCTGCTCTACCTTGTCCGGATTGGCGGCGATGACGGCGTCGACGGCGGCTTCAATCGCGCCTGTGTCGGTCACCTGCTTCATGCCGCGCGCCTCGACGATCTCCTTCGGATCGCCGCCTTCGGTCCAGACGATCTCGAAAAGATCCTTGGCGATCTTGCCGGAAATAACGTTCTGCGAGATGAGGTCGATGATCGCGCCCAGGGCCCGTGACGACACTGGCGAGCGTGTCACGTCGAGCCCCTCTTTGTTGAGGCGGCCGAACAATTCGTTGATCACCCAGTTGGCCGCGAGCTTGGCGTCACGGCCCTTCGCCGTCTCCTCAAAGTAGTCTGCGGCGGCGCGCTCCATCACGAGCACGCCGGCGTCGTACGGCGGCAGGCCATACTGTTCGATGAAGCGCGCGCGCTTTGCGTCCGGCAACTCCGGCAGCTGCGACTTCAACGCGTCGACATAGGCCTGGTCGAATTCGAGCGGCAGCAGGTCCGGATCGGGGAAGTAGCGGTAGTCATGCGCTTCCTCCTTGGAGCGCATCGACCGCGTCTCTCCCCTGCCCGGATCAAAGAGCCGTGTCTCCTGTGAGATCGCGCCGCCGTCTTCGAGAATGCCGATCTGACGGCGCGCCTCGACTTCGATCGCCTGGCCGATGAAGCGGATGGAGTTGACGTTCTTGATTTCGCAACGCGTGCCGAGCGGCTCGCCGGGGCGGCGCACCGAGACGTTGACGTCGGCGCGCAACGAACCCTGCTCCATGTTGCCGTCGCAGGAGCCGATATAGCGCAAAATGGTCCGCAGCTTCGATACATAGGCGCGCGCCTCCTCGGCCGAACGCATGTCCGGCTTGGAGACGATCTCCATCAGCGCGACGCCGCTGCGGTTGAGATCGACGTGGCTTTCCGTCGCGGACAGATCGTGCAGCGACTTGCCCGCGTCCTGCTCCAGATGCAGACGCTCGATGCCAACGGTGATGCGTTCGCTCGGCGACACGTCGACGATGACGGCGCCCTCGCCGACGATCGGATGCTTGTACTGGGAAATCTGATAGCCCTGCGGCAGGTCGGGATAGAAATAGTTCTTCCGGTCGAAGACCGAGCGCAAGTTGATCTTGGCCTCAAGGCCAAGCCCTGTGCGCACCGCCTGCTTGACGCATTCCTCGTTGATCACCGGCAGCATGCCCGGCATGGCGGCGTCGACGAGGGAGACGTGATCGTTGGGCGCGCCGCCATATTCGGCGGAAGCGCCGGAGAAGAGCTTGGCGTTGCTCGTCACCTGCGCATGAATCTCCATGCCGATCACGACTTCCCAGTCGCCGGTCGCGCCCTTGATGAGCTTGGTGGGAGCCGCCTGTGTCGCCATATCTGCCTCGCTAAACTTGGTTATTCCATATAAACCACGCTTCACGGGAGCGGAACGGCTGACGCGGCGGAGGAGAAGCGTGGATGATGGCCAGTCGCTGGAATTCTGACGAATGCCGCCGGAAAGGCGTTGTCAATCGTATGCGCGGCGCGCCGCGCTATGTCAGCATTCCCGTCGGCGTCGGCCTGATCCTCGGCGGAACCATTCTTGCGCCGCTGCCGGTCTTCGGCGTTTGGATGTTTCCCTTGGGTCTTGCGATCCTCGCCCCGCACTCGCCAGGCGCCGAAAAGCTGGCGCGCCGTTTTCACTGGTGGTCGCTGAAATTCCTGCGCTGGTCCATCCGCAACGGTTTCGTCCGCGTCAAAAGAAGAGCGCGTGACGGAACTCAGGAGGACGCGCCGCCGTCGGACGATGTTTGAGAGTCGCCCTTAGGCGCGCGATCGCCCATCAGCCGCTCTTCGTACTGGATCGACCAGTCGATCAAGGCGCGCCAAAGGTTCATGGCGACCTCGACCGAAAGACCCTCGCGGCGCGCGACGCCGAGGACATGCGCCAACACTTCGTCGACGCGCTCGGGCACATTGGCGGGAACGCCAAGCGCGGGTTTGACCCTTGCCGCTCGCTCGATCTGCCGCTGGCGCTTCGCCAATAGCGCGACCAGCTCCTCGTCCAGTTCGTCGATCAAGCGGCGCACGTCGGACATTTCATCCTGCAGCGTCTGCTGCGGGCGTTCCGCAACGTCCTTCTCAGCGCCCGTCGTCGTCATCATCGGCCCTCGCGCCACCATGGCTGCGGAAGTTCGATCTTCGGCGCGGCCTGCTCGATCGCCGCGGCGAGAGAGAACAGCGTTTCTTCATCGAATGCTCTGCCGACGAGCTGCAACCCCAACGGCAAGCCGTTCGCGGCGAGGCCCCCTGGAACGGCGACGCCAGGCAGACCGGCCATGTTCACAGTAACGGTGAATACGTCGTTGAGATACATTTCGACGGGATCCGCCGAGCCCTTCTCGCCCTGCGCGAAAGCCGTCGACGGCGTCGCGGGCGTCAGCACCGCGTCGACGCCGGACGCGAAGGCCTCGTCAAAGTCGCGCTTGATCAGGCTGCGAACCCTCTGCGCGCGGACGTAATAGGCGTCGTAATAGCCGGCGGAGAGCACGTAAGTGCCGATCATGATGCGGCGCCGCACTTCGGGACCGAAGCCCGTGGCGCGCGTCTTCTCGTACATCTCGATCACGTCGCGGCCCTGCTCGCGACGACCGTAGCGCACGCCGTCGTGGCGCGCGAGATTGGAGGACGCCTCGGCCGGCGCGATAATATAATAAGTGGGCAAGGCGTACCGCGTATGCGGCAGTGAGATTTCGACGATCTCGGCGCCGGCGTCCTTCAGCCAGGCGGCGCCCCGATCCCACAACGCCGCGATCTCGGCCGACATGCCGTCGAGCCGGTATTCCTTCGGCACGCCGATGCGACGCCCCTTCACCGATGCGCCAACGGCTGCTTCATAATCCGGCACCGGCGCATCGACGCTCGTCGTGTCTTTCGGATCGTGACCCGCCATCGATCTGAGCATGATCGCGGCGTCGCGCACCGTGCGGGTTATCGGACCCGCCTGATCGAGTGACGACGCGAAGGCGACGATGCCCCAGCGCGAACAGCGGCCGTAAGTCGGCTTGACGCCGACCGTGCCGGTGAAGGCGGCCGGCTGTCGGATCGAACCGCCCGTGTCCGTGGCGGTGGCGCCAAGACATAGATGCGCCGCAACAGCCGCCGATGAACCGCCCGACGAACCGCCGGGCACGATCTTGGCGCCCGGATCGCCGGCGCGCCGCCAGGGCGAAACGACCGGCCCGAAGGCGCTCGTTTCGTTGGACGAGCCCATCGCGAATTCGTCGAGATTGAGTTTGCCCAAGGTGGCCGCGCCGTCACGCAGCAGATTGGCGGAGACAGTGGATTCATATGTCGGCGTGAAGTCGTCGAGAATTCGGCTCGCCGCCGTCGTGCGCACGCCGTCAGTACAATAGAGATCCTTTATGCCGAGCGGCAGCCCTTCGAGCGGACGCGCATCGCCGCGCGCAATTCGCGCGTCGCTCTCGCGCGCCTGCGCCAGCGCGAGTTCCGGCGTCTCGGTGATAAAGCAGTTGAGCGCGCGCGACTTCTCGATCGCCGCGATGTGCGCCTGCGTCAGCTCGACGGCGGAGAGCTGTTTCGATTGGAGCGCGTCGCGCGCCTCGGCCAAAGTAAGATGCGTGGGATCGGACATTTGTCCCTTTATGTCTGAAAGCGCCGCATGCGCGCGGCGCCGGCGCGGAAGGCGCTATTCGACCACCTTGGGCACGACAAAATAGTGATCCTCGCACACAGGAGCGTTGGCGAGAATGCTTTCTGCGATGCCGCCATCCGTCACGACGTCGGCGCGCTTCTTCATTTGCATCGGCAGCGCCGAGGTCAGTGGTTCGACGCCGTCGACGTCGACTTCGCTCAGCGTCTCGACGAACGCGAGAATAGCGTTGAGTTCGCCGCGCAGGCGCTCGACTTCGCCGTCCTCGATAGCGATGCGAGAGAGATGAGCGATCCGGCGGACGGTCGCGGAATCAACGGACATCTAAGGCTCCGCAAGAAAGGTCTCGACGGGCGCTATAGCGCCTGGACTTTCGCGGCGCAATGATGGGAGCCAATCCGAGGGGAAAAAGCCGCACGCTCGGACCGGCGCAGTTTCCCGAACGTCGACGGCGTGTTAGCGGATGCGCGGTGACCATTCGCGCGACGACTCTTGAAGAATTGACGGCGATTCTGCCGCCTAAGGGCCGGCTGATGGGGTTGGATCTCGGGACCAAGACCATCGGGTTGGCGCTTTCGGACGTTGAGCGGCGGCTTGCCTCGCCGCTCGATACGATCCAGCGCGTGAAGTTTTCGCAAGACGCCGCCGCCTTGCTTAAACGCGCGGCCGATTTCGACGTCTGCGCCTTTGTGGCCGGACTGCCGCTCAATATGGACGGCACGGAAGGCCCGCGCGCGCAGGCGACTCGCGCTTTCATGCGAAATCTTTCCAAGCTCGGTTCCCTGCCCTTCGCCTTCTGGGACGAACGCCTGTCGACAGCGGCGGTGACGCGCGAATTGATCGCCCAGGACGCGTCCCGCGCCAAACGCGCCGAAGTCGTCGATCGTATGGCGGCGGCATACATCCTACAGGGGGCGCTTGATCGGCTGAAAAGACTGTAGCCTGCTCAGGGAAGCCACAACCTGCGATAGAATTTTGCTCTTGACACAGGATGGGGGTGATGGAAGAAAAATATAAGAAAGTCTGATGTTTAACTCATTCGTAACTGCCTCGTGGTCCGTGGAGACTTACAGCGATGCCCCGGCCGGACGCCTCTCAGAGAACATCCAATGCGCCGCCCGCAACGACGGCGGAAAGCGCCCAGAACAACGAGGAAGCGGCGTCGATTGCCTCGTATATCGCTGATATGGCGGACGAAATGGCGAAACTGGCCAGCCGCTGCGACATGCCCATGCTCTGCTATTTTTTGAACCTGGCGCGCGCCGAGGCGGATATGCGGGCGCGCGAGCTTGGCGGCTATTCGATCGACCGCCCGGCCTGATCTACAACCTTGGATTGCATACAAGGGAAACGCTGTTCGAGCCGTGGCGCTGCAGGCGTCCCTCGATGTCGAGTTCGACCAGCACCCCCTGCACCTCGCGGGCCGTCAGACCGGCGACGCGGATCAGATCGTCGACGGAAATCGGCGTTGGCCCGAGCAAAGAAACGATGATCTCATGCGCGTCCCGTTGCGGCGGCCCGTCGCTCTGAACGCACTCATCAAGATCCGCGCTGCACTCGACGGGCGCGCTCGGCGCCGAAAAACTCGCTGGAGCCGCTCTCTCCTTGAACGCGGAGTCGTCGGCCGCGGAGAAAAGATCCAGTTCGTCGATCAGACTTTCCTGCCCCTCGAGAGATTCGTCGTCGAAGAGATTCTTGCGCGTCGGCGCGCCGGCGTTTTCGGCAAGGACCGAAATCACGTCCTCCGGGCGGGCGCATAGAGTCGCGCCCTGACGGATGAGATCATTGACGCCCTCGGCGCGCGGATCGAGCGGAGAGCCCGGCACGGCGAAAACCTCCCGACCCTGCTCGTTGGCGAACCGCGCGGTGATCAGCGAACCTGAACGCCGCGCCGCCTCTACGACGATCGTCGCGCGGCTCAGTCCGGAAATGATCCGATTCCGCCGCGGAAAATCGCGGCCGCGCGGCTCCCATTCGATCGGCATTTCGGAGACGATCAGCCCGCGCTCGGCGATCTCCTCGACGAGCCGCGCATGCTCGGACGGATAGGGACGCGCATGGCCGCCCGCGAGCACGGCGATCGTTCCCGTTTCGAGCGTGGCGCGATGCGCGACCGCGTCAACGCCGCGCGCTAGACCAGAAACGATCACATAATTTTCGAGCGCGAGGCTGCGCGCGAGCCGTTCGGCGAAGGCGAGACCCGCCGCTGAGGCGTTACGCGACCCGACAATGGCGACGCCGTCACGCTGCGCGGCCCAAGCGACGCCGCGCATTGCGATTAGCGGCGGCGCATCGGCGATTTCCCGCAGCAGCGGCGGATAGTGGGGATCGCCGGTGATGACGAAACGAACGCCGAGCGCCCGCGCCGCCTCTATTTCGCGCAGCGCTTCCTCACGCGTGGCGACGCGGATGGTCCGTCCGCGCAGGGACCGCGCCGCGAGCGACGGCAGCGCATCGAGCGCCGCGCCCGCCCCGCCGTAGCGATTGATCAGCTGTCTGAAGGTGCGCGGCCCGACGTTTTCGCTGCGAATGAGCCTCAGCCAGTCGACGAGCTGCGCTTCGCTCAACCGACCTGGCGAGGCCTCGCTCACGCCTTCTGACCTATGCGGGTCTCGGTCCCCGCGCGCAGACGCGCGATATTCTCGCGATGTCTATAGAAGACGATTGCGGCCATCGCCGCCACGACCAAGGCTTCGGCGCTATGGCCAGACAGGAACAAAGCTATGGGAGCCGCGGCGCTCGCGGTCAGCGCGCCGAGCGACGAGTAGCGCGAGAGCGCCGCCGCGGACAGCCAGACTACGCAAAAGACCAGCGCGGCCGGCCAGCTGAGGCCAAAGAGCACGCCAAGAAAGGTCGCGACGCCCTTTCCGCCCCTGAACTGCAGCCAGACCGGCGCAATATGGCCGACGAAGGCCGCAAAGCCGGCGAGCATGCCGCCTTCGGGCGAAAGCGACGCGCCGATGAGGACGGCCGCAACGCCCTTCAATCCGTCGAGCAGCAGCGTCGCGGCCGCGAGATCCTTTCGGCCGGTGCGCAACACATTGGTCGCGCCAATATTGCCTGAGCCGATCGAACGCAGGTCGGTCGTGCCGGCCAGGCGCGTGAGCAGCAGACCGAAAGGGATGGAGCCCAGCAGATAGCCAATCGCAAGGGCGACACTGTCGTAAATGATGGAGCTCATGCGCGAAAACGCGAAACTTCTCGACGGCGAAGGGCGTGAGAATGCTAAAGGAGGCGTTGCCGCGCCGCAATACGCGATTTCACCTGCGACGGCGCCTATATCTCTGGGCGGCCGCGCCGTTTCGGCGCCTTCCTTTCAGGGATAAATCGCTCCCTGGAGTTCCGGCGACGAATGCCGCGTCGCGTTTTCAAACGCGAGGCGCTAAGAAGGCGAAAAATTAGGATTCGTATGACCGAGCACCGCAAGCCGCGACCACGGGCTTTCCGCCTCGAAGGCGACCAGACGGTCACCGCCAAGGCGGCGCCGCAGACCGATGACGTCAGCAGGCCCTCTATCGAGGTGGTCGAGGCGGAGTTCGACGTGTTCGCCCGCGAGGCTGCGCGGCTCGCCGACGGCATGACCATCGATGAAGCCGCAGTCGAAGCCGCGCAGGCGGACGGCATGCTGCGCCGCTACGTCTTCTCATGGGGTGGCGTCTTTCTGTCGGCGGTCAGCGGACTTCTGTCGCTGGCGCTGACGATGTGGATATGGGGGGTTGTCGAAGACTCCTTCCGCCACTCGGCGATTCTCGGGATGTTGGGACTGGGTCTTGCCGGCCTGGCCGCCGTCGCGGCCGCCATCTCCCTCACGCGCGAATTTCGCGCCATCGGCCGGCAGAATCGCATCGCCAAGCTGCACGTTGCGCTGGCGGAGGCGCACGCGAGCGATGACGGCAAGGCCGCGCGCGAGCGCGTCGGCGAACTTTGCAAGCTTTATGAGGATCGTCCCGACACCGGCCGGGCGCGCGCCCTGCTCAATGACTATTTGAAGCAGATCATCGACGGACGCGATCTGATCACCCTCGCCGAGCGCAATCTCGTCGCGCCGCTCGACGAGGAGGCGCGACGCGAGATCGCCGCCGCCGCCAAACGCGTCTCCGTGGTCACGGCGATCAGCCCGCGCGCGCTCCTCGACGTTCTGTTCGTCGTCGGCCAGGCGATCGTGCTGATGCGAAAGATCGCGGAAGTTTACGGCGGCAGGCCGGGGCTGTTCGGTTTCTTCAAACTTGCCCGTTCGGTCGGCGCGCATCTCGCGATCACCGGCGGCGTTGCCGTCGGCGACTCGATACTCCAGCAGGCGCTTGGCCACGGCATCGCCGCGCGGATTTCGGCAAAGCTCGGCGAAGGCGTATTGAACGGACTGCTCACGGCGCGAGTCGGCCTTTCCGCCATGGCCGTCTGCCGACCGACGCCTTTCATCGCCGAGAAGCCGCCAGGCGTAAAGGACGTCGCGCCTTTCCTCTTTCACGGCGACAAGACGAAGAGCTGATCCGCGTTGAAAGCAGCAAGTCTGAAGATCACCACCTGGAACATCAATTCGGTGCGGCTGCGCCTGCCGCTGGTCGCTGAGTTCTTAAAGAGCCGGGCGCCGGATGTGCTCTGCCTGCAGGAGACAAAATGTCGGGACGCCGAATTCCCGATGAAGGATTTCCATGCGCTTGGCTACACGCATATCGCGATCAACGGCCAGAAGGGCTACCACGGCGTTGCGGTCGTTTCGAAGCGGCCTTTGCGCTTTGTCGAGAAGCGCGACTTTTGCGAGAAGGGCGACGCCCGGCACGTCTGTGTGGAGATCGACGCCAAGGGAGGCCCGATTTCGCTGCACAACTTCTATGTGCCGGCCGGCGGCGACGAGCCTGACGTCGACGTCAATCCGAAATTCCAGCACAAGCTCGATTTCCTAGATGAGATGCAGGACTGGATCGCTGCCGAGGGCGTCTCGCGCGGGCGCGTCGTGCTCGTCGGCGATCTCAATGTCGCGCCGCTCGAACATGACGTCTGGAGCCACAAGGCGCTGCTGAAGGTCGTGAGCCACACGCCGGTCGAAGTGGAGAAACTTACGGGAGTGCTCAAGGCCGGCGCATGGATCGACGCCATGCGCCACTTCGTGCCAGCGGAAGAAAAGCTTTATACTTGGTGGAGCTATCGCGCCGCCGACTGGGAGGCCTCGAACCGGGGGCGCCGGCTTGATCATGTTCTGGTGAGCGAGGCGCTTGGCGGCGGACTGAAACGTCTTGACGTGCTGCGCGACGCGCGCAGCTGGACTCGGCCGTCTGACCACGTGCCGGTGACGATCGAACTATCGGACTGAGAACGCGCAAACGGCGGGAGGCGAGACGGCGGCATTATCGCGCGCGATCTGATGAACAGCGACTTTCCTTATGTAACCGCGGACGCAGATCTCGATTACGTCGCGAAACTTCTCGCTGAATGCGGGCTGGGCGCCGTCCCGGTCGTCGACGACGATCTGGCGCCGATCGGCATTGTGACGCGCAGCAATCTCGAACAGCAGCTCGCGCAACCTCTGCCGGACCTCGGCGCCATCCCGGAGTTTCTGCGGCGTAACAGGCCAAGGACCGTATTTCACGCGAATGGCCGCGCCTTGCGCGATGTGATGACCTCTCCGGCGATCTCCATATCTGACGTCGCAAAAATCCCCGACATCGCGCAGATCATGGAGAGTCACAGCCTCAAACGCATCCCCGTCGTCGAAGGCCACAAGATCATCGGGCTCGTGCTCCGCAAGGAAGTCATGGAGGCGATGAAGGGCGGCTTTTCCGCCTTGGCTCTGGAGGCGCATCGGCGTCGTCCGCTGATCTCGATGCCGCAGCAACCCATCGACCGCTGCGCCATAGCGACGGCGCAGGAATTTCGCGAACTCGTCAACGCCCATGAGCGCCAGCTCGAACTGGAGCGCTCGGAGAGGCGGCGCGTCGCGATCGACCTGCGCGAGCAACGCATCCGCGAACTCGCAAGTCAGCGGCTGACGGACGCCCAATGGCGCGAGATGGTGGAGCAGGCGCGACGCAGCGCCGCCGCGGGGTTCACGGAACATGTGCTCATCCGCTTTCCCTCGCAGCTCTGCACGGACGGCGGGCGCGCGATCAACGCGCCGGATCCCAATTGGCCGGCGACGCTGCGCGGCGAACCTGCCGATGTATTCCGCCGCTGGCGCAATGAGCTGCATCCTCGCGGCTTTCGCATCGCCGCGCAGATCGTCGACTTTCCGGATGGTCTGCCCGGCGACGCCGCGCTGTTCCTGATGTGGACTTCGGCGCGCAATTGAGGCGTCAGCCGCCGCCGACGCCTGTGTCGGCGCGAAGCGCGGCGAGCGAAGGATAGCGCCGTGCGCGGCCATCGGTGTGCACTTCCACGGACCCGTCTGAAAACATCACATAGATTGACCCGGCGGCGACGTAGCGGTCCACTTCGACGGGCGGCTCTGCGGACGCCGGAGGCTTCGCCGGCGCGGGCTGTTGCGGCGCTGACGCGGCTTCGAGCGACGCCGCCGCGACTGACTCGGTCTCTGCGCTCGGCTGCGTCGCTTGGGCTCGGTCGGCGATGCGTCCCATGACGCCGATCGCCCGACCAAGCGCAATTGTGACTACGCCGCCCGAGACCGCCGTCGCGCCGGCGATGAAAAGGCTCCAACCGCGCTCGAGCTGGATGTAATCCCAGCCTGCCCACATTCCGTAGGCGCCAGAGAGCGCAAGTGCGAGTCCGAGCAAGGTGACGCCCAGCCCGTAACGTCTCATCGTCATCCTTCGATGTGTTTGTCCGGGCTGGAACCTACCACAAGCCGCGCTGATCGCCAGATGAACGCGAAAGGCGATCCCTCGAAGAAATACTTGGCCGACGCGACGCGCTCGCGCCTGCATCGGAAAAATGGCCTAAATATATGTGGTTTCCAAATTGAAACATCAATATATAGTGGTTTCAGTTATTTTACGCAGCGGGCTGCATTCTTTTTTATCGATCTAAATCAATTACTTAATAGTATTCATAAAGATGCGTCATGGTGTCGCATCGTAATTCTTGCATCTAATACAAACGTCATCGTCACAGCGCCGACAAGCGCCTGCAACGGCCAAGCGAGCCGGCTGGCGGCCCGGGATGGAATGTCGGCAATCGTGGGGAGATCGTAGATGGCAAGTCTAGAGGGCGTGCGCGGCGTGCTGGCCGGCGCAATGATCGCGGCCGCGGCTTTTTTCGTCGCGCCGTCGGCGGCTTTCGCGCATGGCGGCGTGATGCTCGAGCAAGACGAATGCGTGCTGCGCATCGGTCCGAGCACAATGCACTTCATCGGGTATCAGCGTTCCGGAGAAGAGGCGGAGTTTTGTGAGGATATCGCCAACACCGGCCCGACGGTGATCGCGCTCACCGCCGTTTCGCCTGATCTGCGCGACATGGCGATCGGCATCCGCATCGTCAAGGACGTCGGCGAGGAGACGGAGAAGGCCAACCTCGACGCGATCACTGTCGCCTATCTCGAACCGAAGGTCTACCGCAACGGAACCATGACGTTCGAACATGACTTCAAGGACGCGGGCCGTTACGTCGGAATCGTCACAGTGCGCGACGACATCGGCAATGAATGGGTTTCGCGTTTTCCGTTCTCAGTGGGTCTTTATACCTTCTGGGGAATGATTGAATACATCCTCTACGGCGTCGGCTTCTCCTCGCTCGTCGCATTCATGTGGTGGGCGCTGCGCGTCAGCGCAAAGAAGAAGGCGGAAACCGGCGACGCGATTGCCTGAGCGGCCCAAACATTGCAGCGTGGCTTCGTCTGCGACGAGCCACGCTTTTTTGTCGCCAAAAAGCGAACATAGCGGCGCTGTTTCAGGGTATCGCGATATTGCCGCACGCCGCGCGTGGGTCTAGTTAAGCGCGTGCAGCTGAGGCTGACAGGCTACGCTCGTCTAACCGATTCAGGAGAGAATTATGTCCTTCACCTTGGAAGACCTGCCTTATCCCTACGACGCTTTGCAGCCTTATCTTTCGCGCGAATCCTTCGAATATCATCACGACAAGCATCATGCGACCTACGTCGCGAACGCCAACAATTTGGTCAAGGGCACAGAATATGAAGGCAAGCCGATCGAAGAAGTGATCGTCACCGCCCATAACCGCAACACTCCGATCTTCAACAACGTCGCTCAGCACTACAACCATCACCACTATTGGAAGTGGATGAAGCCCAACGGCGGCGGCGCCATGCCCGGCAAGGTGGAGAAGGCGATCATCGATTCCTTCGGCTCCGTCGACAAGTTCCGCGAGGAGTTTCAGAAGGAAGGCTTGGCGCAGTTCGGCTCCGGTTGGGTGTGGCTCGAAATGAAGGATGGAAAGGTCGCCGTTCGCAAGACGCCGAACGCCGAGAATCCGCTGATTTACGGCGCAGCGCCGATCCTGGTCGCCGATGTCTGGGAGCATTCCTACTATATCGATTATCGCAATCGTCGCGCCGACTATCTGAAGGCGTTTCTCGACCATCTCGTCAATTGGGAGCACGTCGAGGAAATGTTCGACGCGGCGTAGCGGAGTCGAACCTTTCTCACGCGGCGCGCCTATGTTGCGCGCCGCGTATCTTTTGAACTGTGCATAAGCTCTGAGGCGACAAGCAATAAAAGCGCGACGAAGGCCAGCACGGCCGACACCGCGTGCGAATCTTCCCATTGCCGTCGCGCCGCCCCGAAATCCGCTGGCATCCTAGTCCAATTCTGCGTCGCGACGTTCATCGGATAGGTCCAGGTCCAGAAGATCGCCTGAGTCCCCATGAGCGTCACGAATGACGCGAAGGAGAGTAGCGCAGCGGCGCGATTGCCGCGAACGGCGATCGTGTGCGCCAGCGTCGTCAGCAAGGCGAGAACGACGGCGATCCCGAAAAAAGACCAGCCCGCGTAGATCTGTTGAACGACCATGTAGTCGCCCGGCGAAAGCGCCATCTTGTTGGTGCGTTCGAAAAAATGCGCGCCCGACGCAACGAGGCAAAGCGCGACGCTCGCCACCGCCGCCAATTGCAGACCAAAGAGCATCAAAGGCTCCCTCCGCGATTCCTGCTGATCTTGCAGGTCAGCTGGCGGCGATCTTTGGCTGTGATTCGACCACCCGCTTCAGGTCGGCGAGGCCGCGATCGAATTGCGCGCCGAGCGCTTTGTCGACGTTCATAAATTTATACATCGCCTTGCCCATGAATTCGTGATGGCCCGACATCGCCCAGGTGACCTCCGTGCTGTTCTCGCCCAAAGGCTTGAGATCGAACTGCACGTCATTGTTGGCTTTGAACGGCTTCTTGAATTCGAGCTTGATGCGGACGCGTTCGCCCTGGCGGCTTTCGGCGATTTCCATCCGGCCGACCCCCACCTGCTTGTCGCCGGACCAGGAGTAGGTCGCGCCATAGCCTTGCGGCGTCCCTCCATATTCGGCCTTCATATCGGGGTCGAGCTTGGCCCATGGCGACCAGTCGACCCAATTGTGAAAGTCGTTGATGTGCCGAAAGACCGCTTCTGGCGGCGCGTCGATGACGGTCGAACGCGAGATGCGGAAATTATCCGGCAGGAACGAGACGTAGGCGATCAGGGCGCTGACGAGAGCCAGGAAAACGAGAGCGAAAATCGTCATGGTGCAAGTCTCCCGCAAGAGCGCGAAGTCCGTCGACCAGTCGGTCCACGGGCTCGCAGTCCGGTTCCGCGCTCCCCGCGCCGAGATTTCGCGCTCCTGGCGAAGCTCGCGCGCGATCCGCCGCCTGACGCGCCGGACGTCAGTTTAGAACGACGCGCGCAATGCGCAACGCATTGTCCGCTAGACGAGGCTGCCGCAGAAGGATTGGATTTTCCGGCAGGCGTCTTCGAGCAGCGCGTTCGACGCGGCGTAAGACACGCGGAAGTTGGGCCCGACGCCGAACGCCGAGCCATGCACCACGGCGACGCCCTGCGTCTCCAGGAGTTCGGTGACGAAGTCCTCGTCAGTCTCGATGACCTTCCCCTGGGGCGTCTTGCGTCCGATGGCGTCGGCGCAGGAGGGGAACACGTAGAACGCCCCCTCCGGCGTGGGGCACTTCAGATATCTGGCCTGGTTGAGCATGGAGACGACAAGGTCGCGCCGTTCCTGGAAGGCTTTGCGAAACACGGCGAGATGGTCCTGCGGCCCTTCCAGCGCCTCAACCGCCGCCCATTGCGCGATCGAACACGCGCCGGACGTCTGCTGCCCCTGAAGCAGATCCATGGCCTTGATCAAGGCGCTGGGCCCGGCGGCATAGCCGATGCGCCAGCCCGTCATGGCGTAGGCCTTCGACACGCCGTTCATGGTGAGCGTCCGCTCGATCAGCGCCGGCTCGACCTGAGCGGGCGTGACGAATTTGAAGTCGCCGTAGACGAGGTGCTCGTAGATGTCATCGGTGAGGACGTGCACCTGCGGATGGCGCAAGAGAACCTCCGTCACCTTCTTCATCTCGTCGAACGTGTAGGCCGCCCCCGAAGGGTTCGAGGGGGAATTCAGCACCAGCCACTTCGTCTTGGGCGTGATGGCGCGCTCCAGCGCCTCGGGCTGCAGCTTGAAGCCGTCCTCCATGCGGGTGTCGACGAAGACCGTCGCTCCGCCGCAGATCGCCACCATCTCCGGATAGCTCACCCAATAGGGCGCGGGAACGACGACTTCGTCGCCGGGGTTCAGCGTCGCCAGAAAAGCGTTGAACAGGATGTGCTTGCCGCCGGTCGCGACGATCGTGTCCGAGGCCTTGTAGTCCAAGCCGTTTTCACGC
The DNA here is from genome assembly GCA_051061385.1 of Methylocystis sp. Taxonomy (GTDB): domain Bacteria; phylum Pseudomonadota; class Alphaproteobacteria; order Rhizobiales; family Beijerinckiaceae; genus Methylocystis. Next base: position 55,507 of record JBPFDX010000028.1, read on the forward strand.
TTGAATTTTTTCGCCACCGCCTCGCGCAGTTGTGGAATTCCCAGGACTGGCGGGTAGCGCGTTTCGCCCCGATCGATCGCGGCCTTCGCGGCTGCGCAAATATGCTCCGGCGTATCAAAATCGGGTTCGCCGACTGAGAGGCTGATGACCTCCCTGCCCTGCGCGCGCAGGTCGCGCGCTTTCTGCGTCACAGCGATCGTCGCCGAGGGCTTCACGCGCGACAGGGCATTGGCGAGGAAGGTCATGTGAGTAGAGTTCCTGCGGAGGGGGATAGTGCGCCGCACCATAATTTGCGCGCGAAAGTGTCGCAACGAGATTTACTGCGCTGCCTGCGTCACGCCATTAACGATCGACGAAATCTTCGGGACGATTTCAACGCGGCCCAGCCCTCGGACCAGTCGCCGTCCGCGCTTGTGAACCACGCCGGACGACAGGCGGTTTAATTATAAAAACAACTGCTTATGATGGGATCGCGCAAAGGCGCCGGCAAGATTTCAATCAACTTGATCGAATCAATATTGCCAAGTGTTAACCCAGTCGCATTGACTTCTTAAAAATTTATAAAATTTCCGAAGAGTCATGCAACTTTTTCACCTCATCCTCGTTTCTGTCTTGAGAACGCGGCGACGCGAGTCAATCGCGCGCGCGCCCTGGGGAGAGGCGCAAGCGTTACACAAGGGCGAATGCGAGAGGATCAGGAAAAATGTCGCTCGTTGACAAATTTGAAGATCAGATGGAGCCCGCCTTCACGCGCAGCTTCGACAGGGATTCAGCGCGTCGTCAGTTTCGCGTCTCGCTCCTTCTCGTCGCCGCAATGGCGATGGCGGCCTTCGTTCTCGGCTTCGCCCTGCCGATCGGTTCGCCCGTCCAGAAGGCGACGCCTGTCGCGACCGACGGCGGCGTTTTTGCCGGTCGGCTAGTGACGATCGACCGCTAAACTTCCGGATCTGCGTAACGACGTTCAAGCGCGCGTCTTTTGACGCGCGCAATTTTTTCATGCCTGACGCCAAGCAACCGGCCGCCTACTGGCGGCCGGACTTGTTTGTGTGCGATGGCCACCCGCGTCCTCAGGATCACTTCTTGTCCATGTGATGCTGGTGATGTTCATGGTGCGCTGCGCCGCCCTCTTTCGGGCCGGCCGCATCCTGGCCGTGCGCCTTCTGCCAGCGCTCCATCGCCTCGGCGTCATGCGCATGCGCCGCGTCCGGCGCGTCGATCGCGGCGTCGATCACCACCTCGCCGGCCTTTTCGAAGACAAGCGTCATCTCAAGTCCCCAACCCACCTCAAGATGCTTCTTAATGTCCAGGAGCGCGACGTAAACGCCGCCGGGCGCGAGCGTGACCTTTGACTTGGGCGGCAGCAGGATGGGGGTGACGAGGTCGAGTTTCTTGGCGTCGCCGTGAATCTCGGCCGCGCCGAACTTCTCCGACTTCACGCCGATAAGCTTGTCGGGCGTCGCGCCGCTGTTGTGCAGCATCGCGAAGAATTGCGCCTTGTTGTCCCCGTCGGCCGGGGCGCGAAGCCAGGGATGTTCGACCTTCAGACTGCCGACGTCATATTCATGCGCGCTCGCCGAGTTGCGCGCGTTAAACAGCCCCAGCGCCGCGCCGGTCAGCAGGGTCCCGCCGGTCAGCAAAAATTCTCGCCGCTTAAGCATTTGCTTCTCCCTTTTGCGCCGGACTTATTCTTCGCCGGCCTGATTGGCATCATGACCAAGGACGCGCCAGTCCGATAGCCTCGCGGCCCCGGTGAGCTTGCGACAATGTGGCGCGCTAGTGCGAATGAAGATTGATCTCGATCAGTGGCTCCCGCGCGAATTCGGCGGCCAGCGCAGCCAGTTTCTGGGGGTTGCCGTCGTCAGGCGCGAAGGAACGGAAACGCGCCCGAATGTAGCCGGAACGATCGACGATGAAATGCGCCTCCTCGATCTCCTCTGACGGCAGCTCGTTAGGGTAGCGGTTGATCACGGAATAGGCGAGTTCGACCGCCTTGGGATGCACCGCCTCGCGACCTTTCGCCTCCTGCGGACAGGCGGCGTCATAGATCGTCACATGATTGGCGCCGGCGCTCTTCGCCGCCTCATGCGCAAGCTTCACGCTTGTGGCGCGCGCTTGGGGATCGCCGTTTGACGACCCGCAACGCGCGAAGGAGACCATCGTCGGAACGCCGCGAAGTTTGAAAAGAGAAGTTGCGTTCTCCTCGGGATCGATCAGCGCGAAATCTGGGGCGATCAGCCATTGAATCATGGCCTGAGAGCTCATGAAGCGCGCACGGTTCGAATAGGACATCATCAGCAGAAAGTTGATGACGTCCCAACGATCGTCGACGTCGAGCTGCTCGCGGAAGCCCGGCATGACCCCGGTCTGACCGCCATGAGTCAGCCAGTGGAAGATGTCGCCAATCGTATGCGTGCCGACATGCGGCGCGGTCAGATCGGCGGGTTGCACGGGGGTGCCCTGGTAATTCTTCAGATCCTTGGCGAGCGGGCCATTGCCTTCGCCCTGCGCGCCATGGCAGGCGACGCAATTCGCCTGGAAATGCGCGGAGCCGCGCGCCACCGATTCCGCCGTATAGTCTTGCGTCGGATCGTCGTAGGTGTCCGTATAGGCCTCTGTCGCGAACGACACGGCGAGCGAGATGAGCGCGGCGGCGGAGATCGCCGGCGTCGCATAGAGACGATACTGGCGAGTGCTCGGCGTCCACCAGATCAGCGCGGCGATGATCGCAAGAGCGACGCCCGCAACGCCCCACCACCAGATCGCGCTGAACATCGCCGGGTTTTGTCCCCAGGTCGCGATGTAGGAAAGCCGAAACGGCAGCGGCCAATAAAGACTGGTTTCATGCGAAGCCGGCGTGATGACCGCGATGTAACCGGCAATCCCCAGCAGGGCCAGACCGAACACCGACTCGCCCGCGCCGACCTTGGTATACCAGGCGACGTTGAATTCGCCTTCCGGACGTCGCGTGATGTAACGCGCGAGCGCCAGCGCCGCAAGCAACACGGCGCAGAGCAAGACGAGTTTCAGCGTCAGCAGCCGGCCATAGGGCGTCGCCAGCATATTCGGAATGCTGCCGACATTCTCCCAGGCGATCGCAAAGCCGGTGACGGCGACGATCGCCATGGCGACTTTCGCGATGAAGGACCAGCGTTCGGCGAGCTGCGCCGCCGCCTCCGGCGGCTTGCCGTGCGCCGTGAACATCCACCAGACAAGACCGAGCAATCCGCCAAGCCAGGTGAGACCGGCGGCGGTGTGCAGAAGGAAGCTCGCTTGCGTCCAACGCGGCAAGCCGTCGTCAACGGCATGGCCTGTCACCGACACGACCGCGACGAGCACGATTCCGATCCACAGCGTCGCCCGGTCGAGCAAGTCTGAAGCGTAGAAGAGGCGCGCCGCCGCGAGGCCAGCAAAGAGGAAGGCGATCAGCTGCGTCGCGATCCACGCGTTCCCCACGGTGGTGTTTATGGCGAACTCGCGGAGGGTTCCGAATTCGATCGGACGATCGGCGGGAAAGATCGAGACCGCGGTGACGTAAAACAGCGCGAAACCCAGCAGGGCGCGGATGATGGCCAGGGCCGCCACCGCCGGCTTGAAGCGCGCGCCGTCTTCGCCGATGAGACGCGGCAGGAGCAGAAGTCCGACCGCGAGGGCCGAAGGCAGACTGAGAAGGAAGCGGATCGTCGCTAGAGACAGATACATTGTTCTTTCGCCCGATGTCCTCTGGCGTTCATCTCCTCATCCGCGCCAGGGTGCGGAATAGAAGCGGCGCGCCGCGCGTGCAGCCGCGAGCCGCCTTTCGCCCCATCACGCCTATTTCGCGTCGACGGTGAATTCGTAATTGCCCTCGACAATGTGCCCGTCGGTCGAGAGCACGCGATAGCGCACGATATATTTGCCAGGCGCGAGCTCTGGCGCGCTCAGGGACAATTCGCGCGGTTTATCGGGAACGCCGATATTCCCTTCTCCGAGCACCTTTCCGTCGGGCGTCTCGACGGTGATCTTCGAGTACGGCGGCTCTACGCCGCCGCCGAACCGCAACTTGATCGTTTTCGGCGGCGCCGTGACGTGCTCCTTGGACGAAGGCGTGGCGTCGACAAGGAAGGAATGCGCCAACGCCGAACTCACGCCAAACGCAAAAACCAGGGCCAAAGCTCCGCCTGCGGCGAAGCTGCTTCCAGGGTGCCGGCGCGCGCGCACCGGCGAGCTCTTCTCAGCATTGTTCATGGCGTCTCCCCGGAGGCCAACGCCTCCTGTTTTGATTTGAAATGCTTATGCAAGCGCCCGCGTTCAAGACACGGTGGCGTTGGCTGCGTCCTTCTTCTTGCCGGAGGGATGCGTGTGCTTCCAATACACAAAAACGATCCCCGCGATCAGCACGGTCCCCGCGATCTGCGGGACCCACGCCCACAGCGTTTCACCAACCGTGAATTTGAAGTCGGACGTCTCCTGCGACCCGTCAGGGCGCGTCAGGGTAACGAAGCCGATGTAATGGCCGTTGTTCTTGAAGTCATGTTCAAGATTGAAGGTGCCCTTGGTGTATTTGGTCGCCGGGCGATGGACCTCGGTCAGCGCCTCGAGATCCGTCTCCTTGGTGATCGGCGTCAGCGGATCGCGGATGATGCGCAGCTCGAGCGGCATATCGCGGAACGTCGGATTCTCGATATCGAACACCAGAATCGTCGGGCCGGTCGACGGGATTTCCGCGCAATATTCGCTGCGCGATTTGCCAGGTTGATAGGCGGTGATGTGAATCATGTCGTAGCCGAACATGACCATGCACATATTGCCCATCGTCATCGCTTCCGGGCCGGCGCCGCCCTCCGACGCCCGCATGGGCGCCGTCCAAGCCAGAGAGAAAAGCGCGCCGAGAACTGCGGCTGCGAGGCTACGCCATTTCTTCATTTCCACCCCTCGATTGATTTGATTTCACGGCTTTCGCTCTTGTCGGCGAGTATTGTGAGCCGGCCTCTTCTATAGCGGATTTTTGCGCGCGGCTCCTGTTTTTGTCATTTCACCGGCATCGCCGCGAGCCGCTCACCGTTCACTCTACTTTTGACAAATGGCACAAATCGACGCGAGCAAAAACGGCCCGAGAATTTGCGTCGAAAGGACGCACTGCTCAATCGCCGCAACGCAGCGGATTTCGCGCCCGGTCAAGAGCCTCCTGGATGGCGCCTGCTGCGCGACTGGCAAGGTCGGGAGGACGAAAGAAAGTCGGCGCAGGATGTGACGCCTTCACGCACGCGCGCTTCGCCGCTTTGCGGGATGGCGCCTCAAAAAGAAAACCCCCGGCTTTTTGGGCCGGGGGCTTTTGTCCTAATTCTTCAGTATCGCTTAGGGCATATCGCCGGCGACGAACTTCGGAATGACCGGACCGCCGATTTCGGCCGCGAAGCGGCGTCCCGTCGGCGAGAAGAACATCAGGAGGCCGCCGATCTGGCTGTCGGTGTCGTAAGCCAGGTCAGACAGACGCTCGATGTCCCAACGCGCGTCCTGCACCTTCACGGCGATTTCCTTGGTCTCGCCCGGCGCGATCGGCGTCGGGTC
>JBPFDX010000029.1:0-50757 GCA_051061385.1 Methylocystis sp.
GCCGCATGGCAGATGCGCGCCGCGCAGTCCGTGAGCGTGCTCAGCGCCCAGAAGTGGAGCCTCAGACGCCCGTGCACATCCCGGAGCGCCGCCGCACGCGAGAGGATGAGCGCTGGGAGAGACGGCCGCGTTATGACCGCAGTAGGCCCGGCGCGCCGCTGGTTACGCCGCGTGCCCGGCATGACGGCGGGAGCTGCATTGCGCGCCCGGGCGGCGTCTCGCCGCGGACGCCGATCGGGCATGTCTCGCATTCTAACAGCGTGCGGCATGGCGACATGAACGCGAAGACGACGATCAACGTGTCGACGCCTGGCGATCCTGGCGCGGCGGCGCGGGCGATTGCCGGCATTCAGAACAATGTCAACGCCGACTTGGTGAGGAACATGCGAGGGGCGGCGCGATGATCGGAGCGCATGAGCATGCCTAATTTGGAATGCTTGGATGAACGAACGAAACAAATCCTGTCGAGAATTGACGACATGGATTTGCGAATGTCGCGACGCTTCGACGCGTTCGACGAAACAGTCGGCGCGAGACTATCCGCGCTCGATAAGGACGTCGCGGAAATCAAAATCTCTTCCGCACGCGAAGATGGCCAGAAGTCCGTCACGCTATGGGTCGGCGGCCTTGTCCTCGCCATCGTGGGCGCCATCGGCAACATGCTTCTCGTTTGGATTCTCGGCCCGAAGGGGCCGCTCGGGAGCTAATGGCGCGATGATCGTCGAGACGATGAAGCCGATCGCCTTCACCGAAGAGCAGCGCCGCCGTGCCATCAGTTTCGTAAATTCCGGGGCGACAGTGCGCCAGGCTGCGGCGCTCACGGGCGCGAGCCATGCCGATGTTACGAACTGGGTCGACGCAGCGGCTGTGCAGCGCCGAGCAATGCGACAGAACGCGCCCCGCGGGCCGCGCAAGCCGGTGTTCGTCGACGGCGTCAGGTTGGGGCGGTTGGCGTTGTGGAAGTGAGGGCGGTAAGCAATCGTCGCGCGTAGATCAATTGCCGGGATACGGGACCGTTTCGTTGACGTGCCGTTCACGTCCGAGTGGTTTTCTTATTAGCGCGCCCGATGACGGAAATGGTGACGTCGCGGATTGTGGCTAACCCACCGCGAGATTTCACCGAATAAACGAGGTGATCCGATCCGGCATAGCCGACGCGTGATCTGTAATAGATCAGCAGAACGGGCGTCCTTGAGGCAGGGCAAGTGACGATTTTCTTCGCAGTGAGCACGCCGCGTTTTATTAATAGGGCACCGAACTTCGGTTTTTCGAGCACGTTAATCGTCGGCGTTAGCGTCGGCTTGCATGTTTCGTCGAGCGTCAGGAAGTATTCGATGCGCACAAGCTCTTGCGTGGCTGCTTCAACCGACAGATAACTTGTGGCTTCCTCCGCTGCGGCGCTCCATGCGAATAGAACGCAACTGAGAAGTGCAGGATGCAGAAGCGTTCGCATGAGTCTGTCCCGTCCTTTAAGGCGCTCTTTGAATTCGGATGAGTCTCGCTGAAATGACCGAGCGCGGCTATCCCCAAAGGTAATAGACGAAGCCGAACGCGATGAGCGCGGCGACAAATGTGGCGCCAAGTGCGATTGCCACTAACATCGCTAAAGGGTCGCTTGGCGTCATTGTTTCCCGCTCGCCTTCCGTAGCCGAACGCCGTGGCCTTCGCCGTTCTCGTCAACGAAGATGACGCCAGCCTTTTCGAGTGCCGCGCGGACCTTCTCAATCGTCGACTTTTTCACGTCTTCGCGCCCAGCTTCTATGCGCGTAATCGTCTCGTGCGAAACGTCCGAAATTTCAGCCGCTTGTCTGACTGAAAGGCCAAGAGCGACGCGCGCCATCTTGAGTTGAAGGCTGTTCATTTTTGGATTGAATCCAATTTCCTATTGACCGATTATTTTGGATACCATACACTTTTTGGATTGGATACAGAAGCCGCACGCTATTCCCCGTCGATCCACAAGGATTCGACGACCGCTGGCGGCCCGGGCTGCCTGTAGTTGCAGGCGCCGCGCCCCTGTCCGAACCGCTGGCTGTGGCTATGGAGCGCCACAGGGCTGCACAGGCGGCGGTCGACGCCGCTTGCGGGCATGGGGATCTGCCGGAAGACGTCTGCGATCGAGAGGCTGCCGCGCTTTATGCGCTCGCAATCGCGCCATGCGCCAACGACTCCGAACTGATCGTCAAGCTCCGATATTTGCTGACGTGTGAGAAGCGCTGCGCTCTTGATCAGACGTTCTGACATGAGCAGCGACGGCTCGTTGCCAATCGCCCTCGAAGCGCACTTCAACCCGGAGCCGCAGTCATGACCGTCGACAACAATGATACCAACACCAAGACGGGCGAGCGCCTAGAGGGCATAATCGATCAGCTCAGCGCTGCCGGCGTCAATCCTCTCGATTTCAAGATGCTTCTCAACAAAACGAAGCGACGCGCTTGGGTGCTGGATAATGTGCTCTCCGACATCTTGAATGACGAAGACGACGCTGGGAGCGCGGGCACATTACAGCTCGTGGAAGATGTCGTGATGGGAATCGAGAGATTGTCCGAAGCATTCGACGCGGAGCTCGCGCGCAAGCAGGAGGATGGCTCATGACCGACCTCCCCCATGCGACCGTTCCCCAGCTTTGGCTGCGCGTCTGGGGCATCCGGCTAGCGATTTGGGCCTGCCGCTGCGCGCGGCGGTTCGCCGACTTCTCGGAATGGGTCATGCCCGAGGATCTGAAACGGAGGCTGTGATGACCTACGACCGCCCACCTCCCCGGAGGGTTCGCCCCGAGAGGCAGGCCGGGTGTCGACCAGAATGAAATCTATGGCGCGCGGCGAAGGAGCGCAAGGCTTACGCCCGGATTGCGGCGTAGGCGGTGAGCCCCCACCTATGACAAGGCCGCGGCGGGGTTGGACGCCGTCGCCAGAACGCCCCGTCACGGATGCACTGGCGGGGCGTTTTTTTTGATTCCCGGTTCGCTTAAGGTTGTGCTATTGGGAATGCAATTGTTCTCGTGATGGTTGCACAATGAGTAGCATGAGCGCGCACGACTTGCTCTTTACCATCGCTGCGGGCGTATTCTTGGCGACTGTTGTCTTGGTGATCTCCGACTTCAGTCGCCGCGCTCTCGTCCTTGCCAATAGACGGAAAGAACTCGACGAGCGGCTGATTTCTCAGAAGGCGCTCAGCAGGAACGATGAATTGGCCGTCAAGGCTGTGGGCGAGCCTCCGCGGCCTTGCTATCGCCGAATTGCTTAACCACACTTCGAACAGCTGACGGCGACTTCGACTCCCGCCGTCCCCAAGCGACGCCCCGACTGCGGATGTAGCAGCGGGGCGTTTCTTTGCCTTTAAGGCCAAGCCCCTCTGTGGCCGATTTAGCACACAAGCGTGGAAAGCGACATCGGAGCAACGGTTTATTTGACTGCTCTTGGCCTATTCACGCCATTATGGGAAGACCACAGAAATGGGGCTTGTCTGATGAGAAAGCTTTTCGTTGCCGCAATAGTGACGGCCCTTTCCGCTACATCGACGCTCGCAGCTGATCTTCCTTGCATAAAGGGTCCCCCACCTGCGCCGCTCCTCCCGCCGCCGCCGCTTTGGACGGGCTTTTATGCCGGTTTGAACGCAGGGTACAGCTGGGGAACCACGACTGACGCGACTACTTTAAGCGCACCACTCTTCGATGGCGTGGCGTTGGCAGCTAACAATCTCGATCCCAGGAACCAGCTTCTTGGGACCGGCCTCAATAATGGGATTACCGCGCTAGCGAATAGCGTCGTCGCCAATGTCAATCAGGATGGATTCGTCGGTGGCGGCCAGATTGGTTACAATTGGCAGTTCAAGAGCGTGTTCGTCGCCGGCCTTGAAGCGGATATCCAAGGATCCACCATTCGAGGGAGTGGGTCATACGGCGGCGCGTCGCAGGACCGCATAGCTTAGTTGGACCCTTTTGGTATCCCTCCTTTCATTAATGTCGGTGGGGTCTTGCTTGCTAACGCTGGGCCTTGCTGGGCTGGCTGCAACTTTACCCGCAGCGCTCTGGGCTTCGGACAAGTCACGGCTGGCGTGGACTGGATGGGCACCGTTCGTGGTCGCCTTGGCTATCTCTTCACACCCACAATGCTAATCTACGGAACGGGCGGTCTCGCGTATGGCGGCGTTCGTGCGTCGGCGACCCACGGCGGCGCAATGCAGGGCGTCTTGACAGGGCTGAATGCCGCTGCCTTTCCGGTGCCATTTGATTATTCGCAATTTAATGGCACGTATCTTTTTCCAATGATGCCGGGGGCAGGCAGTCGCTCCAACACGCGGGTCGGCTGGACGGCTGGCGGCGGCGTCGAGTGGATGTTCTGGCCCAACTGGAGTGTGAAGGCTGAGGCGCTTTATTACGACCTTGGCAGCACCTCGCTGCACTCTAATCCAGTCAGCCTCGTGTCTCCCCTCACGATCGGACTTGGCGGCATCAATGCCACGGCCGGCCAATTGTTGATCGCCAACGCTCCGGTGACCCGTGTCCGATACGATGGGTTATCGCTCGCGTTGGCGTCAACTATCACTTCAACTGGGGTGCGCCTCCCGTCGTCGCGAATTACTAACCGTTAAGTTCACCTCAGTCGCGCATTAACGCCCGGCCGGCGACGACCGGGCTTTTTCGTGGGCGCGCCCGCCGGCTACCTTCATGGACGGCCGGCTTGCATTCCCGACGTCGGCGCCTATCTCACGAGCATGCGTCGGCGCCGCGTGCGCTGGCAATTCCTTGGTTCCTCTGCCCGGTCAGAAATGGCCGGGCTTTTTCGTGCGCGGAGGGGGAGGGGAGGGGCGACGGATAGGCCGTCAGAGCCCTAAGAACCCGAGAAGCCCTCTTCTCTTTGAAAGGCGCTGGGCCTCGGCGGCCTGCTCGTCGGGAATCGAAAAGTCAATTGCCGCCAAGCCCAAATCCCGGCGCGCTTTCTTCAATTCTTCCTGGGCGTAGTGGGCCAGCGTCATTTTCGCCATGTTGTTCCCCACAAAATTTCGCCGATGTTGTCCTAAACGTTGTCCGCTATGAAAGCGCTGCGAATTTGAGGGCTGGAATTTCTTCGCAACTTCTTGATTTATTTGGTGAGCGCGCTGGGGCTCGAACCCAGGACCCCCTGATTAAAAGTCAGGTGCTCTACCGACTGAGCTACGCGCTCGTTCCAGAGGCGGCGGAAGGCGCCGAAGTCGACTGAGCGGGTCGGTCCGTTCGGCCGTGCGGGTTCATGGTTCCGCGCTTTTCGATCAACTACCGGGGGGCGGCGGACCGGTCAACCCCCGGCGGCCGACCGCCCCATCGTCACTGGGTCAGCCTGGCGAAAAGCGCCAGAAGACCGAAGATAATCGCCGAGACCACCGTCGTTATGCCCGCCTTTTTCAAAAGATCGGGCGAGGCCGGGGCGCCCCGGTCGGCGCCCTCGGGAAGCTCTTCTTCGGCTTCCTCGGACGAGCGAACGCCGAGCGGCAGCACGGCGAACAGAACGATCCACCAGATCGTCAGGTAGATCGCCGCCGCCAGCGGCAGTGAAAAGGGCATCAGGCCTGCTCGAGTTCGACCAGGGCGCCGCAGAAGTCCTTGGGATGCAGAAACAGCACGGGCTTGCCATGCGCGCCGATCCTTGGCTCCCCGTCGCCGAGCACACGCGCGCCAGAGGCTTTGAGCTGGTCGCGCGCCTCGAGGATGTCTTCGACCTCGTAGCAGATGTGGTGGATGCCGCCGGCCGGATTTTTGGCGACAAAGCCGGCGATGGGGGAGTTTTCGCCGTAAGGCTCGAGCAGCTCGATCTTGGTGTTGGGCAGTTCGACGAAAACCACGGTGACGCCATGTTCCGCCAGGCTTTCTGGCGCGGAGACTTTCGCTCCAAGGGCGTCGCGATAGACGGCGGAAGCCTTCTCGACGCTATCGACGGCGATAGCGACATGGTTCAGACGGCCGATCATTTTCACCTTCCGGAAGAATGCTGTGCAGCGCCAATAAGCGCTGCTGCGCGCGATTTCAACCGGCGGGTCGCGCCTCGGCCGGTTGCGCGCGGCCGAATCCATCGATCGCGCCGCGCAAGGCGACGAAGCGCGGATCGACGCGGGCGAAGGAGCTCCAGGGGCAGCCCTCGGCAATGCCGCGGCGAATAGCCTCCAGAGCTTCCGCACGCTTCTCGAGAGCGAAATACGCGGCGCCGAGGAAGCAGGGCGGGGCGTAAAGTTCGGCGTCCTCGATGAGCCTGCCGATGAGCGCCTCGGCTTCCTCGGCGCGGCCGGCGCGGGCGAGCGCATAGGCGAGCACGGTCAATTGGAAGGGATCGTCCGCACTCGACGCGACAGCGCGCCGCGCTGCGCTCACCGCCTGTTCGTGAAGACCCTGCAGGCTGTAGGCGATCGACATGACGAGATGCAGCGTGGCGGCGTCCGGCCTCAAATCGAGCCCATCGCGCGCATAGCGGCGCGCGCGTTCGAGATCGCCGGCGCAGAGAATGAACCAGGCCCGCACCGACAGCAGCGCCTGATCATGCGGCGAGTTGGCGAGGCCCTCTTCGCAGTCCGAGAGCCCTTCGTCGAGCCGATCCGCCGCCGCGAGCAGCCAGCTGCGGTAGACGCGCGCCTTGCCATAAAGCGGATCATCGGCGACCGTCTGATCGAGGAGCGCCAGCCCCTCGCCGGTCTTGCCCCTCATCGCGCCGCGCGCCCAGCCAAGGACCGCCTGCGCCGGCGTGAAGCCGCGGGCCAGCGTCAGCGCCCGGCCGGCGAAGTCTTCGATCATTGTCGCCGCTTCGGCGGGACGAAGGAATCCGCGCACGACGCGGCCGGCGGCGATGTCGGCGGCGAGCGACCAGACCGCCGGGGCGCCGGCGTCGAGCTGCGCGGCCGATGCGATCGCTTCCTGCGCGCGGGCGAAGCCCTCCCGCGTCCGATCGCCGGCAAGCTCATAGGCGGTTTGCCAGAGATCGAGAATATGCGGCTCGGTGGACGGCGCGAGCCGCGCCGGCTCCACATCGCCCTCATCGACGACCTCGACGGCGGCGCGAAGCGTGAGGCCCCGGCCGTAGGCGGTGGCGATCAGATCCTCGCCGCCGGCCTCGCGCAAAGGCTTTCGCAAAAGATAGGCGCAGCGGTCGATGGAATCGTCGGACGCCGCGCGATCGGGCCAAAGGCGCGCCGCGATGTCGCCTTTGGTGACCAGGGCGCCCGGAGATTCCAGGAGCATTTCAAGGAGTTGGCGCGCCTGCGGCCCCAGGTGAATGCGCTTGCCGTCGCGCTGCAGTCCGCTCTGCGAGCTAAAGCTAAACCCAGAAAATCGCTTGATTAATTCGCCCATGGAGCCCCCTGCCGGCCGCGATGATGGCAAGACAACGCGGCTTCGGCAAGAGGCAGGCGAGGTTAAGTGTTCAAAATTGCATAGTTTTTTTGAACTTCATCCTCCGGGGCGGCGCTCCGAGCCGCGAATAAAAAACGCCGGACGTACCTCCGGCCCGGCGTTTGAGCATTCCCGACGCAGGCGCGCGGTAGGCTCGACGTCTTCTATGCGCGTTGAAATTGACGGCTGCATGACGAAGGCGGCGTCCTTCGGTCAGGCGCCGCGCGCGCTCCCATCGTCCTTTCCCCAGACGAACAGCACGAGCGCCAGCACGCCCGCCGCGGCGAAAAGAAAGTAGGGCATTCCCGCCGACAGCGGGCGTCCGCCGACGCTGAACGGAAAACGTGACACCCAGTGCTCGCCATTCGGGCCGTCCATCGTGACGATCCCTACGAAAGCGCCGCTCTCGTTGAACACATGTTCGAAGTTCAGCGTGCCCGCGGGATAAACCTTTGGCGGCAGATAGGCCACCGTAACGGCGTCGAGCTTATCCGGCTCTTCATTTTCGCCAACGTCGCGAATGATGCGGAAATCCGTGGACATCCCCCGCATCTCGTCCTGCGCGTAGTCGAGAACAAAAATCGTCTCGCCCGTCGTGGGAATATTATCGCAGAACCTGTTGTGTGACGCCGCGGGCTGATAGCCGGACAGATACATGAAGTCCGGCCCGACCTTCAGCAGGCAGGCGCTTCGCTGGCGCTGCATGGCGCCATGCGCGAGCGCGCTCGACGCCGGCGCGCCGAGGAGCGCCGCGATGGCGAGCGCACAAAGGATATTCAGGCGTTTCGACATGCCGTCCTCCTCACAAGGGCTGGACGACGCGACCTTGCGGGCGCGGCTGCGGGCGGAAAGTCTGAAGCCTATGGCGTGAGCCACGCTCATCGACATCCGCCGCATCAATCCAGCCGCATCCTCCTCAGCTGCGCGAAACTGATGCCTCTGGCGCAGCCTCATTCCATAACCAAGCTTGCGCATCTTTCCTTTCGCAATCAAGACGGTTCATGGCGTCGCGCACGCGCGTGCGATAGGCTGCGTCACGGAAAGAACGCGTCAGGAATGAAAAGGATGCGCCGCATACCGAAATTCCTCGTCTTAGGGCTGCTGCCGCTTCTCAGCGGGCCCTCCCAGGCGACGGATCTCAATGACTACCCGACCTCAGCGCGCGCTGACTATGTCTTCGGCTGCATGAAGGCCAATGGTGATACGCGCCTCTCCCTGGAACAGTGCTCTTGCTCCATAGACGTCATCGCGACCATTCTGCCCTATGAGCGCTACGTCGCCGCGGAAACCGTGGCTAGCGTCAATCAGCAGGCGGGGCAGCTCGGCGCGCTGATGCGCAACACGGACGCGGCGCGCGACGCGCTTCAGGAATTGCGCCGGGCTCAGGCCGAGGCGCAGGTGCGGTGTTTTTAGATACGAGTCGATGCAAGCGCTGGAGAGGCCATGCTTATTCTCATTCTCGGTATCGTCATTTTTCTTGGGATCCACACCCTCACGGCGTTTCGCGAAACGCGCACAGCGCTGATCGAGCGATACGGTCTGCAGGTCTACAAGGGCGCTTACGGGATCGTCGCCGCGATCGGTCTGGCGCTCATCGTCTACGGCTTCATTCGCTATCGCGCAGAGGGCATGATCCAGATCTGGACGCCGCCGCTATGGATGCATTATCTCGCGCCGCCGCCGCTCGTCTGGTTCGCTTTTGTCGCCATCGCCGCCCGTCGCGCGCCGCCAGGGCGCATCCGTGGCTGGCTGCGCCATCCCATGCTCGTCGCGATCAAAAGCTGGGCGCTGGCGCATCTTCTCGTCAACGGCGACCTCGGCGGCATGATCCTGTTCGGGTCGTTTCTGGCCTGGGCGGTCTTCGACCGCATCGCAGTGAAGAAGCGCGGCGATGAAGGCGCGCCGCGGATCTCCGGATTTACCCGCGGCGACGCGATCGCCATCGGCGTCGGCACGGCGCTCTTCGCCGTCGTGCTCTATCTTCACCCCTGGCTCTTCGGCGTGCCGGCCGTGCCCGCGTAATCACAGAGATCGCAGCGCCAAGCCTGCGATCACGCAAATCAGCAGAGTCGGCGCGAGGCCGAGTCGGAGCGCAGCGAAGGCGACGACCGACAGCGCCAGCGCCCCGACGTCCAGACTTGTGAGGACGGGCAGTTCGATTGGCAGTCCCGGCGCCGTCCAGAGGTCGTGAAAGAGGAAGCGCAACGCGAAGAATAGCGCGAGATTCGCGATGACCCCGACGACGGCCGCGGAAACCGCCGCGAGCGCGCCCGCGAGCGCGCTGTTGGCGCGCAGCCTTTCGACATAGGGCGCGGCGGCGAAGATCCACAGGAACGACGGCGCGAAGGTGACGTACGTCGCCAGCAGGCCGCCAAGCACGCCGGCGACGAGCGGCGCAAGAGAGCCTGGATGGCGATAGGCCGCGAGGAAGCCGACGAACTGCACCACCATGATGAGTGGGCCCGGCGTCGTCTCCGCCATGCCGAGGCCATCGAGCATCTCTCTGGCGTCGAGCCAGTGAAAACGCTCGACGGCCTGCTGCGCGACATAGGAAAGCGCGGAATAGGCGCCGCCGAAGGAGACGATCGCCATTTTGGAAAAGAACATGGCGATGCGCGCGTAGACGTCTTCGACGCCGAACAGCATGACGAGCGCGGCGATCGGCGCGAGCCACAGCGCAAGGAAGAAGGCGGCGACGCGCAGCGCTTGCGGGCCGGAGCGGGGCTCCGCGATCGGCGTCGGGTCGTCCGCTTCGCTTCCGGCGCCGTGTTGGGACGAGAATCCAAACGCACGGGCGCGCGCGCCAATCAGCCCTGCGAGCCCGGCGACCAGCACGACGAGGGGGAAGGGCGCATTCAGGACGTAGAGCGCCACGAAGGCGGCGAATGCAACCGCCTTTGAAGCATCGCTCTGCAAGGCGCGGGCGCTAAGGCGCTGAATCGCCTGAACGACGATCGCCAAAACCGCGGCCTTTAGCCCGAAAAAGGCGCCCGAGACGGCGCCCACGGCGCCGAACGTCACATAGACGATGCTCAGCGCCAGGATGGCGAGCGCGCCCGGCAAGACGAAAAGACCGCCTGCGATCAGCCCGCCCCATGTCCCATTCAACAGCCAGCCGACATAGGCTGCGAGCTGCTGGGCCTCGGGGCCTGGCAGCAGCATGCAGAAATTGAGCGCATGAAGAAATCGGCGCTCGGAAATCCATTTCTTCTCGTCGACGAGCACGCGATGCATCACCGCGATCTGGCCCGCCGGCCCGCCGAAGCTCAAAAGCGCAACGCGCAGCCAGACCATCGACGCCGCGCCAAGCGACACGCGAGCGACGGGGCGGCGAATTTGAGCAGGCGCGTCAGGCGGCATGCGGCGCCTTTTGGCGTGAAGTTCGCAATGTCGTTCAGCCTCCGTCGCGAAGATAAGGAGCGCCGTCGCGCGGCACATGCATGCTGATCGAATGCGAGATTTCGCGGCCGCGCGCGTTAGAACTCGTTACGGCTGAGCGACTTCATCCTCGCTGGGCGGTTGCGTCTCCAGGCTGCGGCCCTGCCACGGCCAGCGGCCTTCGAGCTCCACCTCCATCGTGAAGCTCATCGCCGTGCGTATCATCACGATCAGGCCGAGCACGAAGACGTTTTCGAGGCTCGGATGTTCGACCGAGACCGTTCGGATGATGTCGCCGCCCACGAGAAACTCCAATCCGAGCAGAATCGATCTGCCGACGTCCCTGCGGTAGCCTCGGTAGGTCAGCGCGTTCTTTCGCCAGCGCGCGAGATAGGCGATAGTCGACAGACTCGCGCCTGTGACGATGATCAGCACGCCGGCGACGTCGAGGATGAGGCCCGCGACATTGATGATCTGGTGGATGTTCGCGAGATAGTTCACGAGCGCTTCGCCTTCATTCTCCGCCGGAAACGAGTCGCGACAGCGCCTTCGCGTGGCCGATGAGCGGCAGCAGCGCGGCGAGTTCGGGCCCGCTCTCGGCGCCGGTGAGCGCCAGCCGCAGCGGATGAAAAAGCGCCTTGCCCTTCCTGCCGGTCGCCGTCTTGATGTCGCTCGTCCAGGCCGCCCATGTGGTCTCGTCCCAAGGCTCCGACGGCAAGAGCTGCGCCGCGTCTTTCAGGAATGACTCGTCTTCGCATATCGGCTCGATCTCGCCGTCGACGACGCGCCACCATCGCAGAATATCGTCGAAGCGCGCAAGATTGCCGCGCGCCGCGCGCCACAAGGGCTCCGCCTTGCGGCCGACGATCGTCAAAGCTTCGAGCCGCTCGCGCACATCCTCGAATTCGTAGAGCGCGAGAGTCCGATGCGTCAGCGTTTCAAGATCGGCGGGGTCGAACCGCGCCGGATTGCGCGAGACATGGGAGAGCTCGAAGCTCTTCGCGAGTTCCTCGAGCGAGCGCACGGCGTGAACATTGTCGGACGAGCCCGTCAGCGTCGCGAGCGCGGCGACGGCCATGGGCTCGTAGCCTTCTTCGCGCAGAGAGGCGATCGAGAGAGATCCCGTCCGCTTCGACAGGGCTTCGCCGCCGGCGCCGATCAGAAGATTGTGATGCGCGAAGACGGGCGTCGGCGCTTGAGGCGCGAGCGCGCCGATGAGCTGCAACTGGACCGCCGTGTTGGTGACATGGTCTTCGCCGCGAATGACATGGGTGATGCCCATGTCGATGTCGTCGACGACCGAAGGAAGCGTGTAGAGGAAACTGCCGTCCTCGCGGATCAGGACGGGATCCGAGAGCGCCGAGCAGTCGATATGCGCCGGACCGCGGATGAGATCGTTCCATTCGACGACGCCCGGCTCGAGCATGAAGCGCCAGTGCGGCCGCCGGCCCTCGGCTTCAAGCGCCGCGCGGTCGGACGCGCTGAGGCGCAGCGCCGTGCGGTCGTAGACCGGCGGCAGGCCGCGCGCCTGCTGCATCTTGCGGCGCTTTTCCAGCTCTTCCTGTGTTTCGTAGCAGGCGTAGAGGCGGCCCGAGCGGCGCAGGCGATCAGCGGCGTCGTCATAGAGCGCGACACGCTCCGACTGCCGGAAGGTTGCAAATGGAACGATGCCGAGCCAAGCGAGATCGATCTCGATCCCGCGCGCGAATTCCTCGCTCGACCTAGCAAAATCAGTGTCATCGAACCGTAGCGCGAATCGTCCATGGTGCGCGGCGGCGAACAGGAAATTGAAGAGCGCGACGCGTGCGTTGCCGATGTGGATGCGGCCGGTCGGCGAGGGCGCGAAGCGAACAATCGGAGAGGTCATGAGGAAGCTTCGTCAGGAGTTTCGGGAACGGGTTCAGCAGCAGGGCTTTCAGCAGCAAGTCTCTTCCGCCGCGCGCCGGGAGAAGATTCTCGCGCCGCCAGCCTTTTGCCAAGAGGCGGCGACTTTGTCAGGCGGAATATCGAAATGGCCGCGTCCTGGCCTTGCGCGCCGAAAGCCCGCCGACTCCGCCTCTTTCCGGCGCCGCGACTCGTTGCGTTACGACTCTTAAGGAAAAGCGCCGCTCATGATCCTGGCCTATATCTGCGCCGGCTGGTGCGCCGTTATCCTTGTTCTCAATTTCACAAGCATGGGGTTGATGTCCCGGAAGTGCCGGGCGAGGGAGCGCAACCTGCCGCCGCCGGCCGATGCGCCGCCGGTGAGCATCGTGCGGCCGCTGCGCGGACTGGAGCCCTTCAGCGAGGAGACGCTCGGCGCGACCTTCGAACTCGACTACCCCGATTATGAGATCGTGTTCTGCGTGCAGTCGCCGAACGATCCGATCATTCCCCTGGTCGAAAGCCTGATCGCGGCGCATCCTGAACGCGAAGCCCGCCTTCTCGTCGGCGACGATTACGTCAGCGCCAATCCCAAGCTCAACAATTGCGTCAAGGGGTGGGAGGCGGCGCGGCATCATCATGTGATCCTCGCCGATTCCAACGCCTTGCCGCCGCGCGACTATATCCAGACCATGCTCGCCGCCTTCCGCGACAATACGGCGATGAGTGTCTCGATGCCGATCGGCTCCCGGCCGAAGGGATTCTGGGCGACGGTGGAATGCGCGATCCTCAACACCTTCCAGGCGCGCTGGCAATATGGCGCCGAGGCGATCGGAGCGGCCTTCGCGCAGGGCAAGAACATGATGTGGCGACGCGACGTGCTCGACAGGGCGGGCGGCATTCGCGCGCTGGCCAGCGAGATCGCGGAGGACGCCGCCTCGACCAAGGTCATCCGCGCGCAAGGCATGGACGTTCGCCTCGTCGACATGCCCTTCGAGCAGCCGCTTGGCGAACGCACCGCCCGCGAAGTCTATTCGCGGCACGTGCGCTGGGCGCGGCTGCGGCGGGCGACCTTCCCCGCGCACTACCTTCCCGAATTCATGAACGGCAGTTTTGCGGCGATCGTGCTTGGCGCCTATGCGGCGGTTCAGCTCGACGGCGCGATCTCGACAGTGGCGCTCGTGACGACTCTCATCGTCTTCACCCTGCACGGCGGCGAGATGTGGCTGGCGCGCGTCTGCGGCTTTCCGCTCGATTGGCGGACGCCTTTTGCGCTCATCGTGCGCGATCTGATGCTGCCGGTGATGTTCATCGACGCGCTGATCTACGACGACTTCGTCTGGCACGGCGCGGCGATGACGGTGCGCGAGGCCGAAGAGACGACGGGCTAAGCGCGGCGCCCGAGCGTTCACCACGCGAGCGCGAATCCGCTGAGATCAATCACGCTGCATTTGGGCGGCTCCGCCCAGAGGCAGCGTGATCTGGCCCGTCTCACTCGGCCGCGTGTTGCTCCTGCACGCCGCGGGCGAGGCGCTCGGCTTTCAGCAGCTCGGCAACGAGGAACGCCACTTCGATCGCCTGCTCGGCGTTGAGCCGCGGATCGCAATAGGTGTGATAGCGGTCGCGCAGGTCGCTCTCCGAAATGGCGCGCGCGCCGCCTGTACATTCGGTGACGTCCTTGCCGGTCATCTCGAGATGGATGCCGCCGGCGTAGGAGCCTTCCGCCTGATGCACGGCGAAGAAGCTGCGAATTTCTGACATGATCCGATCGAAGGGCCGCGTCTTGTAGCCGCCGGCGCTGATCGTGTTGCCGTGCATAGGATCGCAGGACCACACGACGTTGCGGCCTTCGCGCGTCACTGCCCGAACCAGTCCGGGTAGCGCGTCTTCAGTCTTGTCCGCGCCGAAACGGCAGATCAGCGTCAGCCGGCCGGGTTCGTTTTCCGGATCGAGCGCGTCGATGAGGCGTAGAAGCCCGTCGGGCTTCAGGCTCGGCCCGCATTTCAGTCCGAGCGGGTTCTTGACCCCGCGCACGAATTCGATGTGGGCGCCGTCCTCCTGGCGGGTGCGGTCGCCGACCCACAGCATATGGCCGGAGGTCGCGTAATAGTCGCCCGTGGTCGAATCGACGCGGGTCAGCGCCTGCTCGTAGCAGAGCAGCAGCGCCTCATGCGAGGTGTAGAAGTCGGTGCCGCGCAGCTCTGGATGGTGCTCCGGATCGAGCCCGATCGCGCGCATGAAGCCCAGCGTCTCGGTGATCTGATCGGCGAGCTTCTGGTAGCGCTCGGACTGCGGGCTGCTTTTCACGAAGCCGAGCATCCAGCGATGCACGTTCTCGAGATTGGCGAAGCCGCCCGCCGCAAAGGCGCGGATGAGGTTCAGCGTCGCCGCCGACTGGCGATAGGCGAGCAGCTGGCGCTGCGGATCGGGTTCGCGCGCCTTGGGGGTGAAGGCGAGATCATTGATGATGTCGCCGCGATAGCTCGGCAGCTCGACGTCGCCCTGCTTCTCGACCGGCGAGGAGCGCGGCTTGGCAAACTGGCCGGCAAGGCGCCCGACCTTCACCACCGGCGAGGCGGCGGCATAGGTGAGCACGACGGCCATTTGCAGGAAAACCCGGAAGAAGTCGCGGATATTGTCCGCCGAGTGTTCCGAGAAGCTTTCGGCGCAATCGCCGCCCTGCAACAGAAAAGCCTTGCCGGCGGCGACCTCGGCCAGGTGGCGCTTAAGATTGCGCGCTTCGCCAGCGAAAACCAGCGGCGGGAAGCCGGCGAGCTGGCGCTCGACGTCGGCGAGCGCCGCCTGGTCCTGATAGACCGGCGTCTGCTCGATCGGCAAATTCCTCCAACTGCCCGGCGACCAACGTTCCACTTGTTAAAACTCCGCAAAATCAGGCCCGAGGGGCGCTGGGGTCGTTCTCGCAGCGACGCCAGCGGCGCTTATAGAGGATTACGGCCGCCAATGCGACCCTCCGGCGCGCATGCAAGATTTGGCGAAGCCCGCGGCGACCCGCTATAAAACGGCGGGGCGCGAGCGCAGCCGAGCGAGGGGGCGAACCGGGGCGATGCCGTTCATTCTATCGCAGTTCATCGAAGCCTGCCGCTGGCTCGGCGCGCTTGTCGTGCTGGCGGTCCACACGTCCAACCTGTTCGTTAATATCGCCGACATCATGAGCGCGCCGCACGGGCCGCTCGTCTACGTCTGGTGGTTCTATTCGGCCTTTGAGCTGGGGCACCAGGCGGTGCTCGCCTTCTTCGTGATGTCGGGCTATCTCGTCGGCGGCGCGGTGCTGGCGCATATCCGCAAGAACCAATATTTCCTGCGCGAATATTTCATTCACCGCGTTTCGCGGATCTATCTCGTGGTGGGCCCCGCCGTCGCGCTCACGCTCGTCCTCGATTCGCTCGGCAGGTGGCTGTTCGCCAGCAGCGGCGTCTACCAATGGCCGCTCTTCAACGGCCATTTCTCGCCGGTGCTGTTTCTGGCGAGCTTTCTCAACCTGCAGGGCATCGCCTTCGACTATTTCGGCACCAACGGGCCCTTATGGTCGCTCGCCTGCGAGTTCTGGTACTACGTCACCTCCCCGCTGCTGCTGCTGCCGTTCGCGCGCAACTACCCGCTGCCGATGCGCGTTTTCGGTTTTTTACTGGGCGCCGCGCTCCTCCTCGGACTCTCCACGCCGCCGAGCTGGTTCAAATTCGGCTATATTCTGTGGGCTGGCGGCGCCTTCGCCACGCTGATTGAACGGCCGATCATCCGCTCGCGCTGGCGGGCGCTCCTCCTCTATGCGGCCGTCGTCGTGGTCATCCGGCTCGTCGTGCGCGGACACCTTCTGGAGACCCATCCCTGGGTGGCCGACGGGGCGGATCTTCTGGCCTCCGGTCTGTTCGTCATTGTCCTGCTCGCCTTCCGCTACGGCCCGCAGGAAGGCTTCGCGCTGCTGCGGCCGAAATTCCACAAGACGCTCGCCGACTTTTCCCTCTCGCTCTACAGCCTCCACATGCCGATCCTGATCTTCGCGCGCGCGGGGGTCGGCAGCACGTTGGGGAACGAGTGGGCGACGCAACTCGCCACCGCGGAGAACTACGCCGTCGCCTTCTCGGCGATGGGGATCGCCATGGTCTCCGGCTATTTCTTCTCCCGCGTCACTGAGGCGAAGACCGGCGCGGCGCGGCGCAAGCTTCGCGCGCTTCTCGACAAATGGGCGCCCTTGCCTACGCCCCCCGTCCCGGCGCAGCAGCCTGTTCAGGCGCAGCAGCCAGCTCAAGCGCAGCAATCCCGCCAGCGGATCGAAGCTTAGCCTAAGGGTTGGAGTCGCCGCGCTGGCGCGCGCATGGTCACAAGCTCTTCCGCCATGGTCGGATGGACGGCCATTGTCGCGTCGAAATCGCGCTTCGTCGCCCCCATGCGCAGCGCGATGGCGACGAGCTGCGCCATCTCGCCCGCCTCGGGACCGAAGATATGCGCGCCGAGCACCCGGTCATCAGCGCTGCCGACGATAAGCTTCATATAAACGCGCTCGCCGCGCCCCGAGAGGGTCGCGCGCAGGGGACGGAACTGCGCTTCGTAGATGTCGAGCGCGCCATGCTTCGCGGACGCCTCGCATTCCGTCAGGCCGACGGTCCCGATTTCAGGCGTCGTGAAGACCGCGCTTGGCGTGCAGTCGTAGTCGACCGTCGTCGGCGTTGCGCCGAAGACGCTGTCGGCGAAGGCCTGCCCCTCGCGAATGGCGACCGGCGTCAGATTGACGCGATCGGTGACGTCGCCGACCGCGTAGATGGACTCGACATTCGTGCGCGAATGTTCGTCGACCGCGACGGCGCCGTTCTCGCGCAAGTTCACGCCGGCCGCCTCCAGTCCGAGATTCTGCGTCATTGGCCTGCGGCCAGTCGCCACGAGCACACAATCGACCGTCAGCGGCGCGCCGTCGCTCATTTCGACCTCGAAGCCGCCCGCGTCTTTCGAGACGCGCGTCGGCAGAACGCCCGCGCGATGTTCGACGCCGGCTGTCTTGAGCGCTTCGCAGAGGCGCGCGCGCAGATCGTCGTCGAAGCCGCGCAGCGGCAGATCCGCGCGATAGGCGAGATGCACCTTCGCGCCGAGCCGCGCGAAGACGCTGGCGAATTCGACGGCGATGTATCCGGCGCCGACGATCAGCAGCCTTTGCGGAAACTTCGGCAGGTCGAAAATCTCGTTCGAAGAGACGCCGAATTCGATGCCGGGGATATGCGGCGCGAGCACCGGCGCGCCGCCGGTGGCGATGAGGATATAGCGTGCGCGGGCGGTGCGGCCGTTGGAAAAACGAACGCCATTCGCGTCGGTGAGCGTCGCGCGGGCCTGGATCAGTTCGACGCCGGAGCTTGCGAGCGTTTCGGCATAGAGGCCTGAAAGGCGCGTGATCTCCTTTTCCTTCGCGGCGACGAGCGACGGCCAGTCGAAAGAAACGTCGCCGACACGCCAGCCAAAACCCGCGGCGTCGTGGAATTCATCGCGGAAGCGGCTCGCGAGCACGTAAAGCTTCTTGGGAACGCAGCCGCGAATGACGCATGTGCCGCCGACGCGAAATTCCTCGGCGATGGCGACTTTCGCGCCATGGCTGGCCGCGATGCGCGCGGCGCGAACGCCGCCGGATCCGGCGCCGACGACGATGAGATCATAGTCGAAAGTCATAGGGGTTCGCCCGAGATGTTGCCCAGGACGCGCACGCCCTCTGCGCCGGCGATGAAGATCGCCGTCGCGAGTCCGATGAACAGTCCGTGATCGACGACGCCGGGAATCGCCGAAAGCCGCGTCGCGAGAGCTTCGGGATCATCGATGGCGCCAAACGCGCAGTCGACGATGTAATGGCCGCCGTCGGTGATGAAGCGCTCGCCAGGCTCCGCCTCGCGCAGCGTCAGCGGTCCGATCAGTCCAAGCCCGCGCGCGACGCGTTCGATCTGCAATATGGTCGAGCGGGCGCCGAACCGATCGATTTCGATCGGCAGCGGGAAAGCGCCGAGCGTGCGCACCTCCTTCGTCGCGTCGGCGATGACGAACATGCGCGTCGATGCGGCGGCGACGATCTTTTCGCGCAGCAGCGCACCGCCGCCGCCTTTGATCAGGCGAAGCGCGGAATCGAATTCGTCGGCGCCGTCGACGGTGAGATCGAGTTGCGGGGTCTCGTCGAGCGTCGAGAGCGTAATGCCGAGGCCTTCGGCCTGGGCGCGCGTGCGCTCGGAGGTCGGCACGCAAACGACCTCCAGTCCCTCTTTGACGCGGGCGCCGAGTAGATCGACGAAATGCGCCGCGGTGGAGCCTGTGCCGAGCCCCAGCCGCATGCCATGCGTCACGGAGTCGAGCGGCGCGCGCGCGGCGGCGCGCTTCATGGCCTCGGCGGAAAATGCGCTCATGCTGATGTTCGCTTCGCTGCGTCGATCGCTTATTTCGCCGGCGGCGTGCAGACCACCGACGTTTCGTTCAGCACGAAGCAGATCGACATCATGCCCGAGCGCAGATCGACGCGGAACACGCCGCCTTCGCCGGTATGGCGCGAAGCGACCAGCGCATATTCGCTGAAGACTCCGGCGCGCGCGCCTTCGCCGGGCGGATAGCACAGCGTGACGCCGATCGCGGCGCCTTCCTTCAGGCCATATTGGCAGGCGCCGACCTCGCCATTGGAGCGGTCGAGGCGAAACACGCGATTGAGGTCCGTTTGCGGCGCCGCAAGAAACTCGTAATTGCCGGCCACCGCCGCCGAGGCTCCCAGCGCGGCGAGGACAAGCGCGCCGGCCGTCAAAGCTGCACGTCGCCGGATAAGGAAATGGCGCGTTCCACGCATAGTTGCGCTCCCTGTCGCGAATCGGTCGGCGCAGTCTACACGCAGAGCCTGCGCGCGCGGAGCCGCTAAATTTCGCCGCTCCGGCCGCGCGCGCTTGATCCGGGGCGCCGGCGC
The DNA here is from genome assembly GCA_051061385.1 of Methylocystis sp. Taxonomy (GTDB): domain Bacteria; phylum Pseudomonadota; class Alphaproteobacteria; order Rhizobiales; family Beijerinckiaceae; genus Methylocystis. Next base: position 19,527 of record JBPFDX010000029.1, read on the forward strand.
GGCTACGCCGTCATATATGACGACGCATTCGCCCGTTCTCGTTTTTGATCTCGACGGCACATTGGCCGACACCGCGTATGATCTCATCGGCACGCTCAATGTGCTGCTGATGCGCGAGGGACTGACGCCGCTCGCGCTCGAGACCGGACGCCCGCTCGTCGGCGCCGGCGCGCGCGCGCTGATCGAGCGCGGCTTCGCGCATCAAGGCGCGCCGCTCGACCCCGAGCGCACGGAGGCGCTGGTGCGCGACTTCCTCGTCTACTATGAGGCGCATATCGCCGACGAGAGCATGTTGTTTCCCGGCGCGCTCGCCGCGCTCGACCGGTTCAAGGCCGCGGGCTTTCGCCTCGCCGTCTGCACCAACAAGCCCGAAGGCCTGGCGCGGCTGCTGCTGGAAAAGCTCTCGGCGGCCGACCGCTTCGCGGCGATCTGCGGCCGCGGCAGCTTTCCGATGCACAAGCCCGATCCGCGCGCGCTGTGGCTGACGGTCGAGGCGGCGGCGGGCGATCCTCGGCGCGCCGTGATGGTGGGAGATTCGAAAACCGACATCGACACCGCCCGGGCCGCCGGCGCGCCGTCGGTGGCGGTCGATTTCGGCTATACGGACACGCCCGTCGCGGCGTTATCGCCCGATCGCGTTATTTCGCATTTCGACGAGCTATGGGACGCGGTGGCGTCGTTGGACGCGGCGCTGTTCCAACACGCGTCGTCTCCGGCGTCATGATTTTTTTAGCCGCTTCGCCGAGGCCGGCGCCGCGCAAAACTCGGGAGGAGGGTTGCGACATGGAGAAAATGCATTTTACGCGGATGGACCAGGGCACCGACGAGGACTTTCAGATCCTCAAGCAGGTTCACGAGCACACGCTGAACGAGCTGCCCGATCGCCTCTTCGGACTGCTGCGCGATCTGGGCCGGGACACCGCCTATAACATCACGCGCTACGACCACTGCCTGCAATCGGCGACGCGCGCGCTGCGCGACGGGAAGGACGAAGAATATGTCGTCGTCGCGCTGCTGCATGACGCCTGCGAGACGCTCGGGCCGTTCAACCACGGCGAGGTGATCGCGGCGATCCTGAAGCCGTTCATCAGCCGCGACAATTACTGGATGCTGGCGCAGCACGGGCTGTTTCAGACCTATTTCTACGCCGCCCATCTCGGCCTCGATCCCAACGCCCGCGACAAATTCAGGTCGGACCCGGCCTATGACCAGACGGTCGAGTTCTGCGCCAAATATGACGAAGTGTCGTTCGATCCCGCCTATAAGAACGAGCCGCTCTCGACCTTCGAGCCGATGGTGCGCCGCGTCCTGGCGAAGGATTGGACCCCGCCGTGAGCGGCGCGGGAGGCGCGGCCGGCGCCGCGGCCCGGGGCGCGGCGGCTGGGAGCGCAGCGGCGGGGGCGTGCGGGCAGGGCTGGCACGCTTGAGCCTCGGCGGGGCAGGGGATCTGCGGCCGGGCGATCTGCGATCTTGACGGAGGGCGCCGGCCTCTCCTACACGAGGAGGATCGATCGCCGGTGGCGACGGGCGGCTAGCTCAGCGGGAGAGCACTCCCTTCACACGGGAGGGGTCACAGGTTCAATCCCTGTGCCGCCCACCATCTAAGGTGCTGATCCCGAGAGGTTTTATCGGTCGCTGCCGAAACAAGGACACCTCCATCTTTTCAGTCTGTCATGCCCTGGTCACACCGACGGAGCGACAGATGCACCATTGTCTAAGCGCGGGCAGTGCCCTCCAATTTGACGCCCTCTCCTTAGGTTCGTCTCGAACCAGGTTGACGGGGGAGGTACCATCAAGGTCAAGCGCGCTCCAGCATTCCAATGGACGCCTTCTCCGATTCCAGCCAACACGAAAAAGCAGCCCGCAGGGCCTTGCGACACTCCGACAATTTGACATTGAATATCCGCAGAACGAACACGATACGATCTATGGTCGAATCCGAGGCCGATGAGGCTGCCCTCCGCATGGCAAAAATTTTCGTAAGCCACACGAGCGCAGACGCTGACTGGGCGTCATGGATCGGATTTGTCCTTGAAGAGATGGGTCACAAAGCTTTCGTCGACACCTGGGAGATATCCGGCGGCCAGGACATTATGGACTGGATGGACGAGCACATGGAGCAGGCGGATCACGTGCTCGTTGTTTTGAGCCAGGCCAATCGGGGCAAAATATTTGCAGATTGGGAAAGACGCTCGGCGCTGTGGAAATCCAAGGGAAGCAAGCTTGATGGCTTCGTCCTGCCGGTCTTCATCGACAATTGCGAAGCCTCGGCGCTCATGACGCCGCTCCGAGCTTGCACACTGATGGGTTTAGGAGAGCAAGCTGCGTTTGACGAATTGAAGGCGTTTCTGACGCCTGCCGTTAAACCGGCGTCGCGGCCCCGATTTCCAGGAGAACTTCGTGGTAGCGGACGGCATGCTCCAGAATTTCCGCCCACCAAGTCGTTCGCGCTGACAAACGTCCCCCTGCCCGAGCCCGAGCATTTTCTTGGGCGAGACGAAGCGCTGGAAAAAATTGGAGAGACGTTGACTCGACAAAAGAACAGTCGCGTCGTCATCACCGCGCTGCATGGGCTGCATGGCGTCGGGAAATCGACGCTTGCCGCGGCTTATAGTCATCGCACACAACGCAACTGGCGTGCCACTTGGTGGATTGCGGCGCAGACAGAAGCGACACTGCGTGCTGATCTTGCCGGTCTAGGCGTCAAAATGGGGTGGGTAGATAGGGACGCGAAGGAAGAAGGGGCCGTCACGGCCGTTCTCGCGAGGCTGCGTGGCGAGGGCGACGGCATTTTACTGATTTTCGATAACGCTAATTCGGTGGAGGAGATTCGGCGCTACCTGCCCATAAATAGCGGCGCGAAAATGCTCGTTACTTCCAACGACGAAAATTGGCGCGCGATTGCCGAAACAATCGAGATCGACGTCTGGCCACAGGAGATCGGCGCAGAGTTTCTCATTGAACGCACTGGGCGCAATGAGCCAGCTGATGCGGTAAATCTCTCAAGAGCACTGGGCGGTCTGCCACTCGCCCATGAACAGGCAGGAGCCTACTGCGAGCGGCTTGGCGTCAGTTTTACAGAGTACCTTGCACGATTTGAAGAAGCGCCCACGAAATTACTCAATTCCGAAAGAGATGCTTCGCTCGACTATCACAACAGGCAGACCGTAGCTAAAGCCTTCGCCATGGCGATCGAAAAGGCCACGAAGCTACATTCCGCCGCCGCTAGACTGATTGAGTATCTAGCGCTGCTGCCACCCGAGCCAATCCCGCTGTTTTACATTTTGGAAGGGCGCGAAAATCTCTGCGAGATTCTGTCCGTTCTCGATGATGAAGGGCTTGACGAAGCCGTCGCATCGTTGCGCAGCTTCGCACTTGTCTATCGCGAAACCGTTGAGGACGAGCGCAATCCATCCATTAGGACCGAAACTATTCGGCTGCATCGACTTGTGCGGGTTGTCGCGAGCGAGCGCTTGCCATGCGGAGAAAGGAAAAATGCGCTGCGCTCTCTAATTGAGGCAGCAGTGACCGTGTTTCCAGACGAAGTTGGCGCCAATTTTGAGTGTTGGCCTCGCGCCCGGCGACTTTACGCTGTTGTCTATGCGTTAGTAATGGATAACACCGACTTGCCTACGGGGACCGAGGTGTCGGCAGTATTGTTGCTACATCGTCTGGCATCATTCAATATCTTCTTAAACGCTGACATCGATGCGGCGATCAAACTTTACGCTAAACTATTTAAATTGGTATCACAAAAGCGTATTGACTTAGCTGCAGTTCCAAGGGGCTTCATTGCAAGAATAGGTTTAAAATTACTGAATTACATGTTTGAGCTGGCAATGACTCCAAAAGGCAGGTCCCTTCAAAAAGATCTAAGAGGCGGGCTAGTACATATTACCTACATATTGTGGGAGTGGTCTCAGATATCTCAGTTACGATCAATGAACAGAATAAATAACGATGAGTTTAAACTTAGACAAAGGCGCATAATGCAAGTACCATTTTTAGACGCATCTCATTTTTTTATAGAATCAGCTATCAAGCTAAAAGAAATAGGTGGAATTGAGAACATCAAGCTGGCGCGGATGCATTTAGAGCGCGCGTTACAAATGCAAGATCAAAAAAATTGCAAGAAATTTTGTGATACATTCTGCATTATTGCAGAAATTCTGACCGACCTTGGCGGTGATGAAGACTTTAAAAAATCTCATGATTATCTTCTTCAAGCGAAACAAATGTATGTAGATAAATTTGGTATAAGGCATCGATTTACAAAAGATGTCTCTGAAAAACTTTCCAAATTGGAGGTTGCTATGGGATTAGTTGGTTCAGATAGCTCGCTGGCCGACGTGGGCGGTAAGCGGACTAGTTTATGAGACTTCAGGTGAGGTGCCGCCCACCATTAATCCTCACCAATCCGCGCGAAATGGAAAGAGCGGCCGACGTCTCAAAGTGCGGCGCCTACCGCTACAGGCTCACGCGCAGATGGGGCGATGCGCCGCTTCTGCCCTTCGTCATGCTCAATCCGTCGACCGCCGACGCCATAGACGACGATCCGACGATTCGCCGCTGCATCGGCTTCGCGCGGCGCGAAGGCGCGGGCGGATTGATCGTCGCCAATCTTTATGCGCTGCGCTCGCCGGCGCCGGAGGCGCTCTGGTCGGCGGGCGATGCGATCGGCCCGAAGAACCGGCGCACGCTCGTTAGCCTCGCCGCGCAAGCGTTCGATCAGTCGGCGCCCATCGTTTGCGCCTGGGGCGCGCTGGCCCGGCAAGATCAATTCGACGAGGCGATCCGGATGTTTGAGGCGGCGGGCGCGCGTCTCGCCTGCCTCGGCCGGACGCGGAACGGCGCGCCGCGCCATCCGCTCTATGTTCGCGCCGACCAGCCGCTGGAGCGCTTCCCGTAAAGAGGGCGCGCCCGCTCTCACATCGGCGTGAAGGCGTCGGAGAGTAACGCGCGGGCGATGAATTCGACAGCGTCGCGCGTCGACTCACGCGCAACTCGAAACCGCCACGGCCGGGAATAACGTCCACACGCCAGCGACCAGCGCCGCGACGGCGAGCATAATGCTGATCTGCGCGACGAAAGGCGACGATGAGCGAAAGTGCGGCAAACACAGCGCGATGAGAACGGCGGCTAGCAGCAGGATGGCGACGAAAAATGCGATCGTCATCGCGGCGCGGAAAAGCGTCGCGCCATTGACGCGGATGTCAGGCCAGCCGGCTGCGCAACCGACGCCCTCCAGACCGTAGAGCGCGCTGAACAAGGCAAGCCACACGAGCAGGGCGATCACGATTCGAAGGACGTCCTTCATCTGAGATAGCTCGAGAACTGCGTGGCGAAGAGGCCGGCGGCGGTGGCGAAAGCCGCATAGTCGGTCCAGAGGCCAACGATCTTGACGTTGGATGTTCTTGGGCGGCGCGCGCCGCCGCGCAAGATCCGATACGCAAGCGAAGCCGTCATGATCGCGGCGATCGCGGCATGAACGAGCGCATAGGCGACAACCACGAAGATCGTCGCGCCATAGGCGTAGTCCGTCAGTTCGCGCGCGCGCGCCAGCGTCATCGCAAGCGCCATGATCGTCATGGCGGCGCCGGCGAGGGCGAGGAGAATTCCGTGTGAGGACGGCGAGCCGCGGGAAACGGCGCGCCCGGCGAGGCGCACGCCGATGATCTCCGCCGCTGCGCCGATGAGACCGAGCGCCAGCTCGAGAACGGAGAGCGAGAGCCATTGCGGCGGCGGCCAGTTCGGCCCGACCGTCCAAAGGAAGGCATATCCGAAGAAGAGCGAGCCAAAGAGCACCAGATCCGCGACGAGCAGAAAGGCCGATCCCCACCAGCCGGGAGAACGTTCGGTGTCGATGGCCTCGGGCAGAAGCGTAGCCCGCCCGACATTCTGAAGTCCGGAATGCGTCGCCTGTCTTTGCGACCAGCCCCAGCGCAGCGACAGGCCGACGACGAACAGCAAGGCCAATGGAATGACCCAGTAGACTCTGATCAAAGCGCCGAGAAAGGCCGCTCCCGTAGCCGCCGCGAGCGCGATCGGCAGCGTCGAACTGCCCGGGAAGATGACCAGAGCTTCAGGTCTTCCGCTCGCCGCATCGACGGTCAGCGTCTCGCGCAAATCGCCGTGCGGCGCGCCGAGAAAATACACGCCGCGCGCGATTCTCTCCGCGAGTTTCGGGTCCGCCGACAGCGGCTCACGATCGGCGACGATCGGTATGCTGGCGAAATTATACGCGGCCGGCGGCGTCGGCATGGCCCATTCGAGCGTTCCGGCGTCCCAGGGATTGCGCGAGCCGCGGATCGCGAGAAGCGCATGCAGCGCGATGTCGAAGACCACCATCGCGACGCCGATCGCCATCACGAAGCCGCTGATCGAAGAAAAAAGATTGATTTCGGTCCAGCCCGCGTCCTCGGGATACCAGGCGATCCGGCGGCGCTGGCCGAGAAGGCCAACCCAGTGCATTGCGAAGAAGGCGCCGTTGAATCCCAGAAAGATGAGCCAGAAGGCCATCTCGCCGATTCGAAAGAAGCGCTTGCGGCCGGTGAGCTGCGGAAGCCAATAGTAGAGGCCGGCCAGCATCGGAAAGACGAATCCGCCGATGAGCACATAATGTAGATGCGCGGTGACGAACGCCGTGTCATGCGCCTGCCAGTCGAAGGGCACGATCGCCACCATGACGCCGGTCAGGCCGCCGATCACGAAGGTGAAGAAAAAGCCGATGATGTACAGCATCGGCAGCGTGAGGCGCGGCCGTCCTTTCCAGAGCGTGCCGAGCCAGGCGAAAACTTGGACGCCCGTGGGAACGGCGACGAGCGTCGAAGCGGCCGAGAAAAACGCCAGTCCCATATGCGGAATGCCTGTCGCGAACATATGGTGCACCCAGAGCCCGAAGCTCAGGAAGCCAAGCGCGACGGCCGCCGCCACCACCCAGCGGTAGCCGAGCAGGGTCGTGCGCGCCATCACCGGCAGCACTGTGGAAATGACGCCGGCCGCGGGCAGGAAGATGATGTAGACTTCTGGATGGCCGAAGAGCCAGAAAAGGTGTTGCCACAACAGCGGACTTCCGCCGAGCGCCGGTTCGAAAAAGGGAAAGCCGAAGGCGCGCTCCAGTTCGAGCAGGATCGAACCGAGGATCAGGGGCGGAAAGCCCATCAGCATCATCAGCGCGGTGACGAGCGCATACCAGGCGAAGATCGGCATCAGGTCGAGCGACATGCCAGGCGCCCGGAACTTGAGGATCGAGACGCAAATCTCCACGGCCGCCGCGATGGCTGAAACTTCGACGAAGGTGACGCCGATGAGCCAGAAGTCGGCGTTGATCCCCGGCGAATGCGCGCTCGAAGACAGCGGCGGATACATGAACCAGCCGCTCGTCGGCGCGACTCCGGCCAGCATGGCGAAGACCAGCATCGAACCGCCCAACGCGTAGCACCAGAAGCCGTAAGCCGAGAGGCGGGGAAAAGCGAGATCGCGCGTTCCCAGCAACTTCGGCAGAAGATAGACGGCCGCGCCCTCGAACAGCGGAATCGCGAAGAGGAACATCATGACTGTTCCATGCATCGTGAAAAACTGTTCGTAGACCGCAGCGCCGACGAAAGCCGAACGCGGCGTCGCGAGCTGCGTGCGGATCAACATCGCGAGCACGCCGCCGATGAGGAAGAAAACCGTCGCGACGAGAAGGAACATCCGGCCGATATCGGTGTGATTGACGGTCGAGATGACGCCCTTCCAACCCGGTTCGGAAGACCAGATGCGGGTGAGGGCGCGATGACGCGCGAGCGCGTTCATCGTGCGCGCCTCAAAAATGCGTCCCAGCCCGCAGGATCATGCGCGATGACGGTGAAGACGTCGCCGCTGTATCCGGCGCCGCTGAATTCGGCGCCGACGCCGGGATATTCTCCCGGCTCAGCGGCTTCGATCCTAAGCACGTTTACCTGCCCGGGAATCGCGTCGAGCTTTCCGGCGAGCCGCGGAACCCAAAAACTGTGGATCACGTCCACCGTCGTGATCTCGACGTCGACGGGTCGGCCAGCGGGGATGTGCAGAACGTCCTGCGTGGTTAGTCCGCTGGCGTCGGCGTAGCCGAAGCTCCACGACCATTGGCGCGCCTGCGCGCGCACCGTCACGACGTTTTCGCGGCCTTTGGGCAGAAGCGTCTCCCCTAGGACCAGGCCGTAGATCAGCAGCGCGGCAAGCGTCGCGAGCGGAAAAGCGAGACCGAGGCCATAGATCCAGAAGCGCTCCTGCCGGCGCTCGCTCTGATGGGTCGCAGGCGCGCGGCGATAGGCGATCAGCAGCAGCAGCATCACGAGCGCGAAAATCGCCGCTGATCCCGCCAGCATCTTCCACCATAGCGTCGCTATGCGTTCGGCGGCGGGGCCTGCCGGATCGACAGCCGACAGACGTCCGGCGCAACCCGCGAGCGACAAGGGCGTTAGAAGGATGAGACGACGCGCGGAGGAACGCCGGTGGCGAACGAACGAAATGGCGGGCGAAAAGGATTCATTGATCCGATCAAACAGCTTCCGGAGTTTCACGAAACGGAATCGCGCGTGGCGGTGCTTGGCCATCCGATTCACGCGATGTCCGTCGCCTTTCCGGTCGCGCTGACCTTCACTTTGCTTGGCGCGGATCTCCTGTACTGGTGGACAGGCGATGTTTTCTGGGCGCGCGCCGGCGTCTGGTCGGCGGGGGGAGGCTTTCTGCTCGGCCTCGTGGCGGGAGTGTCCGGAACCGCGGAATTGTTGCTTGTTCCCGGCATACGCGCCAGGACCGCGGCGTGGTCGCATTTCATCCTCGCCGTATTGCTGCTCGCGCTTCTCGGCGTGAACTGGGGCTATCGGCTCTACGACTATCAGGACGTCGTGCTGCCCTACGGCCTGCTCTTGTCGGTCCTCTGCGTGATCATGGTGTCGGTGACGGGATGGCATGGCGGCAAGCTCGTCTTCGATTATCGGCTGGGTGCCAAGAAGGGGAGCTGACCGCCCTGCGGCTGCGACAGCCACTGCGGAAAGCGAAATTCGCTGAGGTCAGGCTTGTCGAGCACGAGAAACAGAATCGCGAAAATCGGAATGAACGTCGCCATCGCCTGCAGGGCTGGATGCGGCGGCCGATGGAGGCCGTGCGTTTCCTCCATCAAAGTGACCGTGTGCCCGACCCAGCCATGGGTGAGGACCAGAGCGGCGACGAAAACCAGTTTCAGGAACATCCACGGCGTGAAGGCGTCGCGCAGGAAGACGAGCGCTGTTCCTGAGGCTACCGCCAGAACCGCGGCGGGGGTCACGCCGAGCGTATAGGCGAAATGGGTGTAACGCCGGATCCGCGCATAGTCCGTCTGGCTGATCGCCGGGTCGTGGCGCGACAGCATCAGCGGCAGGGCGATCAGGCCGGCGCACCACAGCGAGAGCGTTAGAATGTGGAACGCCAGAAAATACGAGACGAGCGGCGCGAACTCGCCCTTCACCGACGACGGCCTTCTGCTTTCGCGCGGCGCCCGCGGTTCGTGCGCGCCTCATCTGCGCGCGCAATGAAAATACAGCCGTCTATGAATGTGCGATCTGTCACGGCGCTCGAAGGGCTCGAAGAAATTCAGAACTGTAACGCTTGAAGTCGAGCCATGTTCCAGAGCGGAAGCTGCGCCGCCGTTAGCGATCCAGCGCGGGGTTCGCCAGCGCTCAGGGCTGCTCCATCAGCTCCTCGGCGGAAAGCCGTGTGAGCGACTGTTTGCGCTTCTTTGACGCGTAGCTTGGATAGGCGAGCCAGACGACTCCCGAGAGCAGGATGAACGCCATTGCGCCGAACAGAAAGGCGTCGTTGAGTGCGAGGATCGACGCCTGCTGTCGAATGAGCTGCGCCGCGTGGCTCTGCGCGGCCGTGGGCGGCATGCCCATCGCCTGCATGCGATCCAGGAACGCGGTAAGCAGGTCGAGCGAGGCGAAGCGCCGTCCGCCGAAATGATCGGCGAGATCGAGCTGATGGAACGGCGTTCGGCGGAAGAAGAGCACGCCGAGCAGCGTAATGCCCATGGCGCCGGCTACGGTGCGCAGCATCGCGAGCTCTTCCGCCGCGCGGATCAGTCGCTCGCCGGCGAGCCCGGTCATGGCGAGGGTCGCGAGCGGCGCAAAGAACATCGCGAGCGAGAAGCCGAAAAAGAACATCGGCGTCTTCACGTCGTCGAAATAGGCGTTCTTGTCGTATTGGCCGAGCCAGACGAAGGTCACCGCGAGACCGACGAAATTGAGGAACACGATCAGTCGCGCGTCGACGTTCCTCGTGAGTTCATGCACGACGGCCGCGGCCGCCATCGCCAGAAAGATCATGGTCAGATAGACCATGCCGGCGAGCGAAGACGTGTAGCCGAGCAGCACCTGCAATTGCACGATGAACACCGAGAGCAGGCCCTGGATCACCAGAAAGCCGACCACCGAACAGAATGTCGCGATGGCGAAATTGCGATGCAGAAACAGACGCAGGTCTAGCGCGGGCCGTCGTTCGCCGAACTCCCAGAAGATGAACATCGGCAGCGCCAGCAACACGACGAGGAGCAGCCACGCGAGCAAGGGCGACGCGAACCAGTCGAAATCATTGCCCATGTTGAGAATCGTTTGCACGCCGAGCAGCGCCGTGGCGAGCAGAATGAAGCCGATCGTATCGAAGCGCGTCATGCGGCGCTGAAAGCCCCGTCGGTAGAACAGCGCCGAAATGATCGCCGCCACGGGCAATACGACCACGACGTTGGAATAAAACAGCCAGCGCCAGTCGAAATATTCGGCCCAGAAGCCGCCCATGAACACGCCGATGGTGAAGGGCGCCATGCTCATGACGCCCCAGAAGCCGACGCCAAGCGTGCGTCGGTCATCCGGATATTGCGCAAGCGTCACCGATTGAGCGAGCGGAAGGGCGACGCCGCCGGCAAGGCCAAGGAGAAAGCGCATCGGCGCGAAAAACCAGATGGTCTCGCTCGCCGTGCACATCAGCGAGAAGACCGCGTAGGCAACGAGCGCGCCGATCAGCACGCGATAGTCGCCGAAGCGCCCCGAAAACCATCGAGACAATGGCAGGCCAAGCGCGATTCCCACCATGTGGTCGGTCGTCGCCCAGGTGCCGAAGCTCGGCGTCACGCCCTGCAGACTGCCGGCGGCATAAGGCGCGAGCACCGTGTAGCCCGGAACGTTGGAGAGCATGACGACATTCGCCGCCCCCGCCGCGCCATTCAGCAGCAGGAATCGCCAGCCCCTTATGTGCGCTGCGTCATTCACCACCGTCCTTCTCCGGCCGGAAGCGCGGACTGGCCTCGGATACGCTTAAGGTTTATTCGAATGCGCAGCTTCATCCATTTGCTCATGTGGGCGTGCGAGTCATCGCCCAAAAGAAGGGATTTGTCACGAAGCGAGTCGTTTGAGAAACGCCGCAAGCTTGCCAATTGTCTAAGCCGTGCGCCATACAGGCCGCCTGCAAGCGGAGAAGGCGCATGACGGGAATCTGGTTTCAGGCCGCGCTCATATTCGGCCTCGCGCTCATCTCGGCGATGATCGCCGCGAGATTTCGCATCTCGACCGCGCTGACCGAAATCATCGTCGGCATGTGTGCGCGCGCGCTGTTCGCCGCGACGGTCGGCGCCGAGATCTTCAGCGCCCAGGAGCCATGGGTCAAGACGCTCGCGGGACTTGGCGCAATCGCGCTGACGTTTCTCGCGGGCGCGGAGCTCGATCCCGACGTTTTCAAGTTGAAGTGGAAGGAGGCCGCGGCGATCGGCGTTGCGAGCTTCCTTGCGCCCGCGATCGCCTGCTGGGCGGTCGCCTATTATCTCCTGGGCTGGGAGAGTTCGCCCGCTCTGCTCGCGGGCATCGCGCTCGCCGCCACCTCTGTCGCGGTGGTCTATACGGTGATGATGGAATATGGCTTCAACCGCACGGATTTCGGCAAAACGATTCTCGCCGCCTGTTTCATCACCGATCTCGGCACGGTGGTGACGCTTGGGCTCGTTTTCGCGCCGTTCACATGGAAGACCGCCGTGTTCGTTGTGGCGGTCGGCGCGGCGTTCGTCGGATTGCCGCGGGCGACGCCGGCGATCTTTTCGAGATTTGGCGGCCGCCCGTCCGAATTCGAGACGAAGTTCCTGTTCTTCGCGCTGATGGCGCTCGGCGCGCTCGCGACTTGGGCGGGAAGCGAAGGCGTCCTGCCCGCCTATCTCATCGGGATGGCGCTCGCGGGCTCCGTCGGCCGCGACCATGCGCTCATTCGCAAGATCCGCGCGGTGACCATCGGTCTGCTGACGCCCTTCTATTTCATCAGGGCGGGATATTTCGTCTCCATTCCTGCCGTTCTCGCCGCGCCGCTCGGCGTCGTGGCCTTTCTTGCGGTCGAGATGGCGACCAAGATCGTCAGCGTTTATCCAGTGGCGCGCCGATTCGGCTCGCCGCACAAGGACGCCATGTATACGACGCTGCTGATGGCGTCCGGCCTCACATTCGGCACGATTTCGGCGCTGTTCGGCCTATCGAACAACATCATTGACGAGAGCCAGTATTCGACGCTCGTCGCGGCGATCATTGCGACGGCCATCGTGCCGACAATGATCGCGAACAGCGTTTATTTGCCGCGTCATCAGCTGCCTCGGGACGAAAAGCCGGGCGTCGCTCATGCGCCCCGGGAGGAGGAGTCCGTTCTGGAGGGATAATTGCTGCTTGATTCCCGGCGGGCGCGATGCAATCAAGCTGGATTGTCGCTCGGGGAAGCGCGCCTGCGAGTGGCGCGCCTGCGGTGTGCATGGCCTCGAAGCGCGGATAAAGGAAGGACGATCTGAATGCGCATCATTCTGAGGCTATCGGCTGTGCTGGCTTTCTTTGCGCTCGCCCCGGCTTTCGCGCAGGGCACCGCGCAGCAGCGCGAGGCTTGCGAAGCCGACGCCAATCGCGTTTGCCAGGCTTATATTCCCGACGCGATCGCGATCGAGCGGTGCCTGAGAGCCAATGCGGGCGCGATCAGCGGCGCCTGCCGCGCGGAACTCGGCCTCGCCTCGCCCGCGAGCGCCGGCGGCAAGAAGCGCAAGCGCTAATCAACGTGCGGCGGCGCAATGTCCCTGCGCCGCTCGACAGCGTCTTCGGAAATCTCAGGTCGCGACAGCGAGCCGTCTCTCGGCGAGCCGCGCGGCCTCGGCGCCGGATAACATCGCGCCGTTGAAGCCATGTTCGCCGCCGAACGCCGAGGCGAGATAGAGCCCTTCAATCGGGGTTCGCGGCGTGCGCGGAAATCCCATCAGGATCGGCGCCTCGGCGGGCAGCGCCGCAAATCCGTACACCGCGCCTTCCGGCGTGTTGAGATAGCCCGCCATCGAATAGGCGTTGAGCAGCATCCGCGTCGTCACGAGACCGGAAAAGCCGGGATAGTCGCGGTCGAGCGACGCCTGTATGGCGTCGAGCCAGCGCTCGCGGCGCGCCATCGCCGCTTCGCGCGGCAGATCGCGCCAGTTGTCGAGCCGATCGAGCCCAAGCACGCTGACGAGGATCGGCGGTTCGTCCCAGAGCCCTGAATCGACCGCGGTGAAATTTGCGATCGTGTGGAGCGGCAGCGTTCCCTTCGGATCTTCGGCCATCGCGCCCGCGCCATCGCCATATTGATCGAAGCGGCGCATCTCGGGCGGCATGACGACGGTCGTGAAATTCGTCAGCCCGACTGTCGACGGTTTCGCGCTGAGGCCGAAATTCGCCGCGAACAGCGACGTCGAAAGCTTGCGGGACCCGAAGGCCTCGTCCATCGCCGCGCGCGCCGGCGCGTCCATCATCGCCGCCGCCTCCGAGGGCGCGCAATTCGCCATCACGACGCGCGCTTCGATGCGTTCCTCGCTGTCGCCCGCCCGCCGCGCGACGTGGCGGATGGCCGTCGCAGCGCCGTCCGCGTCCGTCTCGATGGCGTTGACGAGACGGCCCATGCGCACGACGCCGCCGGTCTTGGTGATGCATTTGGCGAGCTTGAGGCTCAACTGCCGCGAACCGCCTTTGATGTAGGCGCCGCCCGAACTGATGTAAGCGCCTTGCGCAATTGCATAATAGATCCACCACAAATTGCGTGGATCGTCGCCGTAATAGGCGAGGTTGGCGCCCAGCGCGCACTTTAAGGCCTCGCAGCCGGCGAAGTCGCGCTCCATGATCTCGTGCAGGGAGTTCTGCCAGCCCGCGGCCGCCGGCGCGACTTCCCAAAGGCCGCGCGTGAATTTGGCGAAGGACCCTTCTTCGCGGGCTTGTTTGAGCGTCCACAGGGCGTCGTGAATCTGTTCGACCTCCCCGAGAAATCTCTGGATGGCGGCGCGCTTGTCCGGAAAGCGCTCGGCGAGCGCCTCATAGGCCGGCGCAAAACCGAACGGCAGTTCGAATGGCTCTCCCACCGGTCCGCCGCGCACCTTGTAGAGCGCGCCGGTGGGCAGCCATTCGATCTCGTCGAGGATTCCCAGGCGCCGAAGAATATCGTGCTTGACGTCGCGGGGATTGCGGGCGTCCGAGGTCTGATGGAGCGACGCTTCGACGGTCAGCGGCCCGACCTTGTAGACCGACGCCGCGCCGCCCAGGCTGAAATTGCGCTCGAGCAGGCAGACGCTGTAGCCGGCCTGCGCAAGCAGCGCGCCCGCCGTCAATCCGCCCAACCCCGAGCCGATCACCACGGCGTCGTATTTTTTGTCGCTCATTCTCGAATCGTCGTTTCCGCTGAAAGATGGCCACTCTATCCCGCCTCATCCCTCTGGCGAAAGGCGGCGGCTGATACAAGATAGGGAGCCGGGCCCGAGACCCTCGAGACAAGGCGCTGCACATGGCCGATGAGACCTATCCCGTAACCCGCACCGACGCCGAGTGGCGCGCGCTTCTCACCCCGGAGCAATATGACGTCATGCGCCGGCATGGCACCGAGCGCCCCGGAAGCTGCGCGCTCAATCACGAAAAGCGTCGCGGCGCCTTCAATTGCGCCGGCTGCGGCCAGCCCTTGTTTCGTTCGGGCGAGAAGTTCGAAAGCGGCACCGGCTGGCCGAGCTTCTTCGATCCGCTTCCCGGCGCGCTTGGCTCGACGGTCGACCGCAGCTACGGCATGACGCGCACGGAGGTGCATTGCAGCCGCTGCGGCTCCCATCTCGGGCATGTCTTCAACGACGGCCCGCCGCCGACGGGGCTGCGCTATTGCATCAATGGCGTCGCGCTTAATTTTGAGCCCGAGGAGGCGTCGAAATGACTATCGGCCTTCGTGATCGCCCGATAGAGTCAAAGCTGCGACGCTGACTGCGACAAATTTTTTTCCAAAGCGCGTCTCGGAGAAGCAGCGCACGCGCTCCTGCGGTTTCTTCGGATAGGCAAGGATAGGGCTCGAACGCGCTCCGGCGCACGCAAGCCTCCTCTGCTCACCTGTCAGATCAGCTTTACGGGCGTGTAGGAAGCGCCGCTATTTTGTAGGGAATAAGCGCGATCGCCGGAGCCGAGGCATGTCGGCGTGACCCACCTTATAGTGTAGGTGAAGGATAGGGGCTCGGCCCGGCTTGTCGTATAAGCGACACTCCCGCCGCGCCTTGTCGCGCGAGCGGGAGTTGCTTCGAAAAGCCAGTGACGACGGCGGGCCGCCGGAGGCTCGGCCGGCTTGACGAGCAATTTTGATTCCCGTCATACGAGATAGCCGCCCATGAATTTTTCATAAGCGGACTGATGCGCGCGTCGGCTCGTTGCGGCGAACCGCGGCCTTGATGCGCGGATTAGAGAAAACTACGGTCGCAAAAAAGGCTGCAGCCTGACATCGGCAGGATTTCAGCCCGGTCGGCTGGGAGCGGGATCGGCGGCGCCGACGCTCGTATCTCGATGACCGAGAAAACAAATTTTCTGGGCTTGTGCGACGCAGGCCCGAGAGGGAGTGGACTGCATGTCAGAAAGGCCAGCCGCCGCGCCGGGCGCGAGCGGAAAAGACAATCAGCATCTTGCGCCGAAGTCCGACATCGAGATTTCGCAGGCCGCGAAGATGCGGCCGATTATCGACGTCGCCCGTGACAAGCTGGGCATCCCGGCCGAACATGTGCAGCCCTACGGTCACTACAAGGGCAAGATCTCCCTCGACTATCTCTCCTCGCTCGGCGGCCAGACCGACGGCAAGCTGATCCTGGTGACGGCGATTACGCCGACGCCTGCCGGCGAAGGCAAGACCACGACGACCGTCGGCCTCACCGACGGCCTCAATCACATCGGCAAGAAGGCGCTGTGCTGTCTACGCGAGCCCTCGCTCGGCCCCTGTTTCGGCGTGAAGGGCGGCGCCGCCGGCGGCGGTTATGCGCAGGTCGTGCCGATGGAGGACATCAACCTCCACTTCACCGGCGACTTCCATGCGATCGGCGCGGCCAACAATCTGCTCGCGGCGCTGATCGACAATCACATCTATTGGGGCGGCGAGCCCAAGATCGACTCGCGACGGGTCGCGTGGCGCCGGGTCGTCGATATGAACGATCGCGCATTGCGGTCGATCGTCTCGTCGCTCGGCGGCGTGTCGAACGGCTTTGCCCGCGAGGATGGATTCGACATCACCGTCGCTTCGGAAGTGATGGCGATTTTCTGCCTGGCGTCCGACTTCGACGATCTGCAGCGGCGCCTCGGCGACATCATCGTCGGCCAGACCCGCGAGAAGAAGAACGTGCGCGCGTCTGAAGTAAAAGCGGCGGGCGCCATGGCCGCGCTGCTCAAGGACGCGATCGCGCCCAATCTCGTGCAGACGCTGGAGAACAACCCGGCGATCATCCACGGCGGCCCCTTCGCCAACATCGCGCACGGCTGCAACTCGGTCATCGCCACGAAGGCTGGCCTCAAGCTCGCCGATTACGTCGTGACGGAAGCGGGCTTCGGCGCCGACCTCGGCGCGGAGAAGTTCTTTGACATCAAGTGCCGCAAGGCCGGACTGAAACCCGACATCACGGTGATCGTCGCGACGATTCGCGCGCTCAAGATGCATGGCGGCGTCGCCAAGGACGATCTGAAGGCCGAGAATGTCGCCGCGGTCGAGAAGGGCTTCGAGAATCTGAAGCGCCATATCGGCAACGTCCGCAAGTTCGGCGTGCCGGTGCTCGTCTCGATCAACAAGTTCTCGTCGGACACGGCGGCGGAGATGGCGGCGCTCGACAAGCTCTGCACGGCGGAAGGCGTGGAATGCGTCGTCGCCGACAACTGGGGCTCCGGCGGCGCCGGCGCGGCGGATCTCGCCAAGGCCGTCGTCAAGACCATCGAGACGCAGCCCTCGAACTTCAAGCCGCTCTATCCGGACGACATGCCGCTTGCCGAAAAGGTGCGCACGATCGCCAGAGAGCTCTACGGCGCCGCCGACATCTCTTATGATTCCAGCATCAAATCGCGCTTCGCGGAACTGGAGAAGGAAGGCTTCGGCAACTTCCCGGTCTGCATCGCCAAGACGCAATACAGCTTTTCGACCGATCAGAACGCCAAGGGCGCGCCCTCGGGCTTCACGATCCCGATCCGTGAACTGCGTCTTTCGGCGGGCGCAGAATTCATCGTGGTGGTGTGCGGCGACATCATGACGATGCCCGGACTGCCGAAGGTCCCAGCCGCCAACAACATCTTCGTTGACGACGTCGGCCGCATCGCCGGCCTGTTCTAGGCCGTTTGAGGCCTCATCGGCGCCCCGCCATCTGAAACCCGCCGCTCGAAAGGAGCTACAGAATGTTGAATTCCAGAATTCCCGGCAAGAACTTCCTGTTTGTGCCGGGTCCGACCAATCTGCCCGACCGCATCGTGCGCGCCATGTCGGTCGCGTCCGAAGACCATCGCTCGCCGACGTTCCCTGACCTCGTCAAGCCGCTCTTCCCGGGCCTGAAGAAGGTCTTCGGCACGGAAAAGGGCCATGCCTTCATTTTCCCGGCGTCCGGCACCGGCGGCTGGGAAGCCGCGATCACCAATACGCTGTCGCCCGGCGACAAGGTTCTGGCGCAGCGCTTCGGCCAGTTCTCCCATCTGTGGATCGATCTTTGTAAGCGTCATGGCCTCGACGTCGTCGTGCAGGAGCGCGAATGGGGCACCGGCAATGATCCGGAGCTGATCGAAGAGACGCTGAAGGCCGACAAGAATCACGAGATCAAGGCGGTTCTCGCCACGCATAACGAAACGGCGACGGGCGTCACTTCCGACATCGCCGCGGTGCGCAGGGCGATGGACAACGCCAAGCACCCGGCGTTGCTCTTCGTCGATGGCGTGTCCTCGGTCGCGTCGCTCGAGTTCAAAATGGACGAGTGGGGCGTCGACGTGATCGTGTCGGGCTCGCAGAAGGGCTTCATGCTGCCGGCCGGTCTGCTGCTCATGGCGGCGAGCCAGAAGGCTGTCGACGCCGGCAAGTCCAACAAGGGGCGCCGCGCCTATTTCGAATTCCAGGACATGATCGCCCAGAACGCGAACGGCTATTTCCCTTATACGCCCTCCGTGCCGCTGCTCTACGGCCTCAAGGAATCGCTCTCGATCCTGTTCGAGGAAGGCCTGGATCAGGTCTACAAGCGCCATCACCATCTCGCCGAGGGCGTTCGCGCCGCCGTCTCCGCCTGGGGCCTCAAGTGCTGCGCCAAAGAGCCGAAGTGGAATTCCGACACCGTGACGGCGATCGTCGTGCCGGAAGGCTATGACGCCGCCAAGGTGATCGAGATCGCCTACAAGCGCTACAATCTCGCGCTCGGCGCCGGCCTTTCGGAAGTCGCGGGCAAGGTGTTCCGCATCGGCCACCTTGGCGACCTCAACGAGCTCATGCTGCTTGGCGCCATCGGCGGCGCGGAGATGGCCATGCTCGACGTCGGCATTCCCGTGACCCCGGGTTCGGGCGTTGCGGCGGCGCAGGCGGTCTATCGCGCCAATCCGCTGCTCAAGATGTAAACCGGCTATTTGCGATCGGCGGTCGGAGACACCGGCCGCCGACCGCCGACGACAAAGAATTGAGAAAGAGGGGAAACTAAAAGTCATGTCGCACAAAATCGTCTTTCTCGATCGCGAAACGCTCGACGCCAATGTGCGCAAGCCGAACTTTCCTCACGAATACACGGAACACGCCCAGACCGCGCCAGACCAGATCGTTGAGCGCCTGAAGGGCGCCTCGATCTGCATCACCAACAAGGTGCCGCTGCGCGAAGCGACGCTGAAGCAGCTTCCCGACCTCAAGCTCATCGCCGTCGCCGCGACCGGCACGGACGTGATCGACAAGGCCTATACGAGCGCCAACGGGATCGTCGTCTCGAACATCCGCAACTACGCCTTCAACACGCTGCCCGAACATGTGTTCGCGCTACTGTTCGCGCTGCGCCGCAATCTGGTGAACTATTACAATTCCGTCCGGCAGGGACGCTGGGGCTACGCCAATCAGTTCTGCTATTTCGACTATCCGATCTATGACATCGCCGGCTCCACCCTCGGCATTATCGGCTATGGGGCGCTCGGCAGGGAGATTGAAAAGCGGGCCACGGCGCTCGGCATGAAAGTGCTGATCAACGACGTCACGGACGTGCCGAACAAGGTCGACGTCGCGACGATTCTTCGTGAGTCGGACGTCGTCACGCTGAACCTGCCGCTGACGCCCGAGACGAAGAATATGATCTCGACGAAAGAACTGGCGTCGATGAAGAAGAGCGCCTGCATCA
The DNA here is from genome assembly GCA_051061385.1 of Methylocystis sp. Classification (GTDB taxonomy): domain Bacteria; phylum Pseudomonadota; class Alphaproteobacteria; order Rhizobiales; family Beijerinckiaceae; genus Methylocystis. The sequence goes on from JBPFDX010000029.1 coordinate 39,175, forward strand.
TCAACACCGCTCGCGGCGGCATTGTCGACGAAGCGGCGCTCGCTGACGCGCTGCGCAAGGGCGTGATCGCCGGCGCCGGATTCGACGTGCTGACCGTCGAGCCGCCGAAGAACGGCAATATCCTGCTCGATCCGACGATCCCCAATCTCATCATCACGCCGCATGTCGCCTGGGCCTCGAAGGAGGCGATGCAGGTGCTGGCCGACCAACTCGTCGACAATATCGACGCGTTTGTCGCCGGTAGTCCGCGCAACGTCGTGGCCGCGTGAGGCTCACGCCCCCTCCCGGCGCTTCGCGCCACCCTCCCCCGCAAGCGGGAGAGGGGACCAACGCCCGAGGTTGCGCGAATGCGCGTCGATGGCCGAGTCTGCTCCCTCTCCAGCGCGAAGCGCGGGGGAGGGTTGGGGAGGGGGCCAGTGAAAGGTTCGAACTCCCATGACCAAGAAGCTTCTTTTCCTTTTTGACACCGATCCGGTTCCGAGCGTTTTCGACACGGTGGTCGGCTATGACGGCGGCGCCGACCGCATCATCGGCTATGGCGGCGTGACGCCTGAAAATGTCGGCGCGCTGGTCGACGGCTGCATCTACACGCGCGGCCCCAAGGAGAAGCAATATACGGCGATTTTCGTCGGGGGCGGCAACATGACGGCGGGCGAAGCCGTGTTCAAAGCCGTCAAGAAGCGCTTCTTCTCGAATTTCCGCGTGTCGGGGATGCTCGACTCGAACGGCTCCAACACGACCGCCGCCGCCGGCGTGGCGCTGCTCGCCAAGGCGAGTTCGCTCAAGGGTAAGAAAGCCGTCGTTCTCGCCGGCACCGGCCCGGTCGGCATGCGCGCCGCGGCGATGCTGAACATCGAAGGCGCTGAAGTCGCCATCACCTCGCGTCAGAAGTCGCGCGCCGAAGCGGCGGCCAAGGCCATTCAGGAGCGCTTTGGCTTCACGCCGGCCGCGATCGAAGCCGCGGACAATGCGGCGCGCGCTCAGGCGGTCAAGGGCGCTCAGATCGTCTTCGCGGCGGGCGCCATCGGCGTGCCGCTGCTCGACGAGAAGGATTGGCAGAACGATCCGACGATCGAACTCATCGCCGACTGCAACGCGCAGCCGCCGCTCGGCGTCGGCGGCGTCGAAGCGACCGACAAGGCGAAGGAGCGTCACGGCAAGATCGTGATCGGCGCTCTCGGCCTGGGCGGGCTGAAGCTGAAGTTGCATCGCGAATGCGTCGGCAAGCTGTTTGACGCCGCCGACCAGGTGTTCGACTGCGAAAACATTTATGCGCAAGCCAAAGAGCTCGCCTGAGCGAGGAAAGATATGAGCGCCAAGAACGATACGATTGGGAAATTCCTCGACGAACTGGCCAGCGATGCGCCGACTCCCGGCGGCGGCGGCGCGGCGGCGCTGTCCGGCGCCATGGGCGCCGCGCTCGTTTCGATGGTCTGCAATCTCACCATCGGCAAAAAGAACTACGAAGCGGTGTCCGCAGATCTTCAGCAGACTCTCGCCAACGCCGAGAAGCTGCGCACCCAGCTGACGCAGGGCGTCGATGAAGACGTCGTCGCCTTCAACACGCTGATGGGCGCCTACGGTCTGCCGCGCGGCACCGACGAGGAGAAGGCGAAGCGCTCTGAGGCGATCCAGTCGGCGCTGAAGGAAGCGACGCTGGCGCCGCTGAAGACCTGCAAGATCTGCTACGACGTCATCGCGCTTTCGAAAGAGGCTGCGGATAAGGGCAACCTTAACGTCATCAGCGACGCCGGAGTCGCGGTGCTCGCCGCCAACGCCGGCTTGCGCAGCTGCGCGCTCAATGTCTTCATCAACGCCAAGGCGATCAAGGACCGCGATTTCGCCGAGAAGCAGCTTGCCGACGTCAATGCGCTGCTCGCCAAGGCCGCCGCCGAGACGGAAGCGGTTTACGAGACGGTCAAAGCCAAGATAGGCGGCTGAAGAAGCCGCGCCCCGATTGCGAGGAGAGGACTGCAATGGACGTCCACGAGTATCAAGCCAAGGAAATACTGGCGAGCCACGGCGTCGATGTTCCGCCTGGCACGGTCGCTTTCAGCCCGGATCAGGCGGTCTACGCCGCGACCGAACTCGGCGGTTCGCATTGGGTCGTCAAGGCGCAGATTCACGCCGGCGCGCGCGGCAAGGCGGGCGGCGTCAAGCTCTGCCGCACCTATCACGAAGTGCAGCAGGCGGCGCGCGATCTTCTCGGCAAGCGGCTCGTCACCGGCCAGACCGGACCGGAAGGAAAGCCGGTGCAGCGCGTCTATGTCGAGGTCGCCGATCCTTTCGAGCGCGAACTCTATTTGGGCTACGTGCTCGACCGCAAATTGGAGCGCGTGCGCGTCATCGCTTCGAAGCACGGCGGCATGGAGATCGAGGAGATCGCCAGGAACACTCCTGACGAGCTGCTCCAGGTCATCGTCGAGCCCGCCGTCGGCTTGCAGCAGTTTCAGGCGCGCGAACTCGCCTTCCAGCTCGGCCTCAATATCAAGCAGGTCTCGCGCGCGGTGAAGACGATCATGGGCGCCTATCGCGCCTTCCGCGACAATGACGCGACCATGCTCGAGATCAACCCGCTCGTCGTCACCAAGGACGACAAGGTGCTGGCGCTCGACGCCAAGATGTCCTTCGACGACAATGCGCTGTTCCGCCGCCACAACATCGTCGACATGAACGATCCCTCGCAGAGCGATCCGCGCGAGGCGCAGGCGGCCGAGCACAGCCTCAATTACATCGGCCTCGACGGCGAGATCGGCTGCATCGTCAATGGCGCCGGACTGGCCATGGCGACCATGGACATGATCAAGCACGCCGGCGGCAATCCGGCGAACTTTCTCGACGTCGGCGGCGGCGCTTCGCCGGAGCGCGTCGCGACGGCCTTCCGCCTCGTTTTGTCCGATCGCCGCGTGAAAGTGGTGCTCGTCAATATTTTCGCCGGCATCAATCGTTGCGACTGGGTCGCGCAGGGCGTCGTCGACGCGGTGCGCGCCGAGAAGATCGAGGGCGTGCCGCTCGTCGTGCGTCTCGCCGGCACCAATGTCGAAGCGGGCAAGAAGATCATTGCCGAAAGCGGCATTCCGATCATTCAGGCCGATACGCTGGCCGACGCCGCCGAGAAGGCCGTCGCCGCCTATAAGGGCGCCAAGTAAGCGCCGGAGAACGACACATGAGCATTCTCATTGACGAAAAGACCCCGATCCTCGTTCAAGGCATTACCGGCGACAAGGGCAGCTTCCATACGAAAGAGATGATCGACTACGGCAGCAATGTCGTCGCCGGCGTCACGCCCGGAAAGGGCGGCAAAACCCATCACGGCGTGCCGGTGTTCAACACTGTGCGCGAAGCGGTGCGCGAGACCGGCGCCCAGGCGTCGATCACCTTCGTCGCGCCGGCCTTTTGCGCCGACGCGATCATGGAAGCCGCCGACGCCGGCGTTCGCCTCATCTGCTCGATCACCGACGGCATTCCGGCGCAGGACATGATGCGCGTGAAGCGCTATTTCCTGCGCTTCCCGAAGGGTCGCCGGCCGATGCTGGTCGGGCCGAACTGCGCCGGCATCATTTCGCCGGGCAAGGCGATGCTCGGCATCATGCCGGGCCACATCTACAAGCAGGGATCGGTGGGCCTGATCTCGCGCTCCGGCACGCTCGGCTATGAGGCGGCCTCGCAGCTGAAGGCGCTGGGCCTCGGCATATCGACCTCCGTCGGCATCGGCGGCGATCCGATCAACGGCTCGTCCTTCCTCGACCATCTGGTGCTGTTCGACAAGGACCCCGAGACCAAGGCCGTGCTCATCATCGGTGAGATCGGCGGCCCGCAGGAGGCCGAGGCCTCGGCCTGGATCAAGGAGAATTTCTCCAAGCCGGTGATCGGTTTCGTCGCTGGCCTCACGGCGCCAAAGGGCCGCCGCATGGGCCATGCCGGCGCGATCATTTCGGCATCCGGCGACAGCGCCGCGGAAAAGACCGAGATCATGAAGTCCTACGGGCTGACCGTTGCGCCGAGCCCGGCCGAATTCGGATCGACGGTCGCCAAGGTATTGCAAAGCGCCTGACGGGCGTGGTCCGGCGTCGGCGCCCTCGTGCGCCGAGGCCGTATTTCTTGCGAAGCCATTCGTCCTGCACGGCGTCTTGAGCGCCTAAGGAGTTTCGATGACCGCCGAGATCCAGACATTGAAGAGCCTGTCTCCGACCGGCCTGCCGTCTGCATATGCGACTCGTTCGGTAACCGAGGCGTCCGCTTTTCTTCGCGAGCAACTGCTCACCGTCATTCGCCGACACACGCCGGAGATCGAGGCCGTTGTCCGCGATTCAAAGGCGGGCGCGGGTCTGGAGCCGCGCCAGATGGCGCGCGCGCTCCAGGCGCAGGGCATTTTGTTTCAGCTCGTCTCCATCGCGGAGCAGGCATACGCCATGCGCCGGCGCCGGCGCATCGAGCGCGAAAAGGGTCACGACAAGCTGCTCGGCACCTTCGATTACGTCCTGTCCAGCGCCGCGGCGTCCGGCGTCCCGGCGGAAGAGATTCGCGCCCAATTGCACACGCTGCGCATTCGTCCGGTCATCACCGCGCATCCGACAGAGGCGAAGCGCGTCTCGATTCTCGAGAAGTATCGCCGCATCTATCTGCTGCTGCGCGAGCTCGAATCGACGCGATGGACCGACCGCGAGCGTGAAGCGCTGGTGAAGTCGATCTACGATCAGATCGAGCTTCTCTGGCTCACCGGCGAATTGCATCTCGAAAAGCCCACTGTCGACCAGGAGGTCGCCTGGGGCCAGCATTTCTTCCACGAGAGCATCTTCGATCTCGCGCCCGAGCTTCTGTCATCCTGCGAACGCGCGCTGAGACGCCATTATCCCAGCGAATCGTTCGAAGTCGCGCCGTTCTTCCAGTTCGGTTCATGGATTGGCGGCGACCGCGACGGCAATCCATTCGTGACCAACGACGTCACCCGCCGCACCATGCGCGAAAACGCCGCGGCGAGCCTGAACTACTACCGGACGCGCTTCGTCGATCTCGCGCGCATGCTGTCGATCAGCCAGCGCGCCGCGGATATCCCTCCGTCATTCCGCGAGGAACTGGCTGAACGTCTCGCGGCTCTGCCGGACGGCGCTGCGATCGAAGCGCGCAATCAGAACGAACCCTACCGGCAGTTCGTGGTGACGATTCTGCGCAAGCTCGATCAGACGCTGCGCGCCGTGAACGCCGAACCGGCGACAGGTCCGCGCTATGTAAGCGCCGACGAACTCATCGCCGATCTGCTGACGCTCGAAAAGGCGCTCGTTGAAGCCAAGAGCGACGCGCTCGCGACGGATCTCGTGCGCCCGCTGCGCCGGGCGGTGGAAATTTTCCGCTTCAGCACTGTGCGCCTCGACATCCGCCAGAACACCACCCGCACGACGCAGGCGCTCGAGGAGCTGTGGCGCATCAAGACCGGCGGCGAGACGCCGCCCGATCTCGACTCGCCGGAATGGCGCGAATGGCTGCTCGCCGAGCTTGCCAAGCCGCGCGCGGCGCCGATCCCGCACGACAAGCTCTCAGCTGATACGCTCGATGTCATCCAGATGTTCGAGGTCGTGGCCGAAATGCGCGCGCAGCTCGACCGCGAAGCCTTCGGCGGATTCATTCTGTCGATGACGCGGTCGGCGGTGGACGTGCTCGGCGTTTATCTGCTCGCCAAGGAGGCGGGGCTTTTTCTCGACGAACCCGGCGTCGAAATCCTGACGCTGCCGATCGTGCCGCTGTTCGAGACGATCGGCGATCTGCGCGCCGCGCCGGCGATCATGCGCGATCTTTTGCAGGTTCCTGTCGTGCGGCGCTCCACGCGCTGGCAGGGCAATCTGCAAGAGGTGATGATCGGCTACTCCGACTCAAATAAGGACGGCGGCTTCCTGTCGTCCAACTGGGAGTTGTTCAAAGCGCAGGCGCGCCTCAGCCAGGTCGGACGCGAGCAGGGCGTCGCCATCGCCTTTTTCCATGGACGCGGCGGCTCGGTTTCGCGCGGCGGCGCGCCGACCGGCCACGCGATCGCGGCGCAGCCTGCCGGCTCCATCCGCGGGCGTTTCCGCGTCACCGAACAGGGCGAGGTCGTCTCGTTCAAATACGCCAACCGCGGAACGGCGGCCTATCAGATGGAGCTTCTGGCGTCGTCGGTGTTCCAGCATGCGCTGAAGTCCGAACGCGAGGAAGCTCTCGCGCCCCATGCGGAGTTCGACGAGGCGCTTGAAGAGATTTCCGGCGCCTCCTTCGCCGCTTACGCGAAATTCATCGGCGATCCAGACCTTGTCGCCTATTTCCAGGCGGCGAGCCCGCTTGAAGAGATTTCGTTGCTGAACATCGGGTCGCGACCGGCGCGACGCTTCGGCGCGAAGAGCCTCGCCGATTTGCGCGCAATCCCCTGGGTCTTCGCCTGGGCGCAGAACCGCCATTCGATCACCGGCTGGTACGGGGTCGGATCCGGGTTGAAGAACTTCATCGACGTGCGCGGCGACCGCGGCTTTGAGCTGTTGCGCCGCATGTTCGAAGATTCGCGCATGTTCCGGCTCATCATCGACGAGGTTGAGAAGACGCTCGCGCTCGTCGATCTTTCGATCGCCAAGCAATATGCCGGGCTCGTCGCCGACGAAGCCGTGCGCACCAAAATCTTCAAGGCGATCGAAGACGAATTCGCATTGACGCGGGAAATGGCGCTGCGCGTCTCCGGCGGCGTCGAGCCGGCGGATCGCTTCAAGGAATATCAGGCGCGGCTGTCGCATCGCCTGCAGACGATCAATGAGGTCAACCGCGAGCAGGTGGCGCTGCTTCGCCGGTTTCGCGAGGCTCAGAACGAAGCGGAAAAGGAGGCCGTCAAAGTGCCTCTGCTGCTCTCGATCAGCTGCGTCGCCGCCGGCCTCGGGGCCACAGGCTAATTCAACAGGAAGGGGAAAAATATGAGCTTCACTTTAATTGAGCAGGCCACGCCGCGTCTGCATCGCTCGGAACTCGCCGTGCCGGGCTCCGCGCCGGGCATGTTCGAGAAGGCCGCGCAGTCAAAGGCCGATCAGATCTTCCTGGATCTTGAAGACGCCGTCGCGCCGGACGACAAGGAACAGGCGCGCAAGAACATCATCCAGGGCCTCAACGATATCGACTGGGGCAAGAAGGTGATGACTCTGCGCATCAACGGTCTCGACACCCAGTATTGCTATCGCGACGTCGTCGACGTTCTCGAGAACTGCCCGCGCCTCGACGTCGTGCTGATCCCGAAGGTGGGCGTTCCGGCCGACGTCTACGCGATCGACATGATGATCACGCAGATCGAGCAATATAAGAAGCGCACCAAGCGGATCGGCATCGAGATCCTGATCGAGACCGCTCTCGGCATGGCCAATGTCGAGGCGATCGCCCAGTCGTCCAAGCGCCTCGAGGCGATGTCCTTCGGCGTCGCCGACTATGCGGCGTCGACCCGCGCCCGGACCACGGTCATCGGCGGCGTCAATCCGGATTATGGCGTGCTCACCGACAAGGACGCGAGCGGCAACCGCGAATATTACTGGGCCGATCAGTGGCATGCGGCGCAGACGCGCATGATGGTCGCGTGCCGCGCCTATGGTCTGCGTCCGATCGACGGTCCCTTCGGCGACTTCGGCGATCCGGATGGCTATATCGCCGCCGCGAAGCGCGCCGCGGTGCTCGGCTATGAGGGCAAGTGGGCGATCCATCCCTCGCAGATCGAGCTCGCCAATCAGGTCTTCACCCCGTCAGACGCCGAGGTGACGAAGGCGCGCCGCATTCTCGACGCGATGAGCCAGGCCGCCAAGGAAGGCAAGGGCGCCGTCTCGCTCGACGGCCGCCTGATCGACATCGCCTCGATCCGCATGGCCGAGGCGCTGATCGAAAAGGCCAACGCAATGGCGGCGTAAGCCGCAGCCCTCCAAAGAACGGGGCATATCAGGGCGAGGGACGGCGTGACGCTGCCCTCGCCCACATTTTTGAAGCGCCTATATTCTTCTTGATTATTTTCAACAGACGCGCGCCCGCCAATCCGGTAGGAAGCAATCTGACGCAGCTTGCCGGCCACGTTCAGGAACCGCCATGCGCCAGCTTTTCTTGCCTTTCGCTTCTATCATGCTGCTCTGTTCCGCGAGCCAGGCGTTCGCCTGCGCCGGCGACGGTCTCGACCGCGCCGGATGGAAGCTGGATCACAAGGACTTTTCCAATCGCGACAATCTGCCGTTCTTGAGTCCAGGCAATGACAGCCGCGTGAACGCGCAGTTCCTTATGATGGACGCGCGGCCTTGGCCCGTCGACGCACGAAAAGAAGAGGTGAGGCTCGACATCTATCCCGACTATTTCGTGCTTTTCGCGCGTGACGCTTTTAACGACGCCTTCGCACGAAACTCTTGCGATTATGCAGGCCGACCCGTCAAAGCCCCTGTAACGACGCCGAGCGACTTCTTTGAAGAAGGCACGCGATGCGTCTCTGCTCAAAGCGGCGAGGACGCCTTTAATCAGGCCGCACATGCCGAAAAGACTCTTAGCGAAGCTGAGCGCGCTGCGCTGATCCATTCACGCAAGGAGATGACGGCCGCCTGCCAAGAAAAGGGGGCGGCGTCGGGCGCCTCCAACGCTTATGTCCCGGGCGCTGACGCATCGGCGGCCGCGCGCGAATTCGCCGCTTATCTTGCCGGCGCGGGAGCCTTTTACGGCGGCGAATTCGACGCTGCGCTCACAGCTTTTCGCAGCCTCGCGAAAGCGCAGAATCCTTGGCTGCGCGAGAGCGTGCGCTACATGATCGCCCGCACGCTTCTGAACAAGGCGTCGGTTGGCGCGTTCGCCGAACTGGACGGCGCGCCCGATCCAAAAGTGTCGGATCGAGAAGCGCTGAAAGCGGCGGAAGTTGAATTTAAGTCCTATCTCGTCGACTACCCGCACGGCCGCTACGCGGCGTCGGCGCGCGGCCTGCTACGTCGCGTCTATTGGCTTGCTGGCGACCGGTCGCAGGCCGCGACTGAGTATGCGTGGCAGATGACGCATGCGCGCGATCGGGACGCCAATCTCCGAAGTTCGGATCTCGCGGCTGAGATCGACTCGAAACTCGGTCTCGACTCAAAAGACGTCCATGACGCAAATCTTCTCGCGATCGACGATCTGACGATGATGCGGTCCGCCGATGCCTCGCAGAAGAAATTTTCGGCTGCGGATCTCGACGCGCAGGCGCGAGACTTCGCGGGCCATGAGGCGCTATTCGCCTTTTTGAAGGCGGCCCGCGCCTACTATGTCGACGGCGACCCTGCGACCGCATTGAAGCTGTTGGGCGATCCGACGCCGGGGCCGTTGTCGCCGCCCTATCTCGGCTTCAGCCGCGAAGTTCTTCGCGGTCAGGCGCTGATGGCGCAGGGACTGCATGCGGCGGCTGTCGACCACTGGACGCGGCTGCTGCCGCTCGCCACGCAGCCCTGGCAAAAAGAGGCGGTCGAACTCGGCCTCGCGCTGAGCTGGGAACGCTCCGGAGAGGTCAACAAAGTCTTCCTGAAGGACACGCAACTGTCGTCGCCGCGGATTCGTTCGATGCTGCTGCGATATGTTGCAGGTCCGATCCTGCTGCGGATGGCCGTCGCGGACCCCGTCTCGCCTGAGGAGCGCAAGCTTGCGCGCTTCGTGCTTCTCCTGAAAGAGGCGACGCACGGCCAGTACGCGGGTTTCCTTCGGGATTATTCTGCGGAGGGACTCGCGAAGGATGACGCCGACACCGCACGGCCGGGGCAGCATCCCAATTACCAGTCCAGCGTCTTGCTGTGGAGCGGCGGCGCCGACAAGGGCTACGCTTGTCCAGACCTCAAGTCGATTGTCGGCGAACTCGCCGCCAATCCTGAGGCCCCGCACGCCATGTTGTGCTTCGGCGACTTCATCCGCACGAACAGTCTCGACGGCTTTGAGGCGTCCCGGCCGGCGCCCGACGAACTTGGCGGCGGCAAATCCATCTTTCCCGGCGAACCCTATGCGCGTGGCGAGGTCTATAAGAAGCTCATCGGCTCGCCGGCGACGCCTGCCCGCGACCGGGCTTATGCGCTCTATCGCGCGATCAATTGCTACGCGCCGGCGAACAACAACACCTGCGGCGGCAAGGACGTCGAGAAAGCGCAGCGCAAAGCCTGGTATGACCAGCTCAAGGCGCAATATCGCGCGACAACATGGGCGAAAAGCCTGAGATATTACTGGTGAGGGTTTCGCGGCGTATGGCCGTCGCGGGTCTTTTCGCTGTTGGCGTCATTTGTACAGCGGCAGCCGACACGATTGTGCGCGCGGCGGATTACGACGCCTATTGGTTATGGGCGGGCGTGCGCGCGCGTCCCGAACTCGCTTACGCCAAAACCATCTATCTGCTTCAGGCTGAAATTGGGCCCGACGATTCAGGAAAGATGCGTCTAAAGGCGCAGGGCGCCACTGAGCCGAGTCCTCATCCGCAAGCATTATGGTTGGTGTATCGAGTGCGCAGCATCGACTGGACGCCCGCGATTTTTGCGGCCGTCAAGCGTCGGCTTGCCGATTGGCGCGCCAAGTCGGACAAGGTCATCGGCGTTCAGATCGACTTTGACGCCGCAACGCGTGGCCTGACCACCTATGCAGCCTTCCTTGTAGAGCTACGTCAGGCGTTGCCGGCGGATTGCGCGCTCGGCATTAGCGGCCTTATGGACTGGGCGTCTCAGGCCACGCCGGAAGACATTGACAGACTTGGTCGAAGCGTCGATGAGGTCGTGTTTCAGACGTACCGCGGCCGCGCCACGGTCGACCATATCGACGATTACCTGGCGCGCGTCGGACGCGTCCATACGCCTTTCCGGCTCGGCCTCGCAGAGGGCGCCCTCTGGTCGCCGCCGGAAACATTGGCGCATCACCCTTATTTTCGCGGCTATGTCGTTTTTTTGCGTAATCCACCGCATTAAGCGAGCTGCCGCGCGCGACTCCGCGCCCGGTTGACGGGCGCTCGAGATGCTGAAAAGACAGCGCCGACGGTTGTCGCTGTTCAACGGCGCCAACCGACGGATTGCCAAGAGAACAAGGTAAGACGCGCGATGTCCGACGATCTCCGCACCCTCCTTCGCGCAATGTTTGACGCCGCCGTCGGCGCTGCGTCGCCCGCGGTGTGCCTGCCACCGCATCTTGCGAAGATCGCGCCCCCGGAGGGCCGCACGATCGTCGTCGGCGCCGGCAAGGCAGCGGCCTCCATGGCGGCCGCCGTGGAAGCGCATTGGCGCGGTCCGCTCGAAGGTCTCGTCGTGACGCGCTACGAGCATGGCGCGCCGACGAAACACATCGAGGTGATCGAGGCTTCGCATCCGGTTCCGGACGCCGCGGGGCGCGAGGCGGCGAAGCGCATCCTGGAGAGAGTGCAGGGGCTTTCCGAAGACGATCTCGTCCTCGCGCTGATTTCCGGCGGCGGCTCGGCGCTGATGGCGCTGCCGCCCGAGGGCGTGACGCTCGAGGAAAAGCAGGCGGTGAACAAGGCGCTGCTAAAGAGCGGCGCGAACATCTCCGAGATGAATTGCGTGCGCAAGCATCTCTCAGCGATCAAGGGCGGGCGTCTCGCCCGCGCCGCGGCGCCGG
>JBPFDX010000030.1:0-13820 GCA_051061385.1 Methylocystis sp.
TCTCGCAGCAATCTGGTTCCACAAATTACGAATCAAACTCGACGCCAGTCCCCGAAATTCTGAATCGATCCCAAAATTATGCAACAGGGAGGTCCAAAGATTCCAATGATCGGGAGTCCCAAAAATTGCGACAATCCGACAGAGAGCGCCTCGCGCATGAGGCGGCCCAGGAGCCGCTCGCGCGCGGTTGCGGCGCTCGGCCGGCTCCGCCATTCGGGACTTGCCAGAATGTTCTCGGCCAGCGACGCATAGGCGCTCGCGGAGCGCGTCGAAATGGCGGTCCGAGACGCCAATTGCGCGGGCCGAGACCGCGTCCACGTCTTCAATTGCTCGATCTCAAATCGCGGAGCTCCGAAAACGTCGCGCGCGCCGGCGCGATCAAGGAGCTGCGCCACGGCGATCCAGGTCGTAAGGCGCCAGTCGCGCGACGCGCTTGAAAGCGGCGCCTTACAGTCCCGCGGCGCGCCGCCGAGGGCTGGCGTCTCCTCGAGGAGACAAAAAATGACCGGCCGCGGCGGCATTCCGGGACGCAGAAGCGACCACAGCACGCACGCCGTCGCCATGACGGCTTCGTCCGGCTCCCGGGCGCCAAGCGCGCCGAAGATCGCCTTCGCTTGAGGCGACGGCTCGCGTCTCTCGATCGCGGCCCGACCGATGACAGCGCCGCAACGCCGACAGACAAGCCGCGCCTGGCCCACATGGAACGCCAACCGCACCCCCTCCCCTGCCCCGCAATACTGGCAGGCTTCGACGAGAAGGCGGTCGTGACGCTCGCAAAGCAGCGCCTCGATCTGCAGCCAGCGCCGCCGAAAATATTGGTCGCGGCCGGCCGCCGCATCCTCTTCGAGACAAGCCGGACAAAACGCGTAGCCGACAAAGACGCCGCCCGCTTCATGCGGCCAGACATAGCGGTCGAGCGTGCGCCCGGATCGGCGCAAAGCGAGATCGTCAATGCGCGCCGGATCGAGCCGACAGGCTCGCGACCAGGCTGCAAGGACCTCCCCCGTCGGCGCATAATCCGCCGCCACGAAACCGCCCGGCGCGGCGTGCTGAGGCGAGAGGCCGGCCCAACGCCCGAGCGCCTCGCGGGTTATCCCATAGCGGCAAGCGACCCGTCCCTGCCACGACGACAAGAGCTCGTCGGCATAGGGACGCGGCGCGATCGGAAGGCGCCGCCTCATCGGCCCGCCGACCGCATCAGGCGTGTCTCGATATTCCGCGTCATCGCCACCAGCGGCAGAACGAGGTCGGGAGCGTCGAAGCTTTGCGCCGTGATCCGTTCCTCCTGCGAACGGATCGCTTCGATCGCCAGGCTCTCAACGAGTCGAAAAATGCGCACCGTCACGCCATCGGTCATGTCGAGCACCCGTCGCCTGAGTTCGGCGGTGTGCAACATCGACGGACGGCGCAGCGGCAGCAGCCCGGCGAGGCTGATCAGAAGCTCCGCCAAATGCCGGTCATTCCGCCAGCGATCGAGATGAAACGCCTCGAAACGCTCGGCAAGCTGCGGGTCGGTCAACAGCGCCTGACGGGCGAGGTCGGTTCCGGCGCAGACGAGCGGCGCCCGCAGATCATTCGCCAGAAAACGAATGGCGTTCAGGAAAATCCGCTGCTGCCGAAACGTGCCGGCAAGCATGGCGTGAACCTCGTCGATGATCAGTAGGCGGACGCCGAGAGTCTTGAGCAGCCCGCGGCAGGTTTCTTTCAGCCTGTGCGTCGTCGCCTCGACCGGCGTCGGCGCCTGAAGTGCGCTCAAGAGTTCGGCGTAGACGTCGCGCTCTATCGGCTCCGCCGGCATTTGCATCGCCGCCACGGGCGTCGCCGTCACGCCAATCTGGCCATCGAAACGCGGCGGATGCGCCCGCAGGAATTTGCGGATGATCTTGGTCTTTCCCATGCCGGTGTCGCCATAGATCAGCAGGCAAGGCATGCGATCGCGCGGCGGATAGGCCAGCAAATCCTCGAGCCGCGCGAGCACGGCCTTCGCCTGCGCCGTCTCGATCCAGCGATCAGACCTGATCCATGTGATCCGCTCGGCGTCAGAGAGCGCCGCCTTCGTGCGATAGGCAGGCAGAATGTGGGCGTAATCGCCCTCCCCGATCGCTCTCATGACCATTCCTCCATCGCCAGCGGCAGGACGTCGTCAAAATTATCCGCATAGGGGTTGGCGCTTGCCCCGGTCGCCGACGCCGCCGCCTGTCCCGAAGCCGCCAAAGCGCGCGCCCGACGTTCGGCTTGACGACGCGCCGACCGCGTGGCCGCTGACGCCGAAGCGACAAGCGCGCGTTGTTGTTCGACCGTTTCGAAAATCAGCTGCTCGTCGACAAGCGCTTGGCCACGCGCTTTGAGCGCGCCTTGCGCCAGTTTCAGTTCCGCCAGCGTAATCCGCGGTCGGCTCAGATTGGCGGTGCGCACCGGCCAATGGCCGCCATCGGGATCCTCGACGAAGACCGTCGAGAGATCGCGTGGATCGTATTTGACCCTGAGCCGTCGGCGCAGGCGCCCCGCCCAGGGACTGAGAACGTCATCCCAATAGCGCAGATCAAACAGTCGCACGCCGTCGCGCCGAATACGGCGTTCCTCGAAGGGAAGAAAGTCGAGGAGGAAGCCGGCCGGATCGGCGGGATGCGCGATCGGCGCCGGCCGCGCCGCCAGCATTTCCCGCCATGCCGCGCGAGGCGGCAGTTTCAATGCGCCGTGCACGCTGTCGTGATAGCGGATCACTTCCAACGCCAGCCAGCGCTCCAGTTCGTCGAGCGTCATGGTCGCGTGCTTGGCGGCGTCGTAGTCGCCGAGATCCGCGACATTCGAGAATGTCGTGCCGGGCAGCAGATGAACGGCGCTCATCATCGTGCCGATCAGCCGCTCGATATGTCCGCCATAATGCGGACGCGCGACCGGTCGGTGAATCAGCCGCACGCCGTGCTCGTCGCAGCCGCGCGTCAAGGCGCGCGCTCTGAATTCCTTGGCGTTGTCGAGATGGATCGCCTCGGGGAGGCCAGAAACCGGCCATTCCCCGGGGATTTCCCGCGCCGCGAGCCAGGACGCCTTCGGAAACGTCATGTGCTGGATCGCCAACGCGACCGATGTCGACGACGGCGCTTCGAGCGAAACATAAAATCCCGTCACCATACGGCTCGCCACATCGATCGCCAGCGTCAGCCATGGCCGTTGAATCGGCTCGCGATGCACGGCGTCGACGACAAAGACGTCGATCTTGGTGTGGTCGATTTGAACGATTTCAAGCGCGTGGTTTGCATGATATTCGCCGACCACCGGCGAAAAACGGGCGCGGGCCGCCGCCGCCCCCTCCCGGTCGCGCAGCAAAAGGCGTTCGTCGGCGCGCGCCACCCGCGCCTTGATCGCATTCCAGGATGGAACAGGCGCGCCTTTCGCCTGGCACAACTGTCGTAAATGCCGTCGCAGCGCGTTCACGCTCGGCTTTTGGCGCGTGCGGTAGAATTGCAAAATCGCCTCGCCGATCAAGGCGTCCTGCTCCGGCGTCAGCCGGCTCGACCCCTCCTGCGGACCGCGTCGCGCGGGGAGCAGCGAACTGGTGACGGGCGCCTCGCGGAACCGCTCGATTAGCGCATAGAGTCGCGCCCGTCGGACCCCGAGCTTCCTGCAGGCGTCAGCAATGACGCCGGCTTTCAGCGTTCCGGCGGCGATCAGCGGGCGGATCGTTTCGGCACGCGCCATCG
This sequence comes from Methylocystis sp., assembly GCA_051061385.1. GTDB lineage: Bacteria > Pseudomonadota > Alphaproteobacteria > Rhizobiales > Beijerinckiaceae > Methylocystis. Next base: position 3,702 of record JBPFDX010000030.1, read on the forward strand.
CGATGCGCCAAAGCGCGTCATCAGCGTCGAGCTTGCCGATCCGCTTCGCCACGCCGTCCACCTATTGAGGGTGAAAAATTCCAGCGAATAAGGCAGAATCCACGCCATAAAGCTCAAGCCGATTCGGGTCATTTCAATGGCTTGGAGTCCAACAAATTGTGCAAAACGACAGGGCGCGCGCGCCCGAAATCGGACTCGACGAGCGTTGCTTGGCGTCGGATTTTTCGCGCCAGAAATCACGGCCATGCCTCAACGGCCGCCAGAACGAGGACGAGATGGCCGATCCGGAACACGATGATCACGGCGGTCCACCCCTCGCTGAGCGCGCCGCCTCCCCTCCTCATCTCGCCGCGCTTTCTGAAAAAGCCCGCGATTACGCCCGCAACGCCCGCTCGGAAAACACCAGACGCGCTTACGACGCCGATTGGCGGCAGTTTTCGGCCTGGCTGCGCCGGCAAGGCCTCGATCCCCTGCCCCCAGACCTGCAAACCGTCGGCCTGTATCTCGCCGCTTGCATGCAAGACGGAGTTTCTGCCGGTGCCCGAAACATCGGCGGAGTTTCTGCCGGTGCGCGAAACATCGGCGGAGTCTCTGCCGGCGCACGAAACATCGGCGCCGGAGGTCGCGAGCCGGTTTCGGTCGCCACTTTAGAGCGCCGGCTCGCCGGCATCTGCTGGCATTACCGCCAGCGCGGCGAGCCGCTCGACACAAGCGACCGGCATATTTCCACCGTGCTCGCCGGCATTCGCCGCGCCCACGCCCGCCCGCCGGTCCAAAAGGAAGCGATCTTCGCCGACGAGCTCATCGCGATGCTGGCGACGCTCGACATGGATCTGCGCGGCATCCGCGACCGCGCCATTCTGGCGATCGGCTTCGCCGGCGGCCTACGCCGTTCGGAAATCGTCGGCCTCGACTGCGGGCCTGATCAGAGCGAGGACGGGACCGGCTGGATCGAGATTTTTGCCTCCGCCGCCGATGTTTCGAGCGGCGGCAAAGGGACCGGCGCGGATATATCCAGCGCCACCAGAGACTCCGCCGATGTTTCGCGCGGCGGCAAAAGGACTGGCGCGGATATATCCAGCGCCAGCAACAACGACGGCGGCGCGGTGCTGCAGATTTCCGGCAAGACCGGCTGGCGCGAGGTCGAAATCGGTCGCGGCTCTCATCCCGAAACCTGCCCGGTCGCGCTGCTCGAAAGTTGGATGCGGCTCGGCCGGATCAGTCACGGCCCCCTCTTCCGGATGGTCGCGCGCAAGAATGGCGGCGTGTCGCCCGAGCGCCTGACCGACAAGCACGTCGCCCGACTGGTGCAGAAAACCGCCCTCGCCGCGGGGATTCGCGGCGATCTGACCGAGGGCGAACGGCGGCGCGCCTTTAGCGGCCATTCGCTGCGCGCCGGCCTCGCCTCGTCGGCGCAGATCGAGGAGGCGCATGTGCAAAAACATCTCGGCCACGCCTCCGCCGAAATGACGCGTCGATACCAGAGGAAACGCGATCGATTCCGCGTCAATCTCACCAAAGCGGCGGGGCTGTAACGACGCCATTCACGCGCTGTCGTCTTGGGTTGATTGAAAATCCAACGGATCCGCGAATGGCGGCAACGCACCGTAGGTGGCGGCGGCCGTCAGCGCCTGCGCGGCGATATCACCTGCGCGTGTCAAGAGGTCAGCGGGCTCAGCCTTCCCTGCCATGGGACAAAGGTCGATGATTTTGACCAGCGCGTCGGAAAGAATGGCGAGTTGGGTCGTCGTATCGGTCATCGCGTCCGCGCTCCCTCGATCGGTAACGATAATCCACAGCAGCGATACCCCAGCCAAAAGTCCGATCACCCCGCCCTCTTTCGTTCGCGCGCGGCCTTTGCCGCCTTGCCGCGGAGCAGCGCCATTAGCACTGGGCCGAGCGAAAACTCCCCTTCCCGCGCCTTGCCGGTCAGAACCCGCAAATAGCCGCCGGCGGATTTGATTTCCTCGCCGCGCTGCAGGATCGCCGCAATGACGATCGAGGCGTCATGCTCGCCCAAGACGTCGAGCGCCTGTTTCCAGGCGTCCGGCGAGACGCCCAGCGCCGAGCGGACGATCGCCGCCGCGTCGATGAGATCGCGCCAGCAGGAAATTTGGCCGCCCTTGCCGTAGTCGACGATGTCGGGACAAGCTTGCAGCACCATGCCAAGCGGATAGGTTCGCGTCGACGACGATTGTCGTTCCCCTATTCCTGTAACGGGAGCTTCGGTTTCCGCGCCCCCTGGCCTGTTGGCTTCCGGTTCTTCCGGCATTGACCCAGGCGGTTCGGCCCGGCCTTCTGGAAGGCTAGGTTCAAGATCAGGAATGTTTGTGATTTGATTCTGTATATGGCGCTCAGTCTGGGACTCATTGGCGCTTCTTTTTTGCTGTTTTACGTGCGTTTCGAGCAACTTCTGGATTTCGGCCGCGAAGGCCGTCAATTCACCCGCCAAGGCCTCGAGTTCTGTCCGCCCGAGGGCGCGCGAGTAGCGGCCCGATAAGGCCTGGTAGCGCCCGTAAAGGCCGTCCCAGTCGCCAATCTGCTGCCCGTCGAGCGACAGCGCTGCGAAGCAAACGCCCTCCTCCATGCCGGTCTCGATCATTTTGACGATGTCGCGCCGAACCAGCGTGATTTTCTCGCGCAGGAGGGCGATGGCGCGGTTCTCGACGCGAACTTCTTCGGCGAGGTTTTCGATCTCGGCCGCGCGCGCGATCAGCGGCGCTAGATCAAAGCCAAAGGCTTCCGCAATCTCGCCGCCCTGCCCCCGCCGCGCGAAGCGTTTGCCGTTGGGCGAATCCCGCCGGATGATCAATCCCGCCTCGACGAGCGAAGCGAGGTGACGACGCAGCGTCGCCGGCGCCATGCCATGCGCGCGGATCGAGAGCTCCCTGTTCGAAGGAAACACCACGATGCCGGGCGCGGGCGAATCACCCTCCTCCCCTTCCCTGGCTTCGGCTTCCGGCAGTGTCAGCGCTGTTTCCTGGTGGAAGCTCAGCAAGGCGTGCAGGACCGAGAGCGCCCGGTCAGTGACGCCGAGCGGGCCCTTGGCTTCCGTGAGCGCTCGAAACAGCCGCCATTTATGGACGACGGTCTCGGACGCGTCAGGTTTTGACGCGAAATCCCGCGTCGCCGCCTGCGCCGCCACCATGGCGAGCGACAGCGGTCGCCGCCCAAAGGGCGTCGTTGAATGTGTGCGCATGATCCTTTGCCTCATTCAGGCAAAAGAAATCTGCTCGCCGAAACGGCGCCGACTCTTGACAGCGATTCGCGGAAGTGTGATTCTCTAGGTGCTAACTACGAGAAGGGCTTCCGGGGCAATGTTTCGGGGGCCTTTTTCTTTTGTCAGTTTCTCCTGCTTACGTACTTTTTGACGCTACGCGGAACGCTCGCCGTCATTGACGGGATTTGAACTCCTCATAGAGCGACTGCAATCGCACGATGATGAAATCTCCGAATTCGGGAACGACCTTTCGGTCGATCGTCACCGAGATTTTTTCGGCGCTCTGGACAATCTTCGCGAATTTCGCGCCATCAGCCGTCGTCCAGCTTTCAAAGCGGGGCGGGTCAACGCTCGGTCTTGCAACCGCATGCGCTCGCCGAAACCGACGGTCGCTTTCGAGCGCGAGGAAGTCCGGCGTCGAAATCAAGTCCCCCACCGACTTTGCCACGACGGGATCTGAAAACCGTTCTGCGAGGTCGATCCATCCCCGTCGCCCGATTCCAAGCGCTGGACCGATCGCATCGACGACGTCCTCGGGAATTCTAGAGACGACCGAGAGCATGTTGGAAAGATCGCTCTTGTAGACGGAAAGCGCGGTCATAATCGTATCGCGCTTGAACCCTCTTTCTTCCAAGCCTCGTGCGAATCTTGCCTTTTCGATGAACGACAGATCTTGTCGCTCATTGTTTTCCTGCCCTTGGGCGATGACGAGTTCGTCATCGGAAAGCGCCTTGACGACGGCCCGAACTGTTCGCTGAAGTTCCAATGCGGCGCGGAGCCGTCGATGGCCGTACGCGACCTGATACCGCCCGTTTTTGCTGGGATGAGGACGGACTAGAATCGGTACCTGCTGTCCATGGTCTCGAATGGCTTCGACCAAGCGCGCGTGCGCCTCCTTGGTCGTCGGCATGCGATCATTGACAAAGGAAGGATCAATGAGACTTGGATCAAGATCAACGACCGCCTGCCCTTCAGCGAGTTGACGCTCAATTGCGAGGGCGCGCTCGGATTGCGCTTTGAACTCGCTGAGGGACTGTCCAAGCGCACCAACTGGCGCCGCGGTTGTTCTGATCAGTTCCGGCGCGCCGAGAATTGGCCGGGACCGAAATCTTGCCGCTCTAACCGGATCAACCGGAGGCTTCTCGTCCGCTGGACGATTTTCGGAATTGTCGGTGGCTTCGACTTCCGCTGCGGATGCTGAAGCAGGCTTCAAATTCGCGAAAAGAGCTTTCCGGCTCATGCTGCTCTCCCCCAAGCTCGCCGGATCAACCCTTCGATCTCTCCGTTGACCTGGTTCATTGATTCCATGGCTCGATCGTACGTCGATCGTGTAAACTGCTGTCTTTCAACCTCATACAGCGTTTGGTTAGTTATCGATGCGTCCGAAATCGCCGTGCTCTTCAGCATTGGATGAATGAGCACATGCGGCCCAAAGATTGACCTGAGAAAGGCGACCATCTGATTTTGCGGGCCATCGCTCGGTTCAAATCTCGTTACGAGGTAATTCATCCAATCATAGTTCGTCGTACCTCCCGCGTCGGCGACAACCTCTAGGAGGTCGCCCGTCATTGTTAGAAATTGCGACATCGAGAGCACGTCCAGCATCTGCGGATGTACCGTAATCAGCACAGCCGTCGCCGCGCTCAACGCAGAGAGCGTCAGGTAGCCCAGCTGCGGAGGACAATCGATGACGACAATGTCATAGAGATTCTGCGCCTCAGCTATTGCTTGAGCGATACGCCCGAAAAACATCAAATCGCCGGGAGCACGTTGCATCAGTGCTCTGGGCGTTTCATGCTCAAATTCCATCAGCTCCAAATGCGCCGGGATCAAATGGAGGCTGGGAATGTATGTTCCCCTGACAACTTCGCTAATTGATCGACGATGCTCGTCATAACGAATCGCGCCATACAACGTCTCGTTCGGACCTACGTCGAGTTCGGGTTGTGATCCAAAAAGTGCCGAGAGGCTAGCCTGAGGATCGAGATCGATCGCAAGTACACGATACCCATGCAAAGCCAAATATTGCGCCAAATGCGCCGAAGTCGTCGTCTTCCCCGATCCGCCTTTGAAATTCATCACGGTGATGATTTGCAGGTGCTCGCCCCCAATCCGATGAGGTAGATAACGACGATCCCCTCTGGCGCTCTGGTCGAGAATCCTCCGGATATTTTGAATGTCCTCCACCGAGTATGATCGCCTACCGTTCGTCACTGTCGCTGCGATCCCCCGCCCTTCTGACGCAATCTGTCGCAGATACCCTTCGTGAATGCCAATCAACTTCGTGGCTTCCGCAGGCGAAAAAAGGCGGATATTTTTTTCCGCGGATGGGGGAAAATTGTTTCGTTGATGCGCCTGCAGCTGCTCAGAGAGATCATGTGCGTGCCGCTGAATCAGCGTCCTTAGTTCGGTCGCTTGCGGCGCGGATGCTGCGGGTTTGCGTGCCATGTGGGAAAGGCTCTCACCAAATCAAAGCTGCGGAGTTTTTCAAAGTTTCGCACTTCAAGCGCGTCTTTGCGCAATAGTGCCGATTCTCCCGCTGGGTGCAACGTTTTTAGTACTAACAAAACGTTAAGCGCATGTGATCTGCGTAAGAGGACAACGTCGCAGCTTTGCCATGATCGCTAGTTCTCGATCTGTTAGCCGCGGCTAACCTTTTATTCCTTTCGAAGGCTGTGGCCGCCCCCTCTGGCGTTAGCCGCGGCTAACTTCGGAGCAGACGCTATCTCTGTTTGCGCGGTTGTCGCCGCGGACGCTCGATGAGAATGTGGTCGTGCAGAGACGCGGCCTAACGCTTTTGCGTAAACTTCCAAACAGGAATTCCCATCTTGCGCGCTTTGTCGGCAAGGTTCTCGACGATGCCGGAACCGGGGAAGGCGATCACTCCGATTGGCAACGTTTCGAGCATCACATCATTGCGCTTGAAGGGCGCGGCGTTCTTGTGACGGATCCAGTCCGGTTTGAACGCGACCTGCGGAACTTTGCGATTGTCCGCCCAACAGGATGCGATCCGTTCGGCGCCCTTGGAGCCGCCTCCATGGAGAAGAACCATGTCGGGATGCTTCGCGTGGACTTTGTCGAGAGCGTCCCAAATGCGCTGATGATCGATGCAATCGACGCCCCCAGCGAAGGCGATCCGAGGACCGCGCGGCAAGAGCACCTGTGTCTCGGCCAGCTTCTTTGCGTTCAGAAAATCCCGGCTGTCAATCATCGCAGCCGTCAGCGCGCGGTGATTGACCTTTGAGCCCGCGCGCGGTCGCCAGGCGGAACCGGTCTCGGCCGCATAGAGTTCTGCGAGATGGTCGCGGAAGAATTCGAAGGCGTTGCGCCGTTCGGTCAGCGTCAGTCCTTGCGCGATCAAGCGCTCCAGTTCGACCGAGCGGATTTCCGAGCCGTCCTGTTCAGTCTGCGCGCGCCGCTGCGTGGTTTCATTGTCGTCGAGGTCCCGGTCGATACGATCCGCCTTGCGATGGAAGAGATTGACGAAGGACCAGAGCAGGTCGGGTAGATCGGCTTCGAGTCGCGTTTCGAGAAAGAGACCCGCCAGGGCCTCGACGGCGGCTTCGAGCGCCAAAGATGCGGCGTCGGAAGAGGGCAGGGGACGCGCATCCGGTTCGTCGTCGAGCGGGCGGTAGCCGTGCAAGGCGAGTTCGTCGAGAAGGTGCGAGGAGGGCGACTGGGATTCGTGATCCCGGGCGAATGTGTCGAAGGACTGGGAGGCGATTTCATCGTTCATCGCTTGGCGCTTTCGCTTGAGGCCGCATCGATCGCGGCCTGACAGCGATCCCGCGCCACGGGCGGCTCGCGCCGCACCCGAAGGGCCGAAACGCAGTGGAGGACGCTTTGCGGGCGACTTCTTTGATCCGCGCGGAATGCCCGAAGCGCCAGCGCAGGGCAGGGGAAAGAAGTCGGCGGGAGCGTTGTGGCAAGCGCGCCGCTTGTGGCGTCATCGCTGCTCTTTCAGGCCGGCGCGCGGCCCTCTGCGAACGAGTCCGCCGATCGAAAAAGCAACCGAGCCGGCGACGGTGGCGAGCCATCTCAGGAAGACGCGACGAGCAGCCGATCGCCTTCAGCGAGACCACCGCCTTTGGCAGGCGCTGTGCCCCTCCAGCCTCTGAAGCGGCTGGCCCTTGGACACTGCCCAAGCGGAGCCTGCCGAAGCTAGATCTTGACCAATACCAATTGACCGTATTTCATAAATATGATTTACGATTTACGGTATGATTATCCCCCGACCCCGCGTCGAACAAGCGCTCCGCCAAAGCTTGGCGCGAGCGCCTGCTGTCGTTCTGCTCGGCCCGCGCCAGATCGGGAAAACAACTCTCGCGAAAAAACTCGCGAAAAACGAAAAAGGCGCGATTTATCTCGATCTCGAAAAGGCCGCTGATCTGCGCCGTCTCGAAGACGCAGGCGCCTTTTTGAGGAGTCAGCCCGGGCGACTGGTCATTATCGACGAAGTTCACCGCCTTCCGAACCTTTTTGCCGAACTGCGCGGGATCATAGACGAGCGACGGGCAGGGGGCATACGAACCGGTCAGTTTCTGCTGCTCGGCTCCGCTTCGCTCGACCTGGTGCAGCACGCCTCGGAAACTCTCGCCGGGAGGGTAATTTATCTCGATCTTGCGCCGATTGCGGTCGACGAGGCGCGCGGCGCCGGCGTCGGCGCCGATACGCTTTGGCTGCGCGGCGGCTTTCCGGAAAGTCTGATTGCCGCCGACGACGCGGAGAGCTTCGAATGGCGAAGAAATTTCATCCGCAGCTATCTTGAGCGTGATGTGCCGATGTTCGCGCCGCGCATGCCGTCAAACACGATCGGAAGGCTTTGGACGATGCTCGCCAACGCTCAAGGGTCGTTACTCAACAGCGCTCGGCTCGCACAGGGCCTCGGCGTCTCGGCGCCGATGATCAACCGCTATATCGACTTGCTCGTCGACCTGATGCTGGTGCGGCGGCTGCAGCCTTGGAGCGGCAATCTCAACAAGCGGCTGGTTCGTTCGCCCAAGGTCTATGTCCGCGACAGCGGCGTCGTTCACGCGCTGCTCGAACTCGAAACCCTCGACCAATTGCTCGGCCATCCGGTCGTCGGGCCGAGTTGGGAGGGCTTCGTGATTGAAACATTGATCGATGCCGCCGGTCCGCGGCGCGCTCCCATGTTTTATCGCACGCAAGACGGCGCAGAAATCGATCTTCTATTCGAACGCGCCGGAAAGATCGAAATGGCCCTCGAGATAAAACGTTCGACCGCTCCCAAGGTCGAGCGCGGCTTTTTTCTCGCCTGCGACGATCTGCAGATTGAAAGGCGCTTCGTCGTCTATTCAGGGCAGGAAGGCTATCCGATCTCGCATGGCGCGACGGTCTTGTCGCTGGAAGAAGCTGTGACTCGCCTGCGGTGAGAATCCCGGCGTGCCGGAGCATCGCTCGCCGAAGGATGCGATCTTCTCGCGCAAGAGCGCCGACGCCTTCTGAGCGTCACCGACGACATTCGCGACACGATGGGCTTCGCGCCAAGCGCCGACGAAGCGTTCACGAGGCATGGGCGCCGATCAGCCGTTCCACTCCGGCGCGCAAGGTGTCGAGCGAATTTTTACGCAATTCGCTGTTGAAGTCGGCGCTCAACGGCGTGATCGTCGTCGTATCGACGCCATGCTCGCCCATTCGCCCGGACAGGCGACGGGCAGCGTTTCGTCCGGGCTCGTCATTGTCGGCGGCAATAACAAGCCGTCGTTGAGTCGACGGCGGCCGCCAGGCGGCAAGATGCGCCGCCGAGAGCGCCGCGACCATTGGAAGGTGGCGGAAAGCAGTTTTGAGTGACAGGACCGTTTCGATTCCTTCCCCGATGATTGCGAATTCGTCGATCGCGCCGAAGCGCACGCCATTGCCGAGAATGGCGCCGAGCGAGCGGCGCGGCGACGCGACATTCGCTTTGGTGTCGCGCGCCGGATCGAGAAATGTTCGATGAATTCCAGTGATCTCGCCGCTGTTGTCGGTGACGGCGGCGATGAGCGCCGGCAATTTGCGCGACAGCGACTTTCGACCTTCACGATAGATCAGCGACGGGTGATAGCGCAATGGCGCATCGCTCAGATCGCCGCTGATGTTCCGCGCGCGCAGATAGGCCTCGGCCTTTGTTCCACTAATCGGCCGCGACGCCGCCCAGATTTTGCGTGCGAGCGCGATCGTGTCGCATTCGCTTAAAATCCGACCGCGACTCTCGGTCGGCGTCACGTACGGCACCCGCAAAAAACGCCGCGCCTCGTCGAACGTGTCGCGAAAGGATGTAAGCCCTTCGCGCGCGCGGATAAGATCGAGCAGGTCGCCATGTTCTGATGTGGCCGAGTCAGTCCAACGTCCACGCGCGCCCTTGCCAGTGAGCGGCCCCTTGAGCCGCACATAAAGACTGCGGCCCGTATTGTTGTTCACGTCGCCAACGATCCAGTAATTGCCGCAGCGGCGACCATTCGAGAGATAATGCCGGCAGACGGCCTCGACATTTTCGGCAAGTCTGCAAGACAGAGTTCGGGCGGGGTTTTCCATGATCGCCTCCCGCTCTTTTAAGAACTGACGCGGGTCGCGGGCGCGACGCGGAGGAGGGAATGGAGCGCAAGAAGGTTCTCGACGATTTTTGAAGCCTCATCGCCGAGCGGCACGAAGAGCCGCAGCTTCCAGACGATGATTTCGGAAACGAGACCCTGCGCCTTCAATCGGTCGACCATCGTGTCGGAGAAGCCTACGAGTTCGAGGCGCTGCCGGTTCATCACGAGCGAACGCTTGAGGACCAGCCCCTCCGTCAGAATGAGCCCAGCGCCGTCCTGCATGACCGCGGCGATGGCGGCGGCTGGCGCGAGCGCTGGGGCGCCGGCGCCTGTCGCCTCGAGGAGCACGGCGGCGCTTGCCGGCGA
>JBPFDX010000031.1:0-30847 GCA_051061385.1 Methylocystis sp.
GGCGCAGCCTCGTGCAACTGTTCAGGTGAACTGCGAAAAGCGGACGGGGATCATGCCCGATACGGTGGCGACACCAGGAATCCAACGATCTCCCGTCCGCATTCTCAGTCTCTCACAAAACAGACACACAGGAATCCAGAGCGACATCACGAATGCTCATCCTGGATTTCCGATCGCGCGTAGCGCGCGTCGGGTATGACACGTGCGGATTCCAGACCCTTCCTAATCTCATCAGCGATCGTGTCCGTCTCTTTCGACGCGTCGATCTTCAGCCATTCCATCTCGCCGGTCGGCTTTTCCATTTGCGCCTCGAGCACTGCCCGCGTCGCGTCGGATACGTCATTGACGCGCCAATCGACGCGCGCCGCGCGCCGGTCGAGATCGAGATCCAGCCAGACGCCGAAGAATGGCGCCCCGGTGCGCTCGGCTGCGGCTCTTATCGCCCCGCGGTCCTGAGGACGGTCGAAGACGGCGTCGACGATGACGGGCCAGCCGAGCGCGGCCGTTCGCGCCGCAACGTCGAACATTTCGCCGTAGACCTTCGCCGAAACTGCGCTGGCGTAGGCCTCTTGCGGCAGGCGCGCCGTGGGCTCGACGGCGAAGAGCCGCTTGCGGATCCGGTCGCTGTTGACGACGCGCGCGCCTGGCGGGCATCCGACGCGCGGCGCGAGCGCAGCGGCGACGCTCGATTTGCCTGACCCGCTGAGACCGCCGATTGCAATGACGGCGCCTTTGCCGGGCGTGAGCAGCGTCTGTGCAAGATCGAAATAGAGGCGCGCGCGTTCGGCGTTTTGCTGCGAGGCTTCGACATGCGCGCGTATGGCGGCGCGCAGCGACATGAAGAAGGGGAGAACCGGCAGGCCGTCGGTTTCGTCGCGTGCGTCGAGATAGCGGTTGAACGCCTGATTTGCAGAGGCAGAGGCGCCGACGCGCCAAAGATCCATCAGCAGGAAGCTGACGTCGTAGAGCACGTCGATCGTCGCGAGCTCCTCGTCGAATTCGAGACAGTCGAAGAGCGTCGGCGCGCCCTCGAACAGACAGATGTTGCGCAGCGTCAGATCGCCATGGCAGCGGCGCACCTTGCCCTGAGCCTTGCGAGAGTCGAGAAGCGCGCCATGGGCGTTCAGGTCTTCGTTGAGACGCGCAACGAGCGCGTCGATTTGCGCCGGGCTTGCCGCCGCCGCGTTGCGCAAACTCAAGGCGGTCTCGTCCAGCGTCCGGCGCATCGCCGCGGCGCCGCCGCTCTGATAGTCCGCCGTCGCTTCGTCGTGGGTCTTCGCCACTCGCCGCGCGAGCGCTTCGACCATTGCGCGCGTCAGGCGGCCCTCTTTTGCAATTTGCTCGAAGAGATCGTCGTCTGCGAAGCGGCGCATGACGACCACCGCGTCGACCGTTTCACCCGCGCCGTCGAGCGCCAGCCGGCCATCCGCCTCGCAGGTCACGCGATGGGCGCCGAGATAGAGTTCGGGCGCGAAACGCATGTTGAGCGCCGCTTCGCGCTCACACATCTCCAATCGCCGGCTCGACGTCGAGAAGTCGAGATAGGGAAAGCGCACGGCTTTTTTTAGCTTATAGGCGTGCGTCTTGCAGAGTGCGACGATCGAAATGTGGGTGGTGACGATTCGCTCCGCGCCGCCCTCAAGCGAGACGAGAAAGCGCACGACTTCATCCTGCGCGCCAAAATCCATCCAGCGCTCCCGTTGTCGCCAGCGCTCGCGCACGACCAATCGCGAGAGCGGGCGCCTTCAAAGTTGAAACCTCAACCCGACGAGCAGAGTGTTCGCGATATAATCGGCGTTCGGAAAGCTCGTATCCAGAACCTCATGAACAAAGCTGCCGCGCAGCGAGATCGTGCGCGTGATCTTATAATCGAGCTTGACGCCCGCCGAGTAGCCGCGCTCGAAGACGTCGGCCCCTTCGTAGTCGTTGATGAAATAGGAGCCGAGCATCGTCACGTTGAGATTGCGCAGGAGATCATGCGACAGCTGCAGAGTGTATAGCTGGCTTAGCACGCCGCTGGCGCCTTCCAATGTCGTTTCGTTGAAGGCCGTGTTGGCGGTCAGCGTCACGGTCGTCAGCGCAGAGGGCGTATAGATCAGCGCGGCGTCGACGATCGGGCCACGCAGCGTCGTCAGTCGGGGGTCGGCGTAATCTCGTTCGCCATAACCCGCGCCAGCTTCGGCCTTCAGCAATTCGCTGAAATTCACCAGCGCGCCGCCGCGGACCGTGAAGCCGAAACTGTCCCGGTAATAGCCGTTGAAGTCGACCGGACTGTCGTGCAGCCGCCGTGCGAAATCGCCTTCGATGAAGGGCTTGAGATCCGGCGTCATTTCATAGGAAATCCGGCCGACGCCGCCCAAACCGTTGTAGCTCGTCGACGAGAGATTGAGAATCGTGCCGTCGTTATTGACGCCGTTCTCGTAATTGACGCGTTCGTAAACGCCTCTCATCGACACTAGGAGCCTGCCGAAGCGGTGTGTGATCCCTGGCTCGGCGGTGGCGCCGATGACGATCGGCCGGTTGACGACGAAAACGTCGGGGATGCCGGTCGAGAGTCCCGGCGCGCCCGGACGAATGGTGTCCAGCGAAAAAGTCATCCTGTAGTCGAGCTGCGTGTCGCGCGTGACGTCATAGCGCGCGACGAGCCGTCCGGCGCCGTCCGGCCTGTTGGCGGGCGAATATTCCGGATACACCGCGTAGCCCATGCGCAACTCGGCCGTGAGGCTGTGGCGCGCCCAGTCCGAACGCAACGCAAATCCGCCATCGCCGCGAATGACCGAGGAGCCGCGCTTGCCGACCGTGCCAGGCGCGAGCCGGTTCGGGTTGTCGTCATAGCCGCCGGAGAGTTCGAGAAAGGGCGAGAAGCGCATCGAGCCGACGCCAATCCCCAGCGGCTCGAACGGACTGCGCTCGAGCCTTGGTCTTGGCCTCAACGGGAGTGTGGGAAGCGCGGCGACCGTGACCGGCGGCGGAATGGGCGCCAGGGGCTGCGTCAGCGTTCCCCGCAGTTTCAGGAGCGCCCTGGCTTGCGACGACTTGCGATAGGGCTCGAGCGGCGGCAGCGGATTCTTCGGGGCGAAGGGGCGCGGCGTATAGACCCGCGGCGGCGGGTAGGGCTTCGGCAGCTTTTCCTTGCGCTTGGGCGCGCCGTAATTGGCGTAGCCGGAGACCGGCGGATCCTTGTCCATGGGCGCGCCGCGCGTCAGCGGCTCCGCGTCGGCTGGAACTTCGACGTCCATTTGGGGAAGGGGAGGCGCGGGTCGGCCCAGCGGCGCGAGCGGCGGGGCGGCCGGTCGAGCGTCGATTGCGCGTTGCCTGGTCTGGCTTGAAGCCGGCGAAGCCGCCAGCGCCGCAAGCGCGACGCAGACCGCCGCAACTGCGGCGCGGCTCGGCAGGCTGTCCGGCGGCACGTCATCCCTCGCGCGTGCGCGTTCCTCGCGCGTCGGCGCAAAGGCGGCCCAGCTAGCGTTAGGGAAATATGGTTAACGGGAGCTTACGGGCCTATTCCATGCCGAGCGCCGAAAGGTAGAGGTCGAGGATTTCCTCCTCCTCCTGCCGCTTATGCTTGTCCTGGCGGCGGAGCGAAACGATTTTCCGCATCACCTTGGGGTCGAACCCTGTGCCCTTAGCTTCGGCATAGACATCCTTGATGTCGTCGCCGATCGCGCGTTTTTCCTCCTCGAGCTTCTCGATCCGCTCGATGAAGGCGCGCAAATGTCCGCCGTCGACGGCGTTGCTGTCCATGTGCATTCCCGAGGCTGCTCCGGGCGGGCAGGGGCGCGCGCCGGCTGGGGAGGCTTGCGACAAAGGGGCCGCCTCCGTCAAGGCCGAGCGGGCGCTAATCCCCGCATTCCGCAGGCCGAGCGGCGCACTTGAAACCGCGTCCGCGGTCGCCGATCTTTGGCGGGTCAACCGAAAGGCGGCTAACTCGATGACCGAGCGCGATCCCTTTTCCAGACGCGGGCAGCCCTTCGACCCGATAGGCGCGCGCGCCGCCCCTTATATTCCGCCACAGGCGCTCGAGGGCGTGCGCACGCGCCGCATCATCGCCGTCATGCTTGACCTGATCCTGGTCGCCGGCATGTCGGCGGCGCTGTTCGTCGCTCTCTTCATCCTGAGCGCGGGGCTGTCGGCGTTCATCCTGCCGCCGCTGTTCCCGATCGTCGCCTTTTTCTACAATGGCCTGACAGTCTCCGGGTCGAGAATGGCGACGCCGGGCATAGCGTTCATGGACCTGGAGTTGCGCACCATGGACGGCGACCCCGTGCCGTTTCTGCAGGCCGCCGTCCATGCCGTGCTGTTCTACGTCACCTGGCTGTTTCCGCCGCTGCTGCTCGTATCGCTCTTCACGAGCGACAAGCGCTGCCTGCACGACATGCTCGCGGACGTCATCGTTTTGCGGCGCTCGTCTTAAAATTCGCAACTTCTACGCTGCAAATCGCCCTTGGCGCGCGCGGTACGGGCGCTCTAGATTAATTGAGAATCTGGGATCATAGAGCGTGACGAAAGAGCCGCGCGACGCGCCGCAATTCTATCTGACCTCTCCGGCGCCGTGCCCCTATCTGCCGGGCCGCGAGGAGCGGAAGGTCTTCACCCATCTGATCGGCCTGCGCGCGCCGGCGCTCAATGACACGCTGACGCAGTCAGGCTTCCGTCGCTCGCAGACCATCGCTTACCGGCCCGCCTGCGAACAGTGCCGCGCCTGCGTTTCCGTGCGGGTGAAGATCGACGAATTCACGCCGACGCGCGGCATGCGGCGCGTGCGCCGGCGCAATGGCGATCTTGTCGCCGAAACGCGTCCGGCGCGAGCGACGCAGGAGCAATACGCCTTGTTCCGCCGCTATGTCGGCGCTCGCCATTCCGATGGCGGCATGGCGGACATGAGCATGGTCGACTATCAGATGATGGTCGAAGACAGCCACGTGGACACCCGCCTCATCGAATACCGTCTGGCGCAGGCGAATGGCGAAATCGGCCCGCTCGTCGCCTGCTGCCTGACCGATCGGCTCTCCGACGGATTGTCGATGGTTTATTCGTTCTACGAGCCTGAACTCGAGCATCGTTCGCTCGGGGCTTTCATGATTCTTGATCATGCGGATCGCGCCCGGGACTTTGGTCTGCCGCATGTGTACCTTGGCTATTGGGTCGAGGGTTCGCGCAAGATGGAATATAAATCGCGCTTCCTGCCCCAGGAGCGCCTCGGCATGAGCGGATGGATCCGGGTGGGCTGACTGGTCGCTGCGCCCCAGGCCACAAAATCGCCGGACTATTCGCGCCTTGTTAACGCTGAAGATGCACAACTCGATCAAAAGAGCCGGCGCGGTCCTCTAGGCGGCGCCGTCTTTTGGCTTGACCGCCGGAGTGGTCTCCGGCGATGCGATTGGAGCGATCTGTGCGAGAATCCGCAATATTCCAGTTTGCCCGCGGCGCCGCGCTCGTTCTGGGCGCTGTCGCTCTCACGCCAGCCTCGGCGGCCTGGGATCAGGACGGACAGGCCGAGTGGGCGCAGCGCTACGACGCCGACGCGCGCCTGACCGTGTCGCGCTCGACGACTCCCATCCTCTCCACCCATACGGTGGCCGCAACTCAAGCGGCGATCGAGCGCATCCGCGAAATCGTCGCCAACGGCGGCTGGCCGCAGGTGCCCGCGGGCCAGCAGTTGCGGCTGGGCTCGAACAGTCCCGCCGTGTCGGCGCTGCGGCGTCGCTTGATCGTTTCGGGCGATATCGGCCAGGAAACCGGCGCGAGCCCGGTGTTCGACTCCTACGTCGAGGCGGCGGTTCGCCGTTTTCAGGCGCGCCACGGCCTCATCGCGAGCGGCGTCGTCAATCAGCAGACCATCCAGGCGCTGAACGTTCCGGCTGAGATCCGGCTGAAGCAGCTTGAGACCAACCTCGTGCGCTTGCACAGTTTTTCGCGCGATCTCGGCAACCGCTACGTCACCGCAAATATCCCCGCCGCCACGGTGGAGACCGTGGAGAACGGGGAGGTCATGACCCATCACATGGCCGGCGTCGGCAAGATCGACCGCCAGTCGCCGGTGATGCAGACCAAGGCCATCCAGGTCAATTTCAACCCGTTCTGGACCGTGCCGGCCTCGGTCATCCGCAAGGATCTGATCCCCAAGATGCAGGCGGATCCGAACTATCTCAGCGCCAACCACATCCGCGTCTACAGCAAGGACAACCAGGAGCTTCAGCCCGAGCAGATCAATTGGCGCTCGCTCGACGCGCTGAATTTCCGATTCCGCCAGGACATCGGCGGCGACTTCAACTCGCTGGGCGTCGTGCGCATCGACATCGCCAACCCCTACGGCGTCTACATGCACGATACGCCCGCCAAGGGCGTTTTCGGCGACGATTTCCGCTTCGTCTCATCGGGCTGCATCCGGCTCCAGAACGTTCGCGACTACGTCGCCTGGCTCCTCAAGGAGACGCCCGGCTGGGATCGCGACCACATTGACGAGGTCATCGCCTCCGGCGAGCGCGTGGACGTCAAGATCACGCCGGCCGTGCCGGTCTACTGGGTCTACATCACGGCGTGGGCGACGCCGGACGGCGTGACCCAGTTCCGCGAGGACATCTATCAGCGCGACGGGCTCGGCGTGCGTTCGGCCGGCGCCGATTCGGCGGCGCCGACGGTCGTGCAGGCGGCGCGTCCGATGCGCGGCGAGGGGATGTTCTCGGGCGACGACGACAGCTATTTCGAGGAGCGCCCGCGATAACGGCGGCGGCTATTGCGCCGCCGCGTCGCTGCGCGACGCGCGCCAGGTTCCGCCGCAGAGGTCCGTCGAGGACGACCAGGCGCCGGAGCCCCTGCCGCCGCGCAGCGTTCCATGGAAACGCGCCACGCGCTCTCCTTCGCCGGTGAATCTCGCGACGACCGTCCCTTCCTCGTCGACATAGCCCCAGGACGAGACGGCGGGGCCCGGAGAGGGCACGATCTTATTGTCGACGATCGCGAGAGACTGCGGAATGAGCGTTTGGCATTCCCCGACGGTCGTCGTCGCGTCGATATTCCATCTGCCGTTCGGATCGCCGACGGGGCCGGTCAGCGCCTGTTCGGCGGCCGGCTTCGCCTTCGGGCCGTGCGGCTGTTTGGCGTATGCCCCCTGGGCCGCCACGCAGGCCGCAAGCGCCAACGCTAATGGTCTCATTTGGCCTCCGAAAGCGCGCGCCGCAGCGCGCCATGCATGTCGCAGCCCGCGTGGATGAATTCGGTCACGCCCGCCTGGCGAAGACGCTCTTCGAGTTCGCCCGGCCGTCCGGCGAGATAAAGCCGCGCGTCGGCGCCCTTTAGCGCAAGCGCCGCCGTTTCCGCCGCGTCTCCGTAGATCCTGTCGGACGAACAAAGGCAAGCGAGTTTGGCGCCAGACGCACGGTAAGCGTCGACCAATTCGCTCGTGGACTCGGTTTCGGGACCAAAAACCGCCTCGACGCCGCCGGCCTCGAAAAAATTCTTGGCGAAATTCGCACGCGCGGTGAATGCGGCGACCGGGCCGAGATTGGCGAGGAAGATCCTTGGGCGGACGCCCGAGACGGCGAAATGCGCGTCGGAGTCTTCGCGCAGCCGCTCGAAGGGCTCGGCGAGACGGTGGGGCGCAAGCGGATCGCTCTGTAACGCGCCGGCCGGCGGCTCGACGCGTTCGCCCGCCGCTTCATAGGGCATGAGGACATCGAGCGCGCTCTCGTGGATATCGGGAAACTGGTTCGCGCCGATGACTCTGTCCTTGGCGCGCGAGACGTTTTTCGCCCGCAGCGCGGCGACCTCCGCGACGCGCGCCTGGAAGGCTCCCGTCTCCAGCGCTTGGGCAAGGCCGCCGTCCGCTTCGATCTGCTGAAAAAGCGTCCACGCCCGCTGGCACAGCTCATCCGTCAGCGCCTCGAAGCCGCCGGCGCCGCTCGTCGGATCGTCGACGGCGTCGATATGCGATTCATCCTGCAGGACGAGCTGCGTGTCCCGCGCCAGCCGCCGCGCGAATTCGTCGGGGGCGCCGAGGGCCTGCGTGAAGGGGAGGACCGAAATGGCGTCCGCGCCGCCGACC
The DNA here is from genome assembly GCA_051061385.1 of Methylocystis sp. Classification (GTDB taxonomy): domain Bacteria; phylum Pseudomonadota; class Alphaproteobacteria; order Rhizobiales; family Beijerinckiaceae; genus Methylocystis. The sequence goes on from JBPFDX010000031.1 coordinate 8,045, forward strand.
GCGGCGGAGAAGACCGCGAGCGTGCCGCGCAAGATATTGTTCCACGGGTCCCGGCGCGACATCATCCGCCACGCCGTCTCGGCGAAGACCAGCGCCGGCTTCGCGGAGAGTCCGCAGGCCTCTTCGACGCGCGCCCAAAGGCGCCGCGCGGCGCGGAACTTGGCGACGCCCAGCAATTCATCGGCGTCGGCGCAGAATCGGAAGGCGATGAGGCTGCGCGCCGAGTCGAGGTCCATTCCTGAGTCCGCCAGCGCCCGCAGATAGGCGAGCGCCGAGGAAAGCGCGAAGGCGAGTTCCTGCGCCTCGGTCCCGCCCGCCGAATGCACGACGCGGGCGTCCGCGACCGCGGTCGCGTAGATGAATCCCGCGTCGGCGGCCGCCTTTACGTCGCGCGCGAAGCGCTTTGCGCCCTGCGCCCATGGCTCCGGCGCGAACCCGTGCCGCGCCTGCGCGCCGAGCGGATCGAAGCCCATGGAAACCCGTGTGATCGACGGCTCGATATGCTGGCGGTCGATGTAACGCATGAGCGCCTGGGCGGCGCCCGGCGCCCGGGGCGAATAGTCGAGCGTCAGCGGAATGCCGTAGTCGAGGCGAATATTGGCGAGCGCGTGGGCGATCGTTTCATCATCGTCGCTGGCCAATCCGCCGCCATAGGCGCCCATCGAGCCGGCGAAGACGAGATGCAGTCCGTCGGCGCCGCCGTCGAGATCCTGCAGCGCCAGTCGGTTGGCGGTGTCGGCGTCGGCGAGGTCGACGCGCGCGAGAATGGCCCAGCGGCCAGGATTTTTCCGCAGGGCGGGAGCGGGCAGACCGGCGGGGCGGGCGTAAAGCGGCTGAATTGAAACGCCATCATAGGTCTTGGAGACGAGCGTTTCGAAGGACGCGCCCTTGAGCGCCCGCTCGACGAGAACGCGCCACTGCGATTCCGTGGCCTGTGGAAAAACCCCCGCGAGCGCCGTCTCCTGTCCCGTCATTTTCGCTGTCGCCCTCCATTGTTTCGGCCGGCCTTTTCGCATGAAGCGACCCGACGGGCCACTGCAAATCCGCTTCGGGAGCTGCGGGCTTTATTTTCGCGCCCAAACGCCTTAACCAGTGCCGACCGCGCTCCGAGGCGGAAAACAGGGCGCTGAGGCGAAATAGCCGGACTTCAGGCGGGCGATCCGGCGGTGCCTCGAATTAAAAGGCGTCGGATCGGCGTCGCCGCGTCAACGCGTCGCGTGCGAAAGCGAGTTGTCGCCCAGGCGGCGAAGAACCCTGAGACGGAGGGATTTCGTGACAGAGAATCTGCAGGACAACAGCCAGCTCGTTGACGAGATCATCGAGGTGATCGCGTCTGAGGGCATGGTCGACCGAACCAAGATCACGCCGGACGCGTCGATCGAGAGCCTCGACCTCAAATCGGTCGACATCGTCATGATCCTCACGGCGCTGGAGGAGAAGTTCAACGTCTATATTCCGATGGATGGATCGCTGCAGGAAGCCAAAGACGTCAAGAGTCTGATCGAGGCGATCGCCGATCATATTCAGAAAGAGCGCGAGAAGCAGTAAATGGCTTTCTCGCGTGCGCGGGCCGGAGAACGCCGCGTCGTAATTTCTGGCATGGGCGCGGTGTGCGCCTCGGGCGTCGGCGCGCAAAAGCTGTGGGAAGCGGCGCGCGACGGCCTCGCCCAGATCCGGCCGCTCCGGACGGAACGCCCTTACGACGGCCGCATCAAGATCGCGGCCCAGGTGCCCAACTTCAATCCCGCCGACCACATCGAACCGGAAGTCCTTCCGTTCTGCGATCCGTTTACGCAATTCTGCATCGTCGCCGCCGACGAAGCGATGGCGCAGGCGGGTTTCGCGCGCAAGGACATCGCCGGACCCAGAACCGCCGTCATCATCGGGACAGGGATCGGCGGCATGACGACGATCGAGGACGGCATCTACCGCTATTATGTCGAGGGGACGCGCCCCGAGATGTTGAGCGTCCCGAAGCTCATCCCGAGCGCATGCCCCGCGACCATCGGGATGCGCTTTTCCTGCCTCGGCCCGACATTCGCGATTGGAAGCGCCTGCTCGTCGGCGACGCAATCGATCGGGCTCGGCATGCAGATGATCCGGCAGGGCCTCGTGGACAGGGCGATCGTCGGCGGCGCCGAGGCCTGCGTCATCAATGCGACGATCCGCGCCTGGGAAGGCCTTCGCGTAATGACGCCGAATTTGTGCCGTCCGTTCTCGAAAGGGCGCAACGGCATGTCGCTCGGGGAGGGCGCGGCGGTCTTCATCCTTGAAACGGAAGAGGCGGCGCGCGCGCGCGGTCATGAGCCGCTGTGCGAACTCGCCGGCTACGGCACGACGAGCGACGCCAAGGATCCGGTGCGGCCGGACCTCGAAGGAGCGTCGAACTCGATCGCCATGGCGCTGGAAGACGCGGAAATGGAGCCGCAGGAAATTCATTACATAAACGCCCACGGCACCGCGACCCACGCCAACGACATCACCGAAGCGGAAGCGATTCTGCGCGTGTTCGGCGATTACGGGCGGGAGGCGCCGGTGTCATCGACGAAACCTATTCACGGCCATGCGCTCGGGGCGAGCGGCGGCCTGGAGCTCGCCATCACGATCCACGCGCTGCGCGAGCAAATCGTCCCGCCGACCATCAATTTCCTGGAGGCGGATCCCAAGTGCCCGCTCGACGTCGTCCCCAACGCCGCGCGCAAGCATAAGATCGACGCCGCCATGTCCAACTCCTTCGCCTTCGGAGGGATCAACGCCGTGTTGATCGTACGTCATGCCGCTTGAGCCGTCGCTCGCGCTGGGGCCGTTCAGGCTGCGCGTGGATCCGGCGCGCGCCGCAGCCTATGCGCGCGAGACCGGCGGCGACGGCGCCAACGTCCCGCTCGCCTATCCGGCGGTCTGGCTCGCCGAGCCCTCGCTGTTTTCAGTCGTTCGTGACCTCTGCGCCGAACTCGACGTGGTGCCCGTTCATGAGGCGCAGACCTTCTCTTACGATGCGCCGCTTGTCGCGGGCGAGAGCTACGATTTGAGCGTCACCATGAGCCGCGAGGAAACGCCGCCCCGATTGACGATGGTTGCGACGGTCGCGACGCCCGAGGGGGAGTCCTGCGCCCGCATAGAAACGATCCTGCGGCTCGTCCCGCGCGCCGGATTTGGGAGCGCGTCATGAGCGATCCCGTCAAGGTCGGCGACAAATTGCCGGAGACCATCATCGGCCCGTTCGATGCGCCTTCGCTCGAGCGTTACGCCGAGGTCTCGGGCGACGCCAATCCGCTGCATCTCGACGACGCCGTGGCGGCGGCGATCGGGCTCGCCGCGCCGCCCGTGCACGGCATGAAGCTCATCGCAGCGTTTGAGCCGATGCTGAGAGCGTGGCGCGACGACCTCGTTATCTCGTCGATCGGCGGAAAATTCGTGCAGCCGATCCTGCGCGGAGAGACCGTCAGGCTGACAGGTCGGGTGCTGCGGGCGACGGAGAATGAGATCTTTGTCCGCCTGACGGCTTATGGCGCAGCGCGCGCGCCCGGCATCGTCGGGGAGGCGACGCTGCGGCCGAGGGCGGCGACATGAATTTTCCGGCGCACCGGGGGACGGAGCGCGCCGATGGGTAGAAGCGCCCCTCGGGTCCTGATCACCGGCGCCTCGAGCGGCATCGGGCGCGCCCTGGCGCTCGCCTATGCGCCGGAGGGCGCGAGCCTCGTGCTGCTCGGCCGCGACGCCGAACGGCTGGAGGCTGCGGCCAGCGCCTGTCGCGCGGCGGGCGCGCAAGAGGCGGAGACTTACGTCGCCGACGTGCGCGACCGGGACGCCATGGCGGGCATCGTTCATTCGGCCCATGAGAAACGCCCCATCGACATTCTCGTCGCCAACGCCGGCGTCGCGACGGGGCTGCTGCGGGGCCAGCTTCTCGAAACGCCCGAGGCCGTGCGGGCGATGCTCAAGATCAATGTCGAGGGCGTGTTCAACACCGTGGAGCCCGCCATCCTGCCGATGTGCGCGCGCAAGAGCGGCAGAATCGCCATCGTCGGCTCGATGGCCGGGGTGCGCAGCCTGCCGTATTCGCCCTCTTATTGCGCCGCGAAGGCCGCCACGCACATGTGGGCGGATTCGCTGCGCGGCGCGCTGGCGCCGCATGGCGTTTCGGTCAGTCTGATCGTGCCTGGCTTCGTCAAGACGCCGATGTCGGCGCGCACGAAGTCCTGGCAGCCCGGCGCCATGTCCGACGAGCGCGCCGCTCTGATCATCAAGCGCGGGTTGGAGCGGCGCCGTTCGGTGATCGCCTTTCCTCTGTTCATGTATGCGGCGATGCGTTTCTTCGCCCTGTTGCCGCCGGCCGTCGTCGACGGGGTCATGCGGCGCTTCCATGTCGATGTGCCTGAGACGACGGAACGAGAGATCTCGTGACGGCCTACACCGTCTTCGCTGGCGCCGCAGGCGCCTACTGGATGATCGCCGTCGCTCTGCTTCTCGTCTCCGTGGCGGCGACGATCGCGCAGCCGTGGGTCGCCGCGCGCTGCGCCACCCGGCGGGATCGGCCGCCGGTCTCGATCGTCCTTCCCGTCAAGCTGCTCGAAGATCAGTTCGATCGCACGCAGGAATCGGCGCTGACGCAGCGCTATCCCGAGTTCGACGTGACTGTCTCGGCGACCGACCTCGACGCGCCGGCGGTCCAGCGCATGCGCGCCATTCTCGCGCGGCATCCGGCGGTCCCTTCGCGCATTCTTCGTTCGACGGCGAGATTCGCGGTAAGTCCCAAGGTCGACAATCTCTACGCGCCCTTCATGCAGGCGACGCATGACGTGATACTGATGAAAGACGCCAATGTGCTGCTGGAGCCGGACGCGCTGTCGCAGCATGTCAGGCAGCTGACAGAAGACGTCGGGCTCGTTTGCGCCATCCCCTATTGCGCGCGGCTCGAGAATTTCGCCGCGCATGTCGAGGCGGCGATCATCAATGGTCCGCATGCCCGTATGCTGTTTCTCGCCTCGGCTCTGGGGCAGGGGCATGGCGTCGGCAAGATCATGCTGTTTCGGCGTTCGGACTTCCTGCGCGCGGGAGGGTTCGACGCGATTTCTCATACCGTCGGCGAAGACAACGCTTTGGCGAAAGCTATGCGGCGCGCCGGCAAACGGCCCGTCTTTTCCCATTGGCCGGTGCGACAGGAACTCGGCGCGCGCGCGCTCGTCGACGTGTATCAGCGGCAGTTGCGCTGGAGCGTCGTTCGCCGCAAGGACGAGCTGATTTCTTTCGTCGCAGAGCCGATATGCCAAGCAGTTCCAGCAGTTATCGCATCTGCGCTGGCGGCGCCGCTTATCGGGGTCGCCCCCCTTGCGGCAGCGTCGGCGACGCTTCTTCTGTGGTTTACGCTCGAAACATTGCTTTCCATAGTCAAAGGATGGCAGTTATCTTGGGCTGCGCCCATCGTGTTTGTGGTTCGCGAGGCGACGATGCTGGCGGTCTGGTTGAACGCCTGGGTCACTGACCAGGTGGTCTGGGCGAGGGACAGCGTGAACGCGCGCGCCGGGGCGAAGCCCTCGCCGGTTCCGCATGAAGAAGGATAGACCGTTTGGTGCTGGGGCTTTTTCAATTCCTTGCCGACGCGATCACGTTTGCCTCCGCTTCGATCCTGGCTGCGATCGGGATCGGCTATCTGATCGTCATCGGCCGCTTCTTTTACGACCAGCTGCGCGGCGTCCGCGATCCGCAGGGGCCTGCCACGCCTGACTCGGATCTGCCGCGCGTCGTGCTGCAGATTCCGGTGTTCAACGAGCCGCTCGTCACGGAGCAGTCGCTGCGCTGCGTGGCGCTTCTCGACTGGCCCAAGGAGAAGCTGCGCATTCAGCTTCTCGACGATTCAACCGACGAGACCAGCGTGCGCGCCGACGCCGTGGCGGCAGAGCTTCGCCTCGGCGGCGCCCTCATCGATCACGTGCGGCGCGCCGATCGCTCGGGCTTCAAGGCCGGCGCCTGCGCGCATGGCCTCACGCTCACCGATGAACCCTTCGTCGCGATGCTCGACGCGGACTTCCGCCCGCCGACGAATTGGCTCAAGCGGACGGTCCCGCTTTTTCTGACCGACGAACGCGTCGGCTTCGTGCAGTCGCGCTGCGAGTTTCAGAACTTTGAAAAAAACTGGCTGACGCGCGCTCAGGGCCTCGTTCAGGACGGCCATTATCTCGTCGAGCAGCGCTCGCGCGCGCATGCGGGTTGGCTATTCCAGTTCAACGGCACCGGCGGGATCTGGCGACGGGCGACGATCGAGGACGCCGGCGGCTGGTCAGACTATTCGCTGTGCGAAGACCTCGACCTCACGGTGCGCGCGGCGCTCAACGGATGGCATGGGCTGTTCGTCTCGGAGCCGCCGATTCCCGGCCAGGTGCCGGAAGGCATTCGCGATTTCCGCCGCCAGCAGAGACGCTGGTCCAATGGTTTCGTGCAGGTCGCGCAGAAGACGATCGTGCCGATCTGGCGCTCGCCCTGGAGCCTGACGCGGCGCGTCATGGCGATCTCTCTCATCGCCCATCAGATTTTCTTCCCCGTCGCCGCGATCGGATTCATCGCTTTCGTTCTTGGCATAATCCTCCACGGGTCTCTCGCGCCCTATGCCGGCATGCTGGAGATCATCGGGATCATGACGGCGCTGGTCGCGCTCGGCATCACGCTGCCGCCCTATCTGGCGCTCAAGCGCGGGAGCGTCGGCGATTACGTGAAGACCGTCGCGTCAATTCCGCCGCTGATGATCTATCTCGCCTTCGCCAACGGCGCGAAGATTCTCCAGACGCTGCGCGGCCGTAAGTCGACGTTCAAGCGCACGCCGAAGCTCGATCATGAGGCTGCGGCGCCGATCGACGCCGAAGTGGAGTAGGGCGTTATCGGCTATCTCACTCGAGCCGCGCCGGGGCCTCGAACGCGCCGGCGTCGGTGACGATGGTGAGCGTCGCATCGGCGGCCTTCGCAGGCGCATCGCCCGAAAACAGCTTGAGCTCGAAATCCTCTCCCGCCCGGGCGGTCTCGATGAAGAAGGGCGAGTCCGCTTCCGCAAAAACGTCCTTCGCCTTGCCAGGGCCCAGGTAGCGCAGCCGCCACGCGCCGTCCGCGCCGCTCCGCGACAGCGCAAAGCGCTTCTTGGCTTCGGCCGGGGTGAGCTTGCTCGGCACGAGCCGTTCGGCTTCTGCGATCTCGGCGGCGTGTGGCGAAGCGCCATCACGCGGCAGTTGCAGCGACAGATCGGCGCGCGCCGGCAGACAGATCTTTCCGCATGACGCGTAGTCGAGCGCGAGATTGAGCGTCACCGGCGCGTTCGGATCGCGCGCGGTGACCTTCAACGGCAGAATGACCCGAGAATCGTAGCCCGCGACGATGGTTCCCGCTTCGTCGATATGTTTCGGCGCGGGAAAGGACGGTTCGACCTTCGCGACATTGACGGACTTTGAGAAATCGAAGGTGGGCGCGGAGCCTGCTTCGCCAGGCTGGCGCCAATAGGTGATGGTTTCGGGATCGAGCGCGATCTCGACGGCGGCCCGATATGAGCCGCTCTGCGGCGGACCTGCGGAAAGGAGCCGAGCGCTGGACGCGGCGCTTTTGACGACCGCAGAGGCGAAGCTCGCTTGCTCCGCGAGCGACACAGTCGCCACTGCCTGCGCGAGCGTGACCGCTAGCGGCGCGAACCAAAAGAATTTTGAGCGCATCATGCTCCTGCCGCGCCCCGTCCCGTAGTCAAGGCAGTTAGTTACGTGATTTGCGCCGCTTGTCCTGAGGGCGCGGCGGGCGTAGCATGACCCTATGAGGCCGAGCGGCAAGAAGCAAGATTTTGCAGCAGGCGAGCGCCACAGCGGTCGTCCTGGCGAGCGCCGCTTTCTCGACGGCCAATTGCTGGTCGCCATGCCGAGCATGCTGGATCAGCGTTTCGCGCGATCTGTGATCTATCTCTGCGCCCATTCCGAAGAAGGCGCGATGGGCATCGTCGTCAACCAGCCGGCGCGTGTGCGCAATTTCCCCGATCTGCTCGTGCAGCTGCAAGTGATCGCGCCGCAGGAGCGCATCAGCCTGCCGAGCCGCGCGGAAGATATTCAGGTGCTGTCGGGAGGGCCGGTGCAGACCGACCGCGGCTTCGTGCTGCATTCGCCGGATTTCTTCCTGGATAATTCCACATTGCCGATCGACGACGGCGTCTCGCTTACGGCGACGATCGACATTCTGCGCGCCATCGCCGCAGGCCAGGGGCCGGACCGTGCGCTGCTCGCGCTTGGCTACGCCGGCTGGGACGCCGGCCAGCTCGAAGAAGAGATTCAGCGCAACGGCTGGCTGAATTGTCCCGCCGATCCCGCTTTGCTCTTCGACCGCGACCTCGAGACGAAATATGCGCGCGCATTGCGCTCGATCGGCGTCGATCCCCAACGACTGTCGACGCACGCTGGACACGCCTGAAGGTCAGCCGCCGAGCCGGTCGAAGGCTGGCGCATAGTCGATCCGCCCCTGCTTGATTGGAAGCGCGCCGTTGAGCGCCAGCGCCATAAAATGCGGCCCTGAATATGGCGAGCCGAAGCCTGCCGCAAGCTCCGGTTGAAATCCGAACCGGCCGTAAAAAGCGCCGTCGCCCAACACAAAAACCGCGCGCCATTGATCGTTCTGGGCCTGCGCCAAGCTCCAACGCAGAAGCGCGCTCGCGACGCCTTTGCGTCGGTGCGCCGCGTCGACAGCGACGGGACCGAGACCCAGCGCCGGAAAGGGAGCCTTCATCCTGGACAGGGCGGCGTAGCCGACGATGACTCCATTCATGGCGGCGACGCAGCCCGAAACCAGGTCGCCTTCCTCGCGCAGCGCCTCGACGAGTTCGGCCTCGCCGGGTTGTCGGAAGGCCGCGCAGAGCAGGTCGCATATCGCCGGATAGTCCTCTGGCGTTTCCTTGCGAAGAGTTGCGCCTTCGCTCACGGCGCAGGGTTGCTGTGCAGAGCGTGAATCGCGTCGATGCGCCGCTCGATTTCAGGCGTGATCCTGAACGCCGTCGACGCAAGGTCGGTCTTGAGCTGCTCCATCGTCGTCGCCCCGATGATGTTCGAGGTCACGAAGGGCCGCGACGTCACGAAGGCGATCGCGAGCTGCGCGGGATCGGCGCCGATATCCTGCGCGAGCGCCAGATAGGCGTCGATCGCCTGTTCGACTTCCGGCTTCTCATAACGCTGCGCCCGCTCGAACAGCGTCGTGCGGGCGCCGGGAGGCCGCGCGCCGCCCTGATATTTTCCGGTGAGGTAGCCTTGTGCGAGCGGCGAATAGGCGAGCAAGCCGACGCGCTCGCGCTCGGCGAACTCAGCGAGTCCGATCTCGAAGGTGCGGTTGACGAGGTTGTAGGCGTTTTGAATCGAAACGACGCGCGGACCATGGCCGAGTTCGGCGGCGCGCAGGAAACGGGCCACGCCCCACGGGGTTTCGTTGGAAAGGCCGATGTGGCGAACTTTCCCTACTTTGACCAACCGCTCCAGGGCCTCGAGCGTCTCTTCGATCGGAATTTCATCGCGCCTCGTGGGGCGGCGGTAGACCGTGCCGCCCGCGCCCCAAAGCGGTAGCGATCGATCTGGCCAATGCAGCTGGTAAAGGTCGATGTAATCGGTCTGCAGCCGCTTGAGCGATCCTTCGATCGCATGGTCGATGTTTTTGGCGTCGAGAACCGTCCCGCCGCCCCAGGGACGCAGCCAGTCGGCGTCGCCGCGTCCGGCGACCTTGGTGGCGACAATCACCTTGTCGCGGTTCTTTCGCGCGGCGATCCAGCTTCCAATGACGCGCTCAGTCGAGCCTTGAGTATCGCGCCGCGGGGGAATGGGATAGATTTCCGCCGCGTCAACGAAGGTGACGCCGCGCTCGAAGGCGTAGTCCAATTGCGCATGGCCCTCGGCCTCGCTGTTCTGTTCGCCCCAGGTCATTGAGCCGAGACAGATTGCGGAGACGGAGAGATCGGTGTTTCCGAGTTTGCGGTAGTCCATGACCGGCCCTTAGCGAAGGCATTCGCTCGACTGCAGCGCAAGCCGCAGTTCGAAGCTCTGAAATTGAGTATAGATCGGCACGAGCCAGGCTTTGAGCGCGGCGCGAACGACAACCGACATATCCGGCTGCGGCTCCCTCATGAATCGAGATAGCGAAAGATTGACGTCGTCGAGCGCTCGCGCAATCGGCGCCTCAAGACGCGGAATCACGAATTTTCCGCTTGAAGGATAGCGCGCAAGGATCGCGAAGGCGTCGCGGCCGAGCGGCGAAGCGCCACGATTGTGAATGACGTTCATCGAGAGATTAGGCCATGTGGTCTTGAGCGCTAGCGCGCTGTTCGCCGAACGCGCCGTGGCGTCAGTCTGAAAGAGAACGATCGGCTCCACGCCAAGCCGCTGCGCCTCTTCGAGAAAGCCGATTTCGGCGATCGTCGCGAACAAGCGTTCATAGGAGCGATGCCAGACATCGACGATCTTCGGCCTTTCGTCGGCGACGAGCAGGCGATCGAAGAGCGAGATCTGTCCCCTGACCTCGCTCAGGTCGACGACGCGCGTGCGTTCCGGAAAGAGCAGCCCATAGAGCGGCTCGCGGCAAACCGTATCGAAACCCTCCACGCCGACATTGCGCGAGAGATAATAATCGGTGAGCAAACGCGCCGCCGTCGTCACGCCTGTTTGCGAACGCGGCGAGCAAACGAAGAACGCTAATGTGCGGCGCGTCATCTGGCTTTCGCGGAGACAATGCGCGCCGCCGCGACCTCTATCGCCTTTTTTCGCCGATCAGTTCGAGAAGACCGACTCTTTCGAACTCGTCGGCGACTCGCGCGAGCCAGGTTCGGACATACCCCCGCAGCACGAAGGAATGCTCCGCCGGCTGGCGTTGGGCGTCCTGATTGGCGATGAACGTCGAGAACGGCGTGCCGGAAAGCTCCACCTGCTCATAGGCGAGTTCGCTGAGCTTGGGGATCGTGATCTCGCCGGTGGTGACGACGTCCTCGAAATATTTCGCGTGAGTTTGCGGATCCCACTCGAAGAAGGTCGTGTCGTTGACGTGATTCTTCACCATGAAATAATTGGCGTCCGCGACATAGGGCGCGATTTCGGCGATCTCCTCCAGCGACGCGATGGAGGGTCCGATCACATGCAGCAGAATGAACCGGAATTCGCCGCCTTTCACCGCATCGAAAAAGCCGATCTCGTCGAGAGCCGAGAGCGCAGGGCTCAGGCCGCCGGCGCGCACGTCGATGACGCTGACCTTGGCCTGCGACGTATTCAGCGTGTCGATGATCTTCATCTGATCCGCCGGTTCGGTCAGATTGACGATCATCGTCTCGTCGGGGTGAAAGCGGTGAAGCGTTCCGCGCGGCGTCTCGGTGTCGAACGCGCGGGCATGAATGTCGTTGAGCGACAGAAAGTCGAGGATGGCTCTGGCGATCGTCGTCTTGCCGACGCCGCCCTTGTCGGCGCCGACGACGATCACGGCCGGCCGAACGGCGCCGTTCGAGGCAGGCGCCTGAGGCTCGGCCGTTCGCCCACGACGCTCCGGCTCCCGCTTCGCTGGCGCTTCCCTGGTGATTTTGACCGGCTTTTTAACCATGGGGGCTCCTGTAGGAATTCGCGCTGGCGCCGCTGCTAAGGGATGGCAAGGCGTTAACAAACATGGTTTTCGGCGCTTGTCATGCGTTGATTCAGCTAGCCGCCGATGGCGTTTCAATTGTGACGAGGTTGAAACAACGTAATAATATTGTTAATACGCATAAGCTCCGCAATTCGATCGTGAATTGACATTCGTGCGGTTTAGAGGTTTATGCGTTCGAAATACAGAACGTCCGCGGCTGCTCGCGGGCGCGGACCAGTCGGCGCGTCAAAGACATGAGCAACATCGAGAACATCGTTGCGCAACGGCCCGCTGAGCCCTCGCAGCAGAGTCTGCCGACTTTGCATGTCGAGGATCGCGACGGCGTGTCTCACGAGCTCGAAGCCGTGGAAGGCTGGCGGCTGATGGAGATTTTACGCGACCATGGCGTCGGCATGGACAATACCTGTGGCGGCGCGCTCGCATGCGCGGAGTGCCACGTTATTCTGGACGCCGAGTCGGCGCGTCGCGTGCCGCCGCCGCGCGAAGAGGAAATCGAAAAACTCGATGAACTGCCGATGATTTACGAAAATTCGCGTCTCTCCTGCCAGATCATCTGGTCCGACGACATGACCGGCCTTCGGTTGAAGCTCGCGCAGGAGACGTGATGCCCGCCTTCAAACATCCGCAGATCCTCGTCGCCTCCAAGCTCACGGACGGCGAGGTGGTGTTTCTCGGTCCGACAGGCTGGGAGGACGATCATCGCCGCGCGCGCGTCGCCCAGAACGCGCAGGAGGCGGCCGCGCTCGAAGCCTTGGGCAAGCGCGACATCTCCGACAACCGGGTCGTTGACGTTTATCTCGCAGACGTCGAGATCGGCAGAGACGGCGCGCCGACGCCATTGCATTATCGCGAAAGGATGCGCGTGAAGGGACCAAGCGTTCGCCTCGATCTCGGCAAACAAGCGAGCAGAGGCGCGCCATGACGGCGATTGATGTGCGGGTGGCGCAGCGGGCCAACGCGCCGATGACCACCTATCGCTACGACCAATATGACGCGGCCTTCGTCGGCGAACGCGTGGCGGAGTTTCGCGAGCAGGTAAGCCGGCGGCTTTCGGGCGCGTTGACGGAAGAGGAGTTCCGCCCCTTCCGGCTGATGAACGGGCTCTATCTCCAGCTCCACGCCTATATGCTGCGCGTCGCGATACCCTACGGCACGCTGACCGCGCGGCAGATGCGCCGTCTCGCCGACATCGCCGACAAATGGGACAGGGGCTACGGCCACTTCACGACGCGCCAGAACCTGCAGTACAACTGGCCCAAGCTCGTCGATACGCCGGATATTCTGGAAGCGCTCGCCGAAGTCGAGATGCACGCGATCCAGACGTCGGGCAACTGCATCCGCAATGTGACGGCGGACCATTTCGCCGGCGTCGCGCCTGACGAGATCGAAGATCCGCGGCCGACGGCGGAGTTTCTTCGCCAATGGTCGAGCCTGCACCCGGAATTCTCGTTCCTGCCGCGCAAGTTCAAGATCGCCGTGACGGGCGCCGCGCATGACCGCGCCGCGATCATGGTGCATGACATCGGCTTGCGCATCCTCACGAGCGACGCTGGCGAGATCGGCTATCAGGTCGTTGTCGGCGGCGGTCTCGGCCGATCGCCCTTCGTTGGCAAGGTCGTCGGCGAATTTGTGCCGCGCCAGGATCTCCTCGCCTATCTCGAGGCGATCATGCGCGTCTATAACCGCTTCGGCCGGCGCGACAACAAATACAAGGCGCGCATCAAAATCCTTGTCCACGAGAAGGGGCTGGAGGAAATCCGCGCCGCCGTCGACGCCGAATTCGCGGCGATGGACCGTTCGGTTTTCTCTCACGACCCGGAAGAATTCGAGCGCATCGCCGCTTTCTTTGCGCCGCCGCCTTATGAAACTCTGCCGGCGACATCCACCTTGCTGCGCGCCGCGAAACTGGAAACGCCAGCCTTCGCCAATTTCGGTGACGTTAACGTCAGCGCGCACAAGATCCCTGGCTACGCCATCGTCACCGTTTCACTGAAGCCGATCGGCGGCATTCCCGGCGACGCCACGTCCGATCAGATGCGTGTGCTCGCCGACGCGAGCGAGCGCTTCGGTTTCGGCGAATTGCGCGTCAGCCATGAGCAGAACATCATCCTGCCGCATGTGAAGCAGGACGATCTCTTCGCGCTCTGGCGCATGCTCGACGCCGCCGGGCTCGCGACGGCGAACGCCGGCCTCGTCTCCGACATCATCTCGTGCCCGGGCCTCGACTATTGCTCGCTGGCCACCGCGCGGTCGATTCCTGTCGCGCAGGCGATTTCGCAGCGTTTTTCAGACATGTCCCGGCAGCGGCGGATCGGTAAGCTCAGCATCAAGATTTCGGGCTGCATCAATGCCTGCGGCCATCACCATGTCGGCGCGATCGGCATTCTCGGTCTCGAGAAGAAGGGCCAGGAATCCTATCAGATCACGCTCGGCGGCGATCCGACCTTTTCCGCGTCGATCGGCGAAATCCTCGGACCGGGCGTCACCGCGGACCAGGTGCCGGACGTCATCGAACATCTCGTCGATTTCTATCTGGCCGAGCGCGAAGAAGGCGAAACCTTCATCGACGCGTGGCGGCGCATCGGTCATTCGCGATTCAAAGACGCCTTGCGTCGGGAGGGCGAAGATGGCGCTGATATCTGACGGCCGCTTCGTCGAGGACTCATGGCGGCGTCTCGCCGACGAGGAAGCGTTGCCGAAGGCCGGCAAGGTTATCGTGTCGTTGCCGCGACTCGAACATGCGCTCGAGGTCCTCGGACCGGCGTCGACGCTTGGCGTGATCGTTCCCAACACGACGGAGCCGTCGGCCCTCGCGGCGGCGTTGCCGCGGCTCGGCCTCGTCTCGATCGCTTTTCCTGCCTTCGCAGACGGTCGCGGCTTCTCTCTGGCGCGGCTGTTGCGCCGGGCGGGATTTCAGGGCGAGTTGCGCGCGAGCGGCCGGCTCGTCGCCGACCAATACTCCCATGCGCTTGGATGCGGCTTTGACACGATCGAAATTCCCGACGATCTCGCCGATCGCCAGGACGAAGGACAGTGGCGCGCCGCGCTCAACGCCTATTCGATGAGCTATCAGCGCGGCTACGTGGGACGCAGCTCGATTCTCGAAGCGCGCCGGAGGGCCGCGCGCTCATGAAACCGTCGATCGCTGAAACGCTCGCGCCGCGACTGGCGCCGCTCGACCTCGATCATCGTCTGTTGCTCGTTCGCGAGTTCATTCCCGGCCGGATCGTGTTCACCACGAGCTTCGGCGTCGAGGATCAGCTCATCGCGCATTCGATCTTCACGCAGGGGCTTGATATCGACGTCGCGACGATCGACACGGGTCGACTCTTTCCGGAAACCTATGAGCTGTGGGAGCGCACGGAAGCGCGCTACGCGCGGCGCATTCGCGCCGTCTATCCGCAGGCCGCGCCGCTTGAGGCGCTGATCGAAGAGCAGGGGATCAACGGCTTCTACAAGGCCGTCGAGGCGCGCAAGGCTTGTTGCCACGTGCGCAAGGTGGAGCCGCTGTCGCGGCTGCTCGCGGGCGTTTCGGCATGGGTGACCGGGCTTCGCGCCGATCAGTCGCAGGCGCGGGCCGATGCGCCGCTTATCGCCTTTGACGAGACGCACAGGCTGCTCAAGCTCAATCCGCTCGCAGATTACACGCGCGACGCGATCGTCGCCGCGGTCGAGGAGTATTCAGTGCCGATCAACGATCTCCACGCCAAGGGCTTTCTGTCGATCGGCTGCGCGC
Organism: Methylocystis sp.; assembly: GCA_051061385.1. Lineage (GTDB taxonomy): Bacteria > Pseudomonadota > Alphaproteobacteria > Rhizobiales > Beijerinckiaceae > Methylocystis. The sequence continues at coordinate 23,397 of JBPFDX010000031.1, forward strand.
CCTGCACGCGCGCGGTGCTGCCAGGCGAGAGCGAGCGGGCCGGCCGTTGGTGGTGGGAAGAAGACAATAAGAAGGAATGCGGCCTCCACGTCGGCGAAGACGGCGTGCTGCGCCGCGGGCCGGCGCCGCAGGAGGCGCGTCCATGACCGCGCTCGCCATGCGTTCGCTCGGCCATCTCGATCGACTCGAAGCCGAGAGCATCCACATCATGCGGGAGACGGTCGCCGAGTGCGAGCGGCCGGTGATGCTCTATTCGATCGGCAAGGATTCGGCGGCGATGCTGCACGTCGCCATGAAGGCCTTCTATCCGTCGAAGCCGCCGTTTCCGCTGCTCCATGTCAATACGACATGGAAATTTCGCGAGATGATCGAATTCCGCGATCGTCGCGTGAAGGAGCTCGGCGTCGAACTCATCGAATACATCAATCCCAAAGGGATTGAGATGAACATCAGCCCGTTCGTCCATGGCTCGAAGCTTCACACCGAGATCATGAAGACGGAGGCGCTGAAGCAGGCGCTGGACAAATACAAGTTCGACGCCGCTTTCGGCGGCGCGCGGCGCGACGAGGAAAAATCCCGCGCGAAGGAGCGCGTGCTGTCCTTCCGCACGGCGCAGCACCGGTGGGATCCGAAGAATCAGCGGCCGGAATTCTGGCGCCTCTACAATACCCGAAAGGCGCCCGGCGAGAGTCTGCGCGTGTTCCCGATGTCCAATTGGACCGAGGCGGACATCTGGGATTACATCGCGCGCGAGAACATTCCGGTCGTGCCGCTCTATTTCGCCAAGGAACGGCCCGTCGTGCGCCGCAGCGGCACGCTCATCATGGTCGATGACGCGCGCATGGAGCTCGCGCCCGGCGAAACGATCGAACATAAGATGGTGCGTTTTCGCACGCTCGGCTGCTATCCGCTGACGGGCGGAATCGAGAGCGATGCAGCAAGCCTCGAAGAGATCATCACAGAGATGCGCGAAAGCCGCTCATCGGAGCGCCAGGGGCGTCTGATTGACCACGACGGCTCCAGCTCGATGGAACAGAAGAAGCAGGAAGGGTATTTCTAACATGCATGGCGCCGTCGCTGCCGCATCGCCGTCGCGCGCGTCCGCGCGACTGGTCGGCGAAAAGCCGCTCTTGCGCTTCATCACCTGCGGCTCGGTCGACGACGGCAAATCGACCCTGATCGGTCGTCTGCTGTATGACGCCGATCTAGCGCCCGACGACGTCATCGCGGCGCTCGAAACCGATTCGAAGAAGCACGGCACCCAGGGCGAAGCGCTCGACTTCGCATTGCTCGTCGACGGGCTGGCGGCCGAGCGCGAGCAGGGCATCACCATTGACGTCGCCTATCGTTATTTCGCGACGGACAGACGCAAGTTCATCGTCGCCGATACCCCCGGCCACGAGCAATATACCCGCAACATGGCCGTCGGCGCTTCGACCGCCGATCTCGCCATCCTGCTTGTCGACGCGCGCAAGGGAATTCTGCCGCAAACGCGCCGACACAGCGTCATCACCTCGATGTTCGGCGTCCGCCATGTGGTCGTCGCCGTCAACAAGATGGATCTCGTCGGCTACAGCGAAGAGGTCTTCCGCAAGATCGAAGCCGATTTCCACGCCTTCGCCGACAATCTTCGCTTCGCGTCGATCTATGTCGCGCCGCTCGTCGCCAAGGACGGCGACAATCTCGTCCACGGCAGCGCGAATATGCCCTGGCATGACGGACCGCCGCTGCTCGCCTATCTCGAAGGCGTCGCCGTGGAGGACGCCACGCGGATCGCGCCGTTCCGCATGCCGGTGCAATGGGTGAATCGCCCCAATCTCGACTTCCGCGGCTTCTCGGGCTTCATCAGCGGCGGCAACATCCAGCCGGGCGATATCGTGCGCATTCTGCCCTCGGGACGCGATACGCGCGTCGCGAGGATCGTGACCTTCGACGGCGATCTCGACAGCGCCGTTTCAGGCCAATCGGCGACTCTCACGCTCACCGAGGAAATCGACGTTTCGCGCGGCGATCTTCTGTGCTCGCCGGTATCGCCAGCAAAGACCGGCGACCGTCTCGAAGCGAAGCTGTTGTGGCTGGTGCGTGAGCCTCTCGTCGTCGGCAAGAGCTACCTGTTGAAGCTCGGAACGAAGACGGCGCCGGCGGCGGTGACGGCGGTCGACGCGCGGCTCAACATTGAAACTGGCTTGCCGCAGCCGCTCCCCGGAGGATCGACGCTCGGCTTCAATGAGATAGGCGAGGCGCGCCTGTCGCTCGAGACGGTGATCGCCTGCGATCTCTACGTCGAGAATCGCGAGACCGGCGGGTTCATTCTGATCGACCGCATCACCAATGAAACGGTTGCGGTCGGCATGGTGAAGTCGGTCGCGGCGTCGAACGGGCGCGCCGCGCCGCCGCTGACCGAACTCAGCTACGCTTCTATGGAAGGCCTGACGCTGGCCCGCGAGTCGTTCAAGCCGACTCCCGTTCGCAGCCTCGTCAAAGCGCTGTCCTGGCTCGCCCCCGCAAGCGTTTCGACCTTCCTGATCGTGTACGCCTTCGTTCAAAGCGCGGGGCTCGCGGCCCAGATTACCGGCGTGGAAATGCTGGCGTTCGTTGCGCTCTATTATGTCCACGAACGATTCTGGTCGCGACTGAAGTTTGGACTGGAGACACAAGAAGCGCAGGACGGGGTCGATCCAGGTCTGTGAAGCGTCAGTGCGCCTCGTCCCAGTTGGCGGCGGCGCGCGCGTCGACTTTGAGCGGCACGGCGAGGTGGACGGAAGGCGCTGGCGCCTGCTCCATCACTCGGCGCGCGACGTCGATGGTCGCCTCGGCTTCATTCGCAGGCGCTTCGAACACAAGTTCGTCATGCACCTGCAGAAGCATCTGCGCGGTGAGACCGGCGTGGGTGAGCGCATCATCCATCCGTATCATGGCGCGGCGGATGATGTCGGCGGCCGCGCCCTGAATCGGCGCATTGATCGCGGCGCGCTCATAGAAGGCGCGGTCTGACGCATTGGCCGAACCGATGCCGGGGAAGTGATAGACGCGGCCGAAAATGGTCGAGACTGCGCCGTTCTCGCGCACCGTCTTGCGCGTCGAATCCATATAGTCGCGAATGCCTGGAAAGCGTTCGAAATAGCGCTTGATGTAGGCGCTCGCATCTTCGCGCGGAATGCTCAGCTGATTGGCGAGTCCGAAGGCGGAAATGCCGTAAATGATGCCGAAATTGATCGCCTTGGCGCGGCGGCGCGTTTCGGCGGGCATATCCTTGATTGGCACGTTGAACATTTCGCTCGCCGTCATCGCGTGAATGTCGAGATTTTCGGCGAAGGCGCGTCTCAGCTGAGGAATGTCGGCGATATGAGCGAGCAGTCTCAGTTCGATCTGCGAATAGTCCGCAGAAATCAGCACATGGCCGGGCGTCGAGACGAAGGCTTTGCGGATTTTGCGGCCGGCCTCGTTACGCACGGGAATGTTCTGCAGATTCGGCTCGGATGAAGAAAGCCGTCCCGTCGTCGTGGCGGCGAGCGCATAGCTCGTGTGCACGCGGCCGGTTTCCGGATTGATATAGCCGGGCAGGGCGTCGGCGTAGGTGCTCTTGAGTTTGGAGACTTGCCGCCAGTCGAGAATGCGGCGCGCGAAATCATTGCCCGAACTCGCGAGGTCTTCGAGAACGCTCGCCGACGTCGACCAGGCGCCCGTGGCAGTCTTTTTCGCGCCAGGAAGCCCCATCTTGCCGAAGAGAATATCGCCCAATTGCTTGGGCGAGCCGAGATTGAAGCTCTCGCCCGCAAGATCGAAGATCTCGGCCTCGAGACGCGCCATGTCCTGCGCAAATTCTCCGGAAAGGCGCGACAACATCGCGCGATCGACGGTGACGCCCCTGCGCTCCATGCGCGCGAGCGTCGCCACCATCGGCCGCTCCAGCGTTTCATAGACGGCGGTCATGCGCTCGGCCGAGAGGCGCGGCTTCAGCACACGCCAAAGGCGCAAGGCGACATCCGCCCGTTCCGCCGCATACTCCGTCGCTGCGGTCAGCGTGGCGCGGGCGAAGCCGACGAAATTGCGGCCCGACCCGGCGACGGAGGCAAAGATCAGCGCCTCGTGGCCGCAATATTTGCGCGCCAGCTCGTTGAGATTGTGATCGCTACGTCCCGAGTCCAGCGTGTAGGACATGAGCATCGGGTCGTCGATCGGCGCAACGTCGATCCCGTAGCGCGAGAGCACGAGCAGGTCGTGCTTCATGTTGTGTGCGATCTTGAGGATCGATGGATCTTCGAAGAGCGGCTTCAATCGCGCGAGCGCCGCCTCAAGCGGAATCTGCCCCTCTGCCAAATTGGCGCCGGCGAACAGGTCGGCGGACTCGCCAGTTCGATGCTGCAGGGGCGCGTAACAGGCGTGACCCGGCGCCGTCGCCATTGAGACGCCGATCAGTTCGCAGCGCATCGGGTCTGGCAAACTCGTCTCGATATTGATCGCGACGAGTCCCTCGCTTGCGGCTTGCGTGATCCAGTGATCCAAACGGTCGGTCGAGGCGATCGTTTCATAAGTCGACCGGTCGATCTTTGTCGCCTTCGCCTCGACGAGACGCGCGGAGACGAGGCTCGCGGGCGTGAGGGCGTCGCTCGTCTGTTTCCCTGGCTTCGGCGCTTCCGCCGCGGCTGGCGAGATCTCGGACGGTTCGCCGTCGCGCCCGCGCCAGCCGGCGGCGCCGACAAAGCCGGGGTCGGCCGCAATCTCATGCGCATCGACGCCATACATCTCAGCAACCCGGCGGGTGATGGTGGTGAATTCCATCGCCTGCAGAAAGGCGATCAGCTTCGCCGCGTCCGGCTGATGAAGGCCGAGATCCTCAAGCGGCGTTTCGAGAGGCGCGTCGCGCACGAGTTCGCAAAGCTTCTTCGAAATTAGAATCCGCGCGACCGCGTCGGGCTCGGTTAAGGCCTCGCGGCGCTTCGGCTGCTTGATGCCGGACGCCTTGGCGAGCAGCGTTTCGAGATCGCCATATTCATTGATGAGCTGGGCGGCGGTCTTGACGCCGATGCCCTTCGCGCCCGGCACATTGTCCGTCGAATCGCCGGCGAGCGCCTGCACGTCGACAACTTTGTCCGGCGTGACGCCGAAATAGTCGACGACCTCGGCTTCGCCGATGAGGCGTTCTTCGCGCGCGCCTTTCTTTCCGGCCGTTCCCGAGGCGGGATCGTACATTCTGACGCCGGGCCCGACGAGCTGCATCAGATCCTTGTCGGCGGAGACGATCAGCACGTCGGCGCCCTTGGCCTGCGCCTGCGTCGCATAGGTGGCGATGAGATCGTCGGCCTCGTAGACGTCCTGTTCGATGGGGGTGAGGCCGAACGCCCGCACCGCGGCGCGCATCAGCGGAAACTGCGGAATGAGATCGTCCGGCGGCTCCGTGCGGTGCGCCTTGTAGTCCGGATAAAGGTCTTTGCGGAAGGAATGCTCGCTCTTGTCGAAGATGATGGCGAGGTGCGTGGGCTTCACGCCGGCGGCGCCCTCGCGCACGAACTGCAACAGCTTTGTGCAGAAAAGCCGCACGGCCCCGGTCGGCAGCCGGTCCGTGCGATAATTATATTTCGCATCCTGCCGGATCGACTGGAAATAGGCGCGAAAGACGAAGGAAGAGCCGTCGACGAGGAAGATATGGCTGCCGGGGCCGACGGGCTTATGCGTGAGGGTCATGCGCCTATCTTAACGGCGCGCGCGCGCCGCGTCATGGCGCTGTCGCCTGAAAGGCGGCGGTTTGACCGGCGCCGGCGTGCGGCCTAGAAGACCGCATGTCCCACAACAGTTTCGGCCACCTTTTCCGCGTCACGACCTTCGGCGAGAGCCACGGCCCGGCGCTCGGCGCGATCGTTGACGGATGTCCGCCCAAAATTCCGCTCGAAGCGGGAGATCTCCAGGGCTATCTCGACAAGCGCAAGCCCGGACAATCTCGCTTCACCACGCAGCGACGCGAGGCGGATGAGGTGAAGATACTTTCCGGCGTCTTTGCCGACCGCGACGGCCGGCAGGTGACGACCGGAACCCCGATCGCGCTCGTGATCGAGAATACCGACCAGCGCTCCAAGGACTATGGCGACATCGCCGACAAATATCGCCCTGGCCACGCCGATTACGTCTATGACGCGAAATATGGCGTGCGGGACTATCGCGGCGGCGGGCGGTCCTCGGCGCGCGAAACCGCGGCGCGGGTCGCCGCCGGGGCGCTCGCGCGCAAGGTGATCGCCGGGGTGACGATTCGCGGCGCGCTCGTGCAGGTTGGCCCGCACAAGATCGATCGCGCGCAATTCGATTGGGCGGAGGTCGAGCGCAATCCGCTTTTTTGCCCCGACGCGCGCATGGCGGCGTTATGGGCCGATTATCTCGATGACGTGCGCAAGGACGGATCGTCCGTGGGCGCGGTGATCGAGATTATCGCGGAAGGCGTTCCCGCGGGCTGGGGCGCGCCGATCTACGGTAAGCTCGACGCCGATCTTGCCGCGGCGATGATGTCGATCAATGCAGTGAAGGGGGTCGAGATCGGCGCGGGCTTCGCCGCCGCCGAACTCACCGGCGAAGACAACGCCGACGAGATGCGCGCCGGACCGGGTGGACCGCAGTTCTTATCCAACAACGCCGGCGGCGTGCTCGGCGGGATTTCGACAGGCCAACCCGTCATCGTGCGCTTCGCGGTCAAGCCGACTTCCTCGATTCTGACGCCCCGCCGAACAATCGATCGCTTCGGCAATGAGACCGACATCGTCACGAAGGGCCGCCACGATCCCTGCGTCGGCATACGCGCCGTTCCTGTCGGGGAGGCGATGATGGCGTGTGTGCTCGCCGATCATTTCCTGCGCCATCGCGGGCAGGTGGGGTGAGGGGACGCGCGGCTGGCGTCTCTCGGGTGCGGAGCGGATTGTCGCCCCTGATTTCTCGGTCTGGTCGAACATCGCGGCGATTTCAGCGTAGTGGACAGGCATCAAAACGCCACCGCCATCACAAGCTCCGCGGCGCGGACGCGGCTTCCCGCAAGCCGCGCCGCAAAACCTTGCCCAGGCTCGTCTTCGGCAGCTCGTTTCGGAACTCGATGATGTGCGGGAGCTTGTAGCGGGTAAGATATTTGCGACAGTGCGCCTCAAGTTCGGCTTGCGTTAGCGTCACATCGCGTCGCCTGACGACGATCGCCTTGACCCGCTCTCCAGAAACCGGATCGGGGACGCCTACGACGCCCACATCCTGAACTCCGGGATGTCTCGCAAGGACCTCCTCGACCTCGCTGGGATATACCTTAAAGCCAGAGACATTGATCATGTCTTTCTTGCGATCGACGATGCGCACAAAGCCGTTTTCGTCGATGGTCGCAATGTCGCCGGTCCGCAGGTAGCCGTCGGAGGTCATGACTTTCGCCGTCTCGTCGGGCCTGTTCCAATAGCCCTTCATGACCTGCGGTCCGCGCACGCACAATT
>JBPFDX010000032.1:0-4637 GCA_051061385.1 Methylocystis sp.
CTGGTCCCTAACGCCTAATTGATCTTCATCTCTAACTCTGCGGCTTCCGCCGCCGCCACGTGGCGCTTCACCGCGATGAAACTGTCCGGCGTGATCGACATGGAGTCGATCCCACATGCGACGAGAAACTCGGCGAACTCGGGATGGTCGCTGGGCGCTTGTCCGCATAGCCCAACCTTTGCCCCGGCCTTACGCGCTTCGGCGATGACCGTTTGAATCATCCATTTCACCGCCTCATCCTGTTCGTCGAAGAGATTCGCCAAATCTGTCGAATCGCGGTCGACGCCGAGCGTGAGCTGGGTCAGGTCGTTGCTGCCGATCGAGAAGCCGTCGAACCGCTCGGCGAAGGCTTTCGCCAAAATCACGTTGGAAGGGATTTCGCACATCACATAGACTTGAAGGCCGTCGTCGCCACGCTTCAAACCATTGGCCGCCATGACCTCGAGGACGCGGTCTGCTTCCTTCGTTGAACGGCAGAAAGGGATCATCACGATGACATTCTTGAATCCCATCTGCTCGCGCACGCGGCGGATGGCGCGGCATTCGAGCGCGAACCCTTCTCGGTAACGCGGAGAGTAATAGCGCGAGGCGCCACGAAAACCGAGCATTGGATTTTCTTCCTTAGGCTCGAACTCGGCGCCGCCGATCAGATTGGCGTATTCGTTGGTTTTAAAGTCGCTCATCCGCACAATCACGGGAGCCGGATGGCGCGAGGCTGCGATGCGCGCGAGCGCCTGGGCGAGCCGATCCACAAAATATTCGGTCTTATCGTCATATCCGAAGGTCAATTGCGCGATGCTGCTTTTGGCGTCTTCATTCTTTTGCGTGTCATAGTGGACGAGAGCCATCGGATGAATCTTGATGTGGTTGTTGATGACGAACTCCATGCGGGCAAGACCGACTCCATCGGCAGGTATGCGCCACCAGCGAAACCCCGCCGCTGGATCGGCAAGGTTGAGCATGATCTTGGTGTGCGTCATTGGAATAGCGGAGAGGTCGAGACCTTCGGTTTCATAGTCGGCCACGCCTTCATAGACGAACCCCAGATCGCCCTCCGCGCAGGACACGGTTACGAGCTGTTCATCATGCAGGACATGCGTCGCGTCGCCGGCCCCGACAATCGCTGGCAGACCAAGCTCGCGACTGACGATGGCCGCATGTGACGTCCGACCGCCGTGATCGGTAATGATCGCTGCGGCCCGTTTCATGATCGGCACCCAATCTGGATCGGTCGTTTGCGTGACCAAGATGGCGCCATCTACGAAGCGCGCGATGTCACGAGCGCTTTCGATCACGCAAACATCGCCCGCCACGACGGCGTCGCCGATGGCGAGTCCTGAAACGATCTTTCGGCCTTTGTTTTTGATCCGATAGGTCTTCAGGGCGCTCGCTTCGCGTCGCGACTGCACGGTCTCCGGGCGCGCCTGCACGATGAAAAGTTCGCTGGTCTCGCCGTCCTTGGCCCATTCCATGTCCATGGGCTGGCCGTAATGGTTTTCGATGACGCAGGCCCAGCGCGACAAGGTCAGGATATCCTGGTCGCTGAGGACAAAAGCGGCGCGTTCGGCCTTGGAGGTCGGAACGTTGCGCGTCGGAAGGTCGCCGTCGCTGGCGTAGATCATCTTGACGGCCTTGTCGCCGCGCTTTTTCTCCACGATCGGCGACAGCGCGGCGTCGAAGAGAAATGGCTTGAACGTCAGATATTCGTCCGGGTCGACGGCGCCCTGAACGACATTCTCGCCAAGACCCCAGGCCGCGTTGATCAAAACCACCTTGTCGAAGCCGGTTTCCGTGTCGATTGAAAACATCACGCCTGCCCCGCCGATGTCGGAACGCGCCATGCTCTGAACCCCGACCGAAAGCGCGACCTTCATATGGTCAAACCCTTTCGCCTTGCGGTAGCTGATCGCACGATCGGTGAAAAGCGAGGCGTAACAGCGCCGACATGCCTCGAGCAGGGCCCGTTCTCCCCGAATATTGAGATAGGTCTCCTGCTGTCCCGCGAAGCTGGCGTCTGGAAGGTCCTCCGCCGTCGCGCTCGAACGGACGGCGACGTCGGCTTCCGCCTTGCCCAGGCGTCGGCAGAGGTCGCGGTAGGCGCTCGTGATCGCATCAGCCATTTCGGGCGACCAACTGCCGCGCAAAATGGCGCGGCGGATGGTTTGGCCGGCTTCGGCGAGCGATAGGCCGCCGGCTTCGAGATCGGCAAGCGTCTCGGCTATGACGGCCCTCAATCCATTGCTGTCGATGAAGCGCCAATAAGCGTCGGCCGTCGTCGCAAATCCGGGCGGGACCTTGACGCCCTTTGCGGCGAGATTGGCGACCATTTCGCCCAGCGAGGCGTTCTTGCCGCCAACGCGCGCAACATCGTGACGCGTAATCTCTTCGAACCATACAATGTGTTGGGCGTCAGCAGCCATTAGATCCTCCCGCGCGAAGGTTGTGCGCCCTCTGACTTCGTCAGGGCCTATTCGATATCAGAGCATATTGACCACAGATCATTCCCCTCTGCGCAAATCGAAACGTTGCGCGGGCGCTCTGCTGATAGACTCGTCGCCGGACACGGCCGTCGCCCGAAGTATTACTCTCAGCGGCCGGAGCGGCCATGGAGTTCCTCCATATCGAGCTGTCATCTTCTCATTTCGGGCGCTCTTCCGACGAAATTTCCGGTTCAGGCGGAGATCATGCGGTTTCGGATATATGTTTCCTCATATTGGAAAACGATTTGGGGATTTACCAGAAGCGCCGCCGCATCCTTATCGCAGTAATGCAATCGCGACAGCAGATCCTTGATTAGGTTCAAACGCGCCAACCGCTTGACGTCGGCCCGTACAACAGTCCAAGGCGTGACTGGATTGTGCGTACGCGCGAACATCTCATTTCGCGCGATGCTGTAGTCGTTCCAGTGCTTGATGGCTTGTGCGTCGATCGGACTCACTTTCCATTGCTTGAGCGGATCTTCGCGGCGGTCTTTCAGTCGTTTCTTTTGTTCATCGCGACTGATATCAAGATAATATTTGAGAAGCTTTGTGCCCGACCGCACGAGCATGTGCTCGAAGTCGAGAACGGTGTCCATAAACTCCTCGTATTCCACGTCGGTGCAGAAATTCATCACGCGCTCGACGCCGGCCCGATTGTACCAACTACGGTTGAACAGCACGAATTCCTGAGCCGCCGGCAAATGAGGCGCGTAACGTTGGAAGTACCAAGCCGTGCGGTCGCGATCGGATGGCCTTCCCAGCGCCACGACACGCGTTTCGCGTGGGCTCAGATGCTGGACAATCCGTTTGATCACTCCATCTTTGCCGGCGGCGTCGCGACCCTCGATCAGAACCAAGATCTTGTCGTTGCATTCGATGAAGTGTTTCTGCAACTTGACCAGCTCCACCTGCAAGGCGTGCAAGGTCGCCCGATATTCATCCTTGCTGATCTCGGGAGCAACCCCGACGGGTTCGGCAGCATGATTTTTCTTTGCCATTGTTTCCTCCCAGAATAACACTTATCGGGCGCCGCTCCTCTGGCGATCTCGCAATCTTCGTCGGCGAAGATCGTCACTCCAACATCGGACAGCAGTCCTGGTCAGGTTGTGGAGCGCAGGGGAGGCTCGACGCGGAAACCCGGAGATGCATCGGCTGCCGCGAGGGCGAGCGAAGCGAGCCGCGCCGGCGAAGCCCAATTGCTGAGCTTTCTTCAGCGTCTCAACGACCAGGCCTTGCGCGGCATCCGCCACCGCGACTCCGATCGGTCCCAGTTCTTTCGCCATCTCGATGGGATGCTCGAGAGATTTTGCAGACGTGGGCATGACGCTACGGCTCCGCCATCTTGCCTTCGGCGGCCTGAATCGGTTGCATGTCCTGAATGACCAAGGCCGCGCCATCCGCGACGTGAACATGTTCCCGGTTGGCAGATTCCTTTCGCTGCCGTCTTATCCCTGGCTGGGAGCCATAGAGCAGCGCGAAGACCTGTTCCTCGGCTGCGTCTCGCCACGCCCGAAATTCATCGAGAGCGGTTGATATTCGTCCCGCCACCTCTCGTTCGCGAACGAGAAAAGAGTTCGTCTCGGCCAGCGGCGTTCTCCCCTTCTCGACCATCCGTGCAATTTCCGCGACTCCATACATCCAAGGCGAGAATTGCTCCGACAGCAAGTATCGGGTTGTCCGCATTGGATGCAGCCAGCGCAAATAATTCGCTGTCCAGGGGTTCGATAGCGCTTTCACCCACGGGCTGACGAATGTGGAGTAGAACAAATTCCCGATTTGTGAGACGGCGCGGACGCGTTCGAACGCCTCGACTGGGTAATCGAACTTCAGCTCTGAGACGTCGCGGGGTTCGAAGCGGACCGAATATTTTGGCCTGTGGCAATCAGGATCTCCACCCGGGTTTTCTATCTTCATTTCATAAAGACCCGGCGGCAGCGCCGCGATGTCGTCGAGGCCCTCCAAAATAGCGCGATGCTCGAAGCGGGCGATTGACGCTGAGACAAATATGCCGAGGTGACCGACGTGAGGGTTGGTGAGGTAGATAATTCGCTGCCCGGCGGCCTTGAGATCTTCCGTGTTCTTATAGACGAACGGGATCCAGCCGAGCGCCTGATGCGGCGGCGTGATATTGTCGCCATAGGAGGCAAAGATCACCAG